>NZ_JBHXMA010000052.1:0-78900 GCF_042721035.1 Streptomyces sp. NPDC058464
CACCCAGCGGGGCGCGCGGGGTTCTCCGGGGGTGCTGGGTGCCGCCGCCCCCGACTGCCCAGCGTGTGGGGTGGGTTGCGGGGGGGCGGGGGGGGTTTACCCCATCGGCGGGTTCTAAACCCGGCCCTCTTTCCGTCTCCAGCCTTCCGGTCGGCTTACGAGGACCTTCCACGGTGGAAATCCTCTCGTAATGCCAGCCGTGTCTACTGACATGCAACGATGATTCATCACAATGGACATCCTGTTGTGACCAGGGCGGGCCCCATGACGACCGAACCCGAAGCAGGCGCCCCCGATCTCGCCGAACTGGTGCGGGCCGACGGCGTCGACTTCGTCCTCGCCGTCTTCGTCGACCTGACCGGCAAACCCTGAGCCAAGCTCGTCCCCGCCCAGGCCGTCGGCGAACTGCGCGACGAGGGCGTGGGCTTCGCCGGATACGCGGCCGGCGCGCTCGGCCGACAGCCCAGCGACCCTGACGTCATCGCCCGCCCCGACGCCTCCTCGTACACCCCGCTCCCCTTCGTGAAGCCCGGCCTTGCGCTGGTCCACTGCGACCCGTACGTCGAGGGTGAGCCCTGGCCGTACGCCCCGCGGGTCATCCTGCGCACGCAGCTGGAGCGGGCCGCCGCGCAGGGGCTCTCCCTGGCCGTCGGTGCGGAGGTCGAGTACTTCCTGGTCAACCGCGACGAGCACGGTGTGCTAAGGGTCGCCGACGGCAAGGACACCGCGTCGCAGCGGTGTTACGACGCGCGTGGCCTGACCCGGATGTACGACCACCTCACCGCCGTCTCCAGCGCGATGAACGCCCTCGGCTGGGGCAACTACGCCAACGACCACGAGGACGGCAACGGCCAGTTCGAGCAGAACTTCAGGCACGCCGACGCCCTCACCACCGCAGACCGTGTCATCACCATGCGCTACCTGGTGTCGGTACTGGCCGAACAGCGTGGCATGACGGCCACGTTCATGCCGAAGCCGTTCACCGACCGCACCGGCACGGGCATGCATCTGCACATGTCGTTGTGGCGAGGGAGCGAGCCGGCCTTCCCGGACGCGGCGGACGGGCGCGGGCTCGGACTCTCCCCGCTCGCCTACTCCTTCGTCGCCGGGATCGTCGAGCACGCGCGGGCCCTCCAGGCCGTCATCGCGCCCACCGTCAACTCCTACAAGCGGACCGGCGCCGTCTCCACCCGCTCCGGGGCCACCTGGTCGCCGCGCGTGGCGAGTTACGGCGGCAACGACCGCACCCACTTCGTCCGCGTCCCCGACGGCAACCGCATCGAACTGCGCGGCGGGGACGGCGCGGCCAACCCGTACCTCGCCGCCGCGGCGGCGCTCGCCGCCGGGCTCGACGGCATCGAGCGCGGCCTCGACCCGGGGGAGCCGGGCGGCGCGGGCAAGGGCCCGGAACTCCCGCCGACCCTGCTGCACGCCGTCGAAGCCCTCCAGGCCGACGACGTGATCAGCGGCACCCTCGACGCGGCCGGACCGGGAGTGAGCCGGTACTTCGCCGACCTCAAGCGCGAGGAGTTCTTCGACTGGCACTCCACGGTCGGCGCCTGGGAGCTGGACCGCTATCTGACCGCCTTCTGACGGGACTTGGGAAGGGAGGACCTGCCATGTGCGGAATCGTCGGGCTCCATCTGCGCGAGCCCTCACTGGAACCACGCCTCGGGGAACTGCTCACCGCGATGCTCGGCCAGGTCGTCGAGCGGGGCCCGGACTCGGCGGGGGTCGCCGTCTACGGGGATCCCCGGCTGTCCCCGCCGGGACGGGCCGTCGTCTCGCTGCTCGGGGTCACGCCGGCCGAGGCGGAGGCCGCGCTGCCGGGCGCGGTGGCCGTCGCCGCCGACGTCACGACGGTCGTGCACGCGCACGGCTCCGTCGTCGCGCTGCTCGCGGCCGTCGCCGACGCGCTGCCGCACGCCACCGTGATCGGCTCCGGCACGGACATGGCCGTGCTCAAGGGCACCGGGAATCCGGTGGAGTTGGCGGACTCCTTCGGGCTTGCCGGCGTGACCGGCTGGCAGGGCGTCGGACACACCCGGATGGCCACCGAGTCGGCGGTCACCCCCGAGGGCGCGCACCCCTTCTCCGTGGGGCCCGGTCAGTGCCTGGTGCACAACGGCTCCTTCGCCAACCACGCCACCATCCGCCGCGAACTGCGCGCCCAGGGCGTGGAGTTCGACAGCGAGAACGACTCCGAGGTCGGCGCCCGCTTCGTCGCCCACCAACTCGCCCAGGGTGCCGACCCGGAGAAGGCGCTGAAGCTGCTGTGCGAGCGGTTCGACGGCTTCTACACGCTGCTGGTGTCCACCGGCGACTCCTTCGCGGTCGTCCGGGACGCGATCGCCTGCAAGCCCGCGATGGTCGCGGAGACCGCCGACTGGGTGGCGATGGCCTCCGAGTACCGGGCGCTGGACGTCCTGCCGGGCATCGAGAACGCCCGCATCTTCGAACCCGAGCCGGAAGAGGTGTACGTATGGCGACGCTGATCGACCTGGCCGAGACGCCGGTCCGGGATCTGAACGCGGCGCTGCACGCGCCGGTCGTCTCCGCCGACACGTGGCGGGTGCTGAACCCGCGCGGTGCGCATGCCGTCGCCTGCGGTATCCGGGACGACCTCAGCGTCGACATCGAGGGCCACGTCGGCTACTACTGCGCCGGCATGAACCAGCACGCCACGGTCACCGTGCACGGCAACGCGGGGACCGGGGTCGCCGAGAACATGATGTCCGGCACGGTCCGGGTGCGGGGCAACGCCTCCCAGTCGGCGGGGGCCACCGCCCACGGCGGGCTGCTGGTGATCGACGGGGACGCGTCGGCGCGGTGCGGGATCTCCATGAAGGGGGTGGACATCGTGGTGGGCGGCAACGTAGGTCACATGAGTGCGTTCATGGGGCAGGCCGGGCGGCTGGTCGTCTGCGGTGACGCCGGGGACGCGCTGGGGGACTCGTTGTACGAGGCGCGGATCTATGTGCGGGGAGCGGTGAGGTCGCTGGGGGCGGACTGCGTGGAGAAGGAGATGCGGGGTGAGCATCTCGCGGAGCTGGCCGAGCTGTTGAAGGCGGCGGAACGGGACGAGGATCCGGGGGAGTTCCGGCGGTACGGATCGGCGCGGACGCTTTATCACTTCAAGGTCGACAATTCGACGGCCTACTAGCGCCGTTGTCGACTGCGGGCCGTCGTGGCCGGTCGCGCAGTTCCCCGCGCCCCTGACGGGGCGCTACAACCCTGCCTTGTTTAGGAGCTGAACCTTGGAACCCGCATCCCACGGCCTCCGTGAGTCCGCCACCTTCGACCGTGCCACCATCCATGCCATCCAGCGCGCCGCCGACACCGGCATCTACGACATCCGGGGATGGGGCGCCAAGCGCAGACTCCCCCACTTCGACGACCTCTTGCTGCTCGGCGCCTCCATGTCCCGCTATCCCTTGGAGGGTTATCGCGAGCGGTGTGACACGGACGTCGTCCTCGGTACCCGGCACGCGAGGAACCCGCTCCGGCTGGCCACCCCCGTGACCATCGCCGGCATGAGCTTCGGCGCCCTCTCCGCGCAGGCCAAGGAGGCCCTCGGGCGGGGGGCCAGCGAGGTCGGTACCTCCACGACCACCGGCGACGGCGGGATGACCCCCGAGGAACGCGGGCACTCCAAGCACCTCGTGTACCAGTACCTGCCGTCCCGGTACGGCATGAACCCCGACGACCTGCGGGCCGCCGACGCCATCGAGGTCGTTCTCGGGCAGGGTGCCAAGCCCGGTGGCGGTGGCATGCTGCTCGGGCAGAAGGTCACCGAACGGGTCGCCGGCATGCGGACGCTGCCCGTCGGCATCGACCAGCGCAGCGCCTGCCGGCACCCCGACTGGACCGGGCCCGACGACCTCGCCATCAAGATCCTCGAACTGCGGGAGATCACCGACTGGGAGAAGCCGGTCTATGTGAAGGTCGGCGCGACCCGGACGTACTACGACGTGAAACTGGCCGTGCACGCGGGCGCGGACGTCGTCGTGGTCGACGGCATGCAGGGCGGCACGGCGGCCACCCAGGACGTCTTCATCGAGCACGTCGGCATCCCGACCCTCGCGGCCCTGCCCCAGGCGGTCCGGGCGCTCCAGGAGCTGGGCGTCCACCGCGAGGTCCAGCTGGTCGTCTCCGGCGGCATCCGCTCCGGCGCCGACATGGCCAAGGCCCTGGCGCTGGGAGCGGACGCGGTCGCCATCGGTACGGCGGCGCTCGTCGCGCTCGGCGACAACCACCCCCGGTACGACGCCGAGTACCGGCAACTGGGCTCCGCCGCGGGCTACTTCGACGACTACCAGGACGGGCGCGACCCGGCCGGGATCTCCACCCAGGACCCGGAACTCGCCGCCCGGCTCGATCCCGTCGAGGGCGGCCGGCGGCTCGCCAACTTCCTGCGGGTGATGACCATGGAGGCCCAGACCCTCGCCCGCGCCTGCGGCAAGGCCCACCTTCTGCACCTCGAACCCGAGGACCTGGTCGCCCTCACCATCGAGTCCGCCGCCATGGCCCGCGTCCCGCTCGCCGGCACGGACTGGATCCCGGGAGCCGGGCTGTGATCGCGGTCGTCGGCGCCGGACTCATGGGCGCCGCCACGGCCTGGCAGCTCGCCCGGCGCGGCCACCCGGTCACCCTGGTCGAGGCGTACGGCATCGGCCACAGGCGGGGCAGCTCGCACGGCAGTTCGCGGATCTTCCGGCGGGCGTACGCCGACCCCTTGTACGTCGGGCTCACGGGCCGTGCGTACGAGGAGTGGCGGGCGCTGGAGGAGGACGCCTCGACTTCCCTGCTGCGGACGACCGGTGGGCTCGACCTGGGGGAGGGGCGGGGCCCCGAGGGGCTCGCCGAGGTGCTGGCGGCGGCCGGAGTGCCGTACGAACTCCTCGGTGCCGAAGCGGCCGGCGAGCGCTGGCCGTACATCCGCTTCACCGGACCGGCCCTCCACCACCCGGGCGCCGGTGTGATCGACGCCGACGCGACGGTCGCGGCCTGTGTGCGGCGAGCCGCCGAGCACGGGGCGGAGGTATGGAGCGGGGTGCGGGTCACCGGCTTCGACGTACGGCAGAAGGTGCTGCTGCGCACCGCCGACGGCCGCGAGCTGACCGCCGACACGGCCGTGATCGCCGCCGGCGCCTGGCTGCCGGAACTCGGGCTGCCCGTCGCCCTCCCGTCGTTGACGGTGACCCAGCAGCAGGTCTTCCACTTCCGGCAGCACGATCCGTCCGTCGCATGGCCGATCCTGGTCTTCAAGGACCAGACGATGCAGACGTACGGCCTGCCCTCCGGCACGGACGGCGGCCCGCTCCCCGCGATGAAGGTCGCCGAACACGACCGCGGCACCCCCACCACGGCCACCACCCGCACCGGTGTCGTCGACCCGTCCTCACGCACCCGCGTGGGCGGGTTCGTCCGTGACCGGCTCCCGGGACTCGACCCCGAACCGGTCGCCGAGGCGACCTGCCTCTACACCACCACGTCCGACGAGGACTTCGTCCTCGACCGGCACGGCCCGCTCGTCATCGCCTCCCCGTGCTCCGGACACGGCGCCAAGTTCGCCCCGCTCATCGGCGCGATGGCCGCCGACCTCGCGACCGGCCGGGCCGAACCCCACCCCCGCTTCCGCCTGGACCGCTCGGCATAGGATGCGCCGGTGACCGAGCACCCCGAACCCGCAGCGGACACCGGCGACACCGGCGACACCGGTGACACCGACGACAGGGCGCTGGAGCGCGTCATCGCGGTCCGCACCCGTGAGTACCGGCAGGCGGCCGGGCTCTCGGTCGGTGAGATGGCGCAGCGCGTCGGCATCTCCAAGGCCATGCTGTCGAAGATCGAGAACGCCCAGACGGCGTGCAGCCTCACCACCCTCTCGCGCCTCGCGCGCGGCCTCGACGTCCCGGTCACGGCCCTGTTCCGGGGTCTGGACGACGAGCGCGAAGCGGTCTTCGTCCCCGCCGGGCACGGCGCCCGGATCGTGCGGCGCGGTACCCGGGTCGGCCACGAGTACGCCCAGCTCGGCTCGTTGCGGGGCGCCCACAAGCGGATGGACGCCCTGCTGGTCACCCTCACCGAACAGAGCGAGGTGTTCCCGCTCTTCCAGCACGCCGGCACCGAACTCCTCTACATGCTGGAGGGCGTCATGGTCTACGGCCACGGCAAGTCCAGCTACACCCTGCGCCCCGGCGACGCCCTCCAGTTCGACGGCGAGGCCCCGCACGGCCCCGAGAGCCTCGTCGAGTTGCCGATCCGCTTCCTCACGGTGACGGCCTTCGGGGACAGCCCCCAGCACTGAAACCCGGCCTTAATCGGACACGGACGGGTCTTGTAACGCACACCAAGTCTACTGAGATGAAACGAAGTTTCTCCCTGTTGGACTTCTCCGCGGAGTGTGCGCATGGACACCGGAAGCACCGCCTGGATGCTCGCGAGCACAGCGCTCGTCTGTCTGATGGTGCCGGGACTGGCCCTCTTCTACGGCGGCATGGTCGCCGCCAAGAGCGTGCTCAACATGATCATGATGACCTTCGGCGCCGTCGCCCTGGTCGGCTGCATCTGGGTCGTCTACGGCTTCTCGGCCTCGTTCGGCGACTCGATCGGCGGCGCCGGCCTGCTCGGTGACGTCACCGAGTACTTCGGGATGAGCGGTGTCATGAAGGACGACCCGAAGGCCGTCATCCCGCTCTCGGTCTTCGCCGCCTTCCAGGCGTTGTTCGCCGCCCTCACCGCCGCCCTCATCTGCGGCGCGATCTCGGACCGTATCAAGTTCGGCTCCTGGATGACCTTCACGGGCATCTGGGTGACCCTGGTCTACCTGCCCGTCGCGCACTGGGTGTTCGCCTTCGACGGCAAGGGCGTGGTCGGCGGCTGGATCGTCAACAGACTCGGCGCCATCGACTTCGCGGGCGGCACCGCCGTCCACATCAACTCCGGCGCGGCGGCCCTGGCCGTGATCCTCGTCCTCGGCAAGCGCATCGGCTGGCAGAAGGACGGCGGCACCGAACGCCCCCACAACCTGCCGCTCGTCATGCTCGGTGCGGGCCTGCTGTGGTTCGGCTGGTTCGGCTTCAACGGCGGATCGGCACTGACGTCGAGCAACGCCGCCTCCGTCGTCGTCCTCAACACCTTCGTCGCCACCTGCTCCGCGATGCTCGGCTGGCTGCTGGTCGAGAAGCTCCGCGACGGCCACTCCACCAGCCTCGGCGCCGCCTCCGGAGCGATCGCCGGCCTCGTGGCCATCACCCCCGCCTGCGGTGCCGTCTCCCCGTCCGGCGCCCTCCTCCTCGGCGCCATCGGCGGAGCCGTCTGCGCCCTCGCCGTGGGCCTCAAGTACCGGCTCGGCTACGACGACTCGCTCGACGTGGTCGGCATCCACCTCGTCGGAGGCCTCACCGGCACCCTGCTGGTCGGCGTCCTCGCCACCTCCGAGGCGCCGAACGGAGTCGACGGCCTCCTCTACGGCGGCGGTCTCTCCCTCCTCGGCAAGCAGGCCGTCGGTGCCTTCGCCGTCCTGGCGTACTCCTTCGGCGTGACCTGGCTGATCGCCAAGGCACTCGACAAGACGATGGGCCTCCGGGTCCGCCCCGAGGTCGAACAGGAGGGCGTGGACGCCCACCTGCACGCGGAGAGCGCCTACGACCTCACCCACGCGCCGATCACCGGCGCCCCGGCCCCGCAGCCCGCCGCCGCGGGATAGGTTCCGGCACCGGTCGGGCCCGCCCGCGGGCACCGGCCGTGCCGTGCGGTCAGCCGGCCGGGGTGCGCCGCACCACCGTGCCGTGCTGGTCCGCCTCCAGCGACGCCGTGCCCTCGCGGCCGGTCACCGTGACCCTGATGGTCAGGGGGCCGGTGAGGCGCTCGGCGGTGAGCTGCCAGGTCTGCGGGGAGCCGGCCCCGAGGGTGGTGCGGGCCTTCTCGACGAGGGCGGGGATCCGGTCGTAGGGCAGGGAGCGCGGGTCGAACCGTCCCGCCTGTATGCCGGTGGGGGCGAACACGACGGACAGCTGGCGCTCCTGTACGACGACGGTGAGCGCCTGGCGCCCGGTCTCGTCCCGGGTGAGCGAGGCGACGGCCCGGCGCAGTTCGCCCTTGTCGAGCATCGACTGGCCCGGGCCCAGGGTGACCGTGCCGGTCGCGGAGGTCACGACGGTGGTGGACGACGAGGACGTGGTGGAGACGGACGGGTGCGACGAGGGCGGCCGCGCGTCGTCGTCCGCGGCGGACAGGTCGGCGCGGAAGAGCAGGACCACGACGGCCGCGCCGAGCAGCAGACCGAGGAGGGCGAGGAAGCCACCGGCACCGCCCTCGGACGGCTTGCTCACCAGAGCCGACCCGGGAGCCGAGTCGAGGCTCGCCCCCGCCACCCGCTCCTTCCACTCCGGCGTCGGCCGCTGCAGGATCCGCGAGCGCCACGGCCGGTCCGGAGGGTACTCGACCACCAGGACGCCGCGCGGCCGGTAGTCGGGCAGGTCGACGAGATTGATGCTCTCCGCGACCACGACGCGGAACGCCGGTCCGTCGTCCGGCGCGACGGTGAGGTCGAACCGCACCGACACGTCGCTCGACCCGTCCCCGACGGCACGCAGGCTCTCGATCATCGCGAGTGCCGTGACGGGTACGACGGCCGCCTCCCGGGCACGCCGGGGCGCACCGGCGAGGAGGACCAGCAGGCCGTACCCGACGGGCAGTGCCATGCCCGTGACGAGCAGCGGCACGCTCTCGATGACGACGGCGACCACGAAGGCGGCCAGGGACGCCCCGATCACACCGCCCGTCAGGAATCTCCGGGCAAGGACCAGGGGAGCGCTGCGCGTGGGCAGCGGTGCGCCCTCGATGATCGTCATGACGCCGATTGTGCCCGTTCGGGGTGACGACCGGCAGATCGGGACGGTATCGCCTTGATCTTCTGCCAACTGCCCCGACGAGGAACAGGGTTCGCCCGGTACGACAAGCGATACCACCACATGTCCGGGAGCGGCCGCGGACCCGACCCGGAGGCCTCCGAGGACCACGCGCGGGAAGATCTCCGGAAAACGGTGACGCCTTCTGTCACCTTTGGCGGGCACCGTGGTGCCATGGACAAGGACATCAACACCCGGGACGCCGGCCGGGAAGACCCGCTCGCCGGCCGGATCGCCCTCGTCGCCGGGGCCACCCGCGGCGCCGGACGTGCCCTCGCCGTCGAACTCGGCCGGGCCGGCGCCACCGTCTACGTCACCGGCCGCACCACCCGCGGGCACGCCAGCGAGGTCGGCCGGACCACGGAGACGATCGAGGAGACCGCGGAACTGGTCACAGCGGCCGGCGGCACCGGCATCGCCGTACCCACCGACCATCTGGACGCGGACCAGGTCCGAGTCCTCGTCGAGCGGATCGACCGCGAACAGGGGCGGCTCGACATCCTCGTCAACGACCTCTGGGGCGGCGAACACCTGCTCGTCGGCTCCGTCTTCGGCAAGAAGAGCTGGGAGACACCGCTCGCCGACGGCCTGCGCATCCTGGACCTCGGCGTGCGCTCGCACGTGATCACCGCGGCACTCGCCCTCCCGCTCCTGATCCGCTCGGACGCACCGCTGCACGTGGAGGTCACCGACGGCACGGCGGCCTTCAACCGCCGTTACCGCGAGAACCTCTACTACGACCTCGCGAAGAACGCCCCGATCCGCATCGCCTTCGGACTGGGCGAGGAACTGGCGGAGTACGGGGGCACGGCGGTCGCCGTCACGCCGGGCTTCCTGCGCTCGGAGCAGATGCTCGCCCACTTCGGCGTGGCCGAGGAGAACTGGCGCGACGCCGTCGCCGGGGAACCCGACTTCGCCATCGCCGAGTCGCCGCACTACCTCGCCCGCGGGGTCGCCGCGCTCGCCGCCGACCCGGACCGGGCCGCCCGCTGGAACGGCAGGTCCGCTTCCAGCGCGGAGCTCGCCAGGGCCTATGGCGTACGGGACGTGGACGGCAGCCGGCCGGACGCCCTGGCGTACTTCGAGGAGGTCACCTACGGCGGGAAGAAGGGCACGCCGGACGACTACCGCTGATCCTCCGGCTCCGCGCCGTACACGGCGGCAAGGGCCTTTGCATGCTCGCGGAAGCGGGCGCGCAGGCCCGCCGGGGCCAGCACCTCCACCTCCGCGCCCAGCCCGGTCAGCTGCCCGAAGGCGACGTCCTGCGACTCCACCGGCAGGTCGAGCACGACCTTCCCGGCGGCGTCCGGCGCGGTCGCGGACGCCAGTGCCCCGGCCACGCCGGCCGGGTCCGCCACGGACGGCAGACGCCGCAGACCGCGCTCGGTCAGCCGCACGGTGACGGTCTCGCGCAGCAGCGCGCGGGCGAAACCGGCGGCCTGGGCCTGCCAGTGCCCGGCCAGGTCGAAGGACGGGTCACGGACGAAGGACTCGCCGGCGCCGGGAGCAGGGCGGAGCGCCGTGACACGGTCGACGCGGTAGGTACGCCAGGCGCCGTCCCGGCCCGCCGTCCGCTCGGCGGGGACGCGGCCCACGACGTACCAGACGCCCGCCTTCAGGACGAGCCCGTACGGTTCCAGCAGGCGCGTCACCGCGCGGGACGGCGCGCCGTCCCGGCCCGGCCGCGCGTAGTCCAGCTCGACGGTGCGGTCGGACCACACGGCGCGGGCCAGCGCCGGGAGCAGCTCCGGCGCCGCCGGCTCACGGAACCAGGCCGGGGCGTCCAGGTGGAAGCGGCGCACCGACGACTCGGCCGCCGCACGCAGCGAGGGCAGCAGGGTGGCCGACAGCTTCAGCCGGGCCGTGTCGGCCGCGGCCGACAGCCCCAGGTCGCGCAGGGCGGTGGGCAGACCGGAGAGGTAGAGCGTCTCCGCCTCGGTGGGGTGGAGCGTGGTGAGCCGGGTCCGGTGGCCCGGCGCCAGGTGATAGCCGCCCGCACGGCCGCGCTCCGACCGGATGGGAACGCCTGCCTCCTGCAGAGCCTGGGCATCGCGGATCACCGTACGCCGGGAGACGTCCAGCTCGCGGGCGAGGGCGAGGGCGACGGCGGTCAGGCCGGGGCTCGACTGGACGAGGAGCGCCATGCGGATCAGACGGGCGGCACGCATGGCTCAAGGATCGAGGACCGCCACACCGGCGTCACCTCGCTGTACGAGAGCCCCCTGCACGTCAGGACCGTCACCACTCGTAGGGGTTCGAGGGGGCGCCGTACGGGTCCTGCGGGGCGGACCTGGGGCGACGGGCGGTGCCCGGCCGGCCGGTGGCGCCGGGTGCCGGCTGGGTGGGGATGCCGAACTGGCCGGTCCCGCCGGGTGCCGGGTGGTTCCGGGTGCCGTACCGGTCCGTCGCGGACGGTGCGGTGTGCGGCGCCGTGCCGTACCGGTCCGCACCGCCGGGTACCGGGCGGCCGTGGCGGCTCCGGGGTGTGCGCCCGCTGCTCCGGCCCGGTGGGCGTGAGCGCGCCTTCCGGGCCGACGCCGCAGGCGGACCGTTTCTCCCCGGTGCCCGGCGGTTCCAGTCCCCTTCGCCCAGGACCAGCAGCGGGTCGAACATCACCACCACCCCGGCCAGCAGCAGGAAGACGACCGGGCCGAGCAGCATGGGCAGCAGCAGCGAGGTCGGTGACGTGCTCGACCAGGACGTGGCGGACGCCGCGTGCACGTCGACGCTCACGGCCGCCATGGCGGTGAAGTGCATGCCCGACACCGCCAGGCCCATCACCAGACTCGCGCCCAGACTCGCCGTGAAGCCCCGCACCGACACGGCCGCCCACAGCGCCGCCGTCGCCGCGGCGATCGCGATCAGGACGGAGAGGGCGACCGTCGCCCGGTCGTAGTGAATCGTTCCGTCAAGGCGGAGCGCGGCCATGCCCAGGTAGTGCATGGCGGCCACGCCCAGACCGGTGATGACACCCGCCGTCCAGAGCGTTCCGGTGGTCGCGCCCCGGTAGCCGACCGCGAAGACGCCGATGCCGACGACCAGGACCGCCACCGCGAGACTGAGCAGGGTCAGTCCCACGTCGTAGCGGATCGTGGTCTCCCGGACATGGAAGCCGATCATCGCGATGAAGTGCATCGTCCAGATGCCGCAGCCGATCGAGGCCGCCCCCAGGGCGAGCCAGCCGGGCCGCCACGACTCCCCGTGGTGGTACAGCGACCTGACGATGCAGCGCAGCCCCAGTGCCCCGCCCAGACAGGCCATCAGATAGGCCGCGACCGGAGTCACCGCGCCGTAGTGGAAACCGTCCGTCGTGCCGTGCATGTGTGCAACTCCCCCCAGAGTCACGGCTGTTGTGGGGGAAGGTACTACGCGCCGGGGGCGTTCGCCGGGACTTCGCCCGGCTCTGGGGTACTACGCGTCGACACAACTGCCGCAGAGGCATCCCCCGGCAGGGGCACAGGCGGGGCTCAGGGTGCGACGATTTTGATCGCGCTCATCCAGCCGTGCCCCTCGGGCCGCGTCTGCAGGGCCATGTGCAGCAGCTGGATGCCCTCCAGCTCCCGGGCGTGTCGCAGGCCGCCGACGACCACCGGGTTGAGTCCGCCGGAGGCGACCAGCTCGGCCACCTGGTCGCGGGCCGCCGCGTCGTCGCCGGCGATGAACACGTCCAGCGGCAGACCGCCCACCTCGCCTGCGACCAGCGAGCCCGCGAACGTGGTGTTGAACGCCTTCACCATGCGCGTGCCCGGCGCGGCGGCCTCGGCCAGCTGCTGGGCGCCGGAGCTGTCCGCGGGCACCGTGAGCGAGTCGAAGGTCGAGAAGTCCACCGGGTTCGAGATGTCGACGACCGTCTTCCCGGCGAGCTGGTCCCCGTACTCGGTGACGACCTGTCTGGCCGCGTCGAACGGCACGGCGAGCACCACCACGTCGGCCGACCCGACCGCGTCCGGCACGGCGGGCGCCACGTCCGCCCCCGGTGTCCGCTCGCCCAGGGCGTCGGCGAGTGTGGCGGCCTTGGCGGGATCCGTGCCGACCAGCCGGACCGTGTGCCCGCCCGCCAGGGCCCGGGTGGCGATACCGCCCGCCATGTTGCCTGTGCCGACGATGAAGACCCGCATGGGTGAGTCCCTTCCGTGGGGTGGGAGCTGCCGACGCCCGGTCCGGGGCGCGAAGCCGCCTCACTCCGGCTGAACAAGGATAAATCGGTCGTCTTCGGCTGTCCTCGGCTGTCCCCGGTCCGTCGGCCGGGCCGGGTTCCTCACCCCGGTCCTTCGGCGGCCGGCCGCCGCGGATAGCGTGGCGATCATGGCGGACTGGAAGACACGTCCGGCGTCGGACGCGGACGTCGAGGCGGTGGCCGAACTGCGTGCCGTCGTGCTGCGGGAGGACCTGGAGCGGCTCGGCCGGTACGACGCGCGGCGGGTCCGGCAACGGCTGCGGGACGGGTTCGACGCGGCCCACACCCGGGTGATCGAGGTGGGCGGCGCCTTCGCCGGCTGTGTGGCGCTCAGGCCGGCCGAGGGCGTCCGCCGGCTGGAGCACTTCTACCTGGCCCCGCACGTCCAGGGCGGCGGCATCGGCTCGGCCGTGCTGCGCGAGCTGCTGGAGCGGTGCGACCGCGACGGCGTCCCCGTCCGGCTGAACGTCCTGCGGGGCAGCGCGGCCCGGCGGCTGTACGAGCGGCACGGATTCCTGGTCGAGACCGAGGGCCCGGTGGACGTGTTCATGGTCCGCCCGCCCTCCCCTCGTCCGCCCTCCCCGTGCCCGCCCTCCCCCTGATCGCCGGTCCTTCCCGGCCGCCCCGCCCTGCATAGGGAAAACCCTCGACTGGCCTCGACGTGAATGACATGCGCGGGTCAAATCTGGAATCCTCGCTCAGCACACGCTTTCTCCGTTTCTCCATGGCGTGTCCACGGATCACGGACCACGCACGCCGGTCCCGGATCCCGGTTTCCCGCACAGCTCAGCTCTTCCCGGACAGCACATCCCCGTCTGCCCGGTCTGTCACCGGCCGCGACCCGGCGGCCGCAGCAGGAGGAGTACGAGTGAGACGTCTTCCCCACAGACGGGCCACGGTAGGAGCCGCACTGGTCTCCACCGCCGCCTTCCTCGCCGTCGGCATCCAGTCGGTCCCGGCGAACGCCAAGCCCGCCACCCCCCACCCCAGCCCCGTCCGCACCGGCGGCCTGGAGGCGAAGCTCACCCCCGCCCAGCACACCGCGCTGATCAAGGGCGCCCAGCAGAAGACCACCACGACCGCCCGCACCCTCGGCCTCGGCGCCAAGGAGAAGCTGGTCGTCAAGGACGTCACCAAGGACAACGACGGCACCCTGCACACTCGTTACGAGCGCACCTACGACGGCCTCCCCGTCCTCGGCGGCGACCTGATCGTGCACACCCCGCCCGCCTCCCTCGCGGCCGGAACGGTGAGCACCACCTTCAACAACAAGCACACCATCACCGTCCCCACGGTCAGCGCGGCCTACAGCAAGTCCGCCGCCCAGACCAAGGCGCTCAAGGCGGCCAAGGCCCTCGACGCGCAGAAGCCGGTCGCCGACAGCGCCCGCAAGGTGATCTGGGCCGGCAACGGCACCCCGAAGCTCGCCTGGGAGACCGTGATCGGCGGCTTCCAGGACGACGGCACGCCCAGCAAGCTGCACGTCGTCACGGACGCCACCACCGGCAAGGAGCTCTACCGGTACCAGGCCGTCCAGACCGGCACCGGCAACACCCAGTACAGCGGCACGGTCACCCTGAACACCACGCTGTCGGGTTCGACGTACCAGCTGTACGACACCACGCGCGGCGGCCACAAGACGTACAGCCTCAACAACGGCACGTCGGGCACCGGCACCCTGATGACCGACAGCGACGACGTCTGGGGCACCGGATCCGGCTCCAACACCCAGACCGCCGGCGCCGACGCCGCCTACGGCGCCCAGATGACCTGGGACTTCTACAAGAACACCTTCGGCCGCAGCGGCATCAAGAACGACGGTGTCGCCGCCTACAGCCGCGTCCACTACAGCACGGCGTACGTCAACGCCTTCTGGGACGACGACTGCTTCTGCATGACCTACGGCGACGGCACGAGCAGCACCCACGCCCTCACCTCCCTCGACGTGGCCGGCCACGAGATGAGCCACGGCGTCACGTCGAACACGGCCGGGCTCAACTACACCGGTGAGTCCGGCGGGTTGAACGAGGCGACCTCAGACATCTTCGGCACCGGCGTGGAGTTCTACGCGGCCAACTCCTCCGACGTCGGCGACTACCTCATCGGCGAGAAGATCGACATCAACGGCGACGGCACGCCGCTGCGTTACATGGACGAGCCGGACAAGGACGGCGCGTCGGCCGACAGCTGGTACTCCGGGGTCGGCAACCTCGACGTGCACTACTCCTCGGGTCCCGCGAACCACATGTTCTACCTGCTGTCCGAGGGCAGCGGCAGCAAGACCATCAACGGCGTCACGTACAACAGCCCGACCTCCGACGGCGTCGCCGTCGCCGGCATCGGCCGGGCCGCGGCCCTGCAGATCTGGTACAAGGCGCTGACGACGTACATGACGTCCAGCACCAACTACGCCGCCGCCCGCACCGCCGCCCTGAACGCGGCAGCGGCGCTGTACGGCACCAGCTCCACCCAGTACGCGGGTGTCGGCAACGCCTTCGCCGGCATCAACGTCGGCAGCCACATCACCGTGCCCACCTCGGGCGTCACGGTCACCAACCCGGGCAGCCAGTCCTCGACCGTCGGTACCGCGGTGAGCCTGCAGATATCGGCGAGCAGCACCAACAGCGGCTCGCTGACCTACGCGGCGACCGGCCTGCCGACCGGCCTGTCGATCAGCAGCTCCACCGGCGCCATCACCGGCACCCCGACGACGGCGGGCACCTACAGCACCACCGTCACGGTGACCGACTCGACGGGCGCCACCGGCACGGCCTCCTTCACCTGGACCGTCAGTTCCAGCGGAGGCGGCGGCACCTGCACCTCCTCGCAACTGCTCGGCAACCCGGGCTTCGAGTCGGGCAACACCACCTGGACGGCGACCAGCGGTGTGATCACCAACTCCAGCAGTGAGGCGGCCCGTACCGGTTCCTACAAGGCGTGGCTCGACGGCTACGGATCGACCCACACCGACACGCTGTCCCAGTCGGTGACGATCCCGTCCGGCTGCACCGCCACCACGTTCACCTTCTACCTGCACATCGACACGGCCGAGACCACCACCAGCACCCAGTACGACAAGCTGACGGTCACCGCCGGTTCGACCACCCTGGCCACGTACTCCAACCTCAACGCGGCCTCCGGATACGTGCAGAAGTCCTTCAGCCTCGGGTCCTACGCGGGCTCGACCGTCACCCTGAAGTTCAGCGGTGTCGAGGACTCCTCGCTCCAGACCAGCTTCGTCGTCGACGACACCGCCGTCACGACCGGCTGACACAGCGCGGACAGGAGTCCCGCACCCGCGAGCCGGGTGCGGGACTCTCACGCGGGGTCAGCTCAGCGGGTCCAGCGTGAGGTACGCCTGCTGCGGGCTGCCGTCGTTGACCAGCGACTCCTGGTTGCCGACGTCGTCGAAGGCGAAGGCGTACGCCTTGCCGTCGGCCATCTGGGCGTGGACGGCGCGCGCGTACTGGTTGGTCACCGAATCCTTGTAGAAATCGGCCGGGTTGGTGTCGGGCTGGCTCGAACTCGTCAGCAGCGTCGACCGGTTGAAGCCCGCGCACAGGGTGCGCGATATCGGGCCGCGTACCAGGTCGTTGGGTGCGTCGAGCAGGTTGTGGCAGCCGAAGATGCTGCCCGCGTCGGGCTTCTGGAAGCTCGTCACCACCGCTCCGGCGGAGTTGGTGAAGTTCATGACGTTCCCCGAGACCCGGCCGTAGTACTTGGTGTTCGGCTGGTCGGCGAACGGTGTGACGGTCAGGGTCGACGTCGAGTACTTCGACCAGACCCGGTTCACGTAGTCGCTCATGACGGTCGACGCCAGCGCCCCGGTCTCCACCCCGTACAGCGGGGACAGTACCCGCAGCACGGTGCCGTCGGAGCGGGTCTGGACCAGGTTCGCCCAGCCGCCCGACTGTCCGCGCAGGGCGGTGAAGACACCGTTGTAGCCGCCCGACTTGAGGTGCCCGGTGCTGCTCACGCTGCCGTCGGCGCGCTGCACCCCGACCGCGTACGGCGCCGAGAACATGTCCACCTGGGTGCTGTTGAGCCACAGACCCGAGTCGTTGAGCGTGTACTCGGACCAGTTGAAGAGGATGTTGCGGTTGGGGTCGGTCGGGTTCTGCACCGCGGGCTGCACCAGACCGCCGGTGGTCAGTCGGAAGTCCAGCTTCTGGCCGTAGGAGAAGTAGATCCGGCCGGAGAACTTCGGGATCCGGATCGTCTTCGGCTGGCCCGCCGCCGGGCCCGTGATCGAGGCGTCCGGCGCCGGGGTCGGCGGGTTGCCGCCGGCCGGCCAGGCGTGGAAGGTGCCGTTGGCGTCGGCCCAGCCCTGCTGTCCCGTGGAGAGCTGGGTGCCGAGGTCGTAGACGTACACCTGGTCGGCGCGGCCCGAGTTGTTGGTGATCTTCAGCGGGATCGTGTCCGGTACGGCCGCGTCGGCCGGGTGCGGGGTGCCCAGGGTGAGCACTCCGCCGATCAGCGCCGCCGCGGCCGTCAGGAGCAGCGTCCGGCGTGCGAGTCCTGTGCGCACTCTCCACCTCCGTGTGGGGTCGGGGTCGTCGTACGGACATTGGTCCGTACCAGTTTGAGAGCGCTCTCAGGGTCTCGATGGGGCGGGTTCATGTCAATGAGTCGGACGAAAACGGGGCCCGTCGCTCGACGCGACGGGCCCCGGACTCACGGAGGTGTACGGATCAGAACGCGCGCTTGAGCAGATCCAGCAGCGCCGCCCAGTGCCGCTCGGCGGCCTCGGCGGAGTAGGCCGGGGTGTCGGCCTGTGTGTAGCCGTGGTCGGCGCCCCGGTAGATCTCGCAGGTGTTGCGGACCCCGGCGGCGTCGAGCGCCTCCTGGAAGGTGCGGATCTGGTCCTCGGTCATCGACTGGTCCTGGTCGGCGAAGCCGAAGTAGAGCTCCGCGGTGATGGGCCCGACTGTCAGGTGCGGGCTGTCCGGGGCGTCGGTGACGAGTCGGCCGCCGTGGAAACCGCCTGCGGCGGCGACCCGGTCCGGGAAGGTGGCGGCGGTCCCCACGGCCAGCCGGGCGCCCATGCAGTAACCGGTGACGCCGACCGGTCCGTCGGCCACCAGCGGGCTGTCGGCCAGCCAGTCCAGGTAGGCGCGGACGTCCCGCTCGACCCGCTCGGGCGTCAGCGACTGCATGGCCGGACCGATCCGCTGCCAGATGGTCGGGTCCGCGGCCGGGTCGATGAACTCGGGCAGGTCCACGACCGGGGCGTGGCCGTTGCGGTAGAAGACGTTCGGGATCAGCACCGTGTAGCCCGCACCCGCGAGCCGGTCCGCCATCGACTTCAGGTGCGGGCGGATCCCGTAGGCGTCCTGGAAGAACAGCACGCCCGGGTGGGGGAGTCCGTCGGCGGGGTGGGCCAGGTAGGCGTCGGCGACACCGTCCTCGGTGGTGATGTCGACGTCGGTTCCCTGTACGGCGGTCATGGCGCAAGTGCCTCTCTGTGGAGTCGGCGTCGGGGTGTGGGACACCCGGCGCGGCATGTCGTGATCATCGTGGCACGCCGGGGTGGGGGCGCCGTGGACGGGGGACCGTCGAGTTCACTCGAAGCGGGAGGTGTCGCCCGCGCCCCGGCGGACGATCTCAGCCTCACCGCTGGAGAAGTCGATGACCGTGGTCGGCTCGGTGCCGCACTCCCCGGAGTCGACCACCGCGTCCACCTGGTGGTCCAGCCGGTCCTTGATCTCCCAGCCCTGGGTCAGCGGCTCCTTCTCGTCCGGGAGCAGCAGGGTGCTGGAGAGCAGGGGCTCGCCGAGCTCCGCCAGCAGTGCCTGGGTGACCACGTGGTCGGGGATGCGGACGCCGACGGTCTTCTTCTTCGGGTGCAGCAGCTTGCGCGGCACCTCGCGGGTCGCCGGGAGGATGAAGGTGTAGCTGCCGGGCGTCGACGCCTTCACGGCCCGGAACACGTCGTTGTCCACGCGCACGAACTGGCCGAGCTGCGCGAAGTCCCGGCACATCAGGGTGAAGTGGTGCCGGTCGTCCAGGTGCCGGATGGAGCGGATCCGGTCGATGCCGTCCCGGCTGCCGAGCTGGCAGCCCAGCGCGTAGCAGGAGTCGGTCGGGTATGCGATGAGCGACCCCGACCGCACCGAGTCGGCGATCTGGGAGATGCTGCGCGGCTGCGGGTTGTCGGGGTGCACGTCGAAGTACTTCGCCATCCGCCGAGCTTATGCCGTACGGCGGGTATCGGCCGAGCGGGCCGGGCACACACCGGACGGCACCGGGTCGTACCTGCTTCGACATTCCGTTCACTGAATGGGCAATAAAAGGCATCGGCGGTCATCGACCGGCACTCCCATTTCAGAAATGTCAGTTTTACGAAATTCTTACTTATTTGTTCGGTTGGCCCCTAGAATCTCGGAACAGTCGCGTCGCAGTTGCCTGGAATCGGGGGAGTCATGGCATCTCATGTCGTTGCCGTTTCGGTGTCTCCGGGGGACGACGAGTCGGACGAGTTGCAGTCGCTGCGTTCCTGGATCGAGGACGAGGCGGAGCTCGCCGCGGCCGTTCGGGCAGGTGCGGGCAGTGAGGTCGCGGGCACGCTCGGCACGGTGACCGATGTCCTGCTCATCACGCTCGGGCCGGGCGGTGCGGCAGGGGCGCTCGCAGCGGTCCTGGTGACCTGGATCCGCTCGCGCAGGAAGGGCACGGTGATCGTCCGGGTCCGCAGACCGGACGGCGCGGAGTGGGAACTGGAGGCCGGTGGCCTGAGCGCGATGGGTGCGCAAGAGGTGCAGCAGATGACCCGGGCGCTGGCCGACTGGACCGGGACGCACGAGGGCACGGGGGCTACCGGTGGAACGCCGCGGCCCTGACCGAGGCCCCCGGGCGGCACTCGGGCACGGGGCGCAGGTGCTGCTGGCGGGAACGAGCCTTCACGTCGGAGGCTCCGCCCTGGTGGACGTACCTGCGGTGGCGCACACGCTCACCGGGATCCGGGACGTGCTCCTGGAACGGTGCGAGGTGCCCCGCACCTCGATCCGCACGGTGCTGGACGCCCCGAGCCCCGTGGACCTGGGCGATGCCCTGGCCGAGGTCACCGGTCAGGCGGCCGAGGACGGTGCCCTTCTGGTCTGCTTCGCCGGACACGGCCTCAAGAACGCCTCCGGAGAGCTGTACCTGGCCACGAGTGCCAGTCTCGGCGACGCCGCCGCGGGCCCCGTCGACCACCGTGCCCTGCCCTACTCGATGGTCCGTTCCTACGTCAGCCGAAGCCGGGCCCGCACCAGGGTCGTCATTCTGGACTGCTGCTACTCCGGCCGTGCTGCCGGGCGATTCGAGAACGCCGCCGAGTTCGCCGGCCTCACCGAGATCGCAGGCAGTTACGTCCTCACCTCCGCCGGGCACAACACGCTGGCCGTGGCCTCCGACGAGGCCGGGCACACGGCGTTCCTCGGCGCGCTGATCGACTGGATACGCGAGGGTGAGCCCGGAGGCTCGCAGGAACTGACCCTCGACGGCGCTTTCCGGCACCTCGCCGGGAGGCTGCCCGCCCTCGGCTGCCCCCGGCCCCAGCGCAGTGTGACCGGGCTGGCCGGAGACCTGGTCCTGGCCGCCAACCCGCTGTGGCGCCCGGCCCCCGAGACCCCGTCGACCAGCCCGCCACCGGCTCCCCGGGCGCCCGGGACCCGCTGCCCCTACCCGGGTCTTGCCGCGTTCACCGAGCGCGACATCGGAACCTTCTTCGGCCGTCAGCCCGTCGTCGCAGCGCTGCTGCGCCGGCTCGCCCTGCGCTGGGCCCAGCCTGCGGCCCTGGTGATGTACGGCGCCTCAGGGTGCGGCAAGACCTCGCTGCTGCGGGCCGGGCTGCTGCCCGCCGTGGCCCGCGGCGAGCTGGATCTCCCCGGATCGGCCGACTGGCCCCGGCTCGTGTTCACTCCGGCCACCGACCCGGTCCGGTCCGTCGCGACCGCGCTCGTCCCACTGCTGGCCACCACCGGTCGACCGGCGGACGTGGACACCCTGACCGAGGATCTGGAACGGGACCCGCGACGGCTGGCCGAACTGCTGGCGCGCGCGACCGATACCGATGGCAGGGTCCTCCTGGTGGCCGACCAGTTCGAGGAGGTCTTCACCCAGTGCACCGACGAGACGGCGCGCGACTGGCTGATCACCGCGCTCGATCACGCCGCCACCGGGAGCGGAGGTGCCCCGGCCGCCCTCGTCGTCCTGAGCGTCCGCGCCGACTTCAACGACCGTTTCGCGGACTACCCGCTCCTCCGTGCCGCCATGTCCGCGTCGCCTTTCATCGTCGGCCCCATGACGGCCGATCAGATCACCGAAGCCATCAGGTGTCCCGCCGATGCGGAGGGACTAGCCCTGCAGCCGGGCCTGGTGGACCTGATGCTCGACGACCTCGAAGTGGGCCGCGCAGGCAACGAAGCGGGCCGGCTGCCCCTGCTCGCGCACGCCCTGCGCGCCACCTGGCACCAACGCGACAACGGCGTGCTCACCCTCGACGGCTACCAGAGCACCGGACGGATCACCGGAGCGCTCGGGGCGACCGCCGACCGCGCCCTCGCCGCGCTCGGACCCCAGGCTGCCGATGACGCCCGACTGCTGCTGCTCCGGCTGGTGCGCATCGGCGACCACACCCGTGACACCCGCCGACACGTTCCCGAGGGCCAGCTCCTTGCCGAGCTTCCCGACCCCGACCTCGCCCACTCCATCCTCGACGCCTTCAGCGCGGAGGACACCCGCCTCGTCACCCGCGACGACGCCCGCGTCCAGATCACCCACGAAGCACTGCTGGACGCCTGGCCCCGGTTACGTGCCTGGCTGGACGAGGACCGCGCCGGCGAACTGCTCCGCCAGCACCTCGTGGACGCCGCCCACCAGTGGGACCAGGCCGGACGACGCGCCACCGACCTGCACCGCGGCAGCCGGCTGGACCTGGAACGCCGGTGGGCGGGCAACCCGGACCACCACCGCGCGCTCGACCCGGTCAGCCGCGCCTTTCTCGAGGCCGGCACAGAGCAGGAGGAGGCCGAACGGCGCACTGCTCGACGGCGCGTTCGTGTCCTGGCCGCCGGATCCCTCGTTCTGGCCGGTCTCCTGGTGTTCGCCCTCATCCAGTGGCGCAGCGCCGTCCACGAACGCGGGATCACCGCACAGCAGCGGCGCACAGCCGTGGCCCGCAGCCTCGTCTCCCGCGCCGACGTGATCCGAGCCGACACCCCGACCGCGGCCCTCCGCCTGGATCTCGCCGCCCAGCGCATCTGGCCCTCCGACGAAACACGGGCCGCGCTGTCCAGGGCCGTGGCCGGGTTCGGCGCCCAGCGAACCCTCGTCGGCCACGACGACGCCATTCGCAAGATCGCCGTCAGCCCCGATGGCACACTGCTGGCCTCCGGGGACAACGGCGGCAACATCCTGCTGTGGAACACGGCCCGTCCCGAGCGCCCGGCCCGCACTGCCGTCCTGCACGTCGGCAACACCCGGGTCAACGGCCTGTCGATCAGCCCGGACGGCCGGCTGCTGGCCGCCGTCGGACCCGACGGCGCGGTCGACCTGTGGTCCCTCGCCCGCCCCGCCCACCCCACCCGGGTCGCCGTACTGCATGGCCCCTTCGGGCCCGGCGGAGTCGTGACGTTCAACCCGCGCCACAACGTCCTGGCCGTCGATGGCGCTCGCGCCGACGGCAGCGGCACTGTGGAGCTCTGGGACGTGGCCCGCCCCACCGCCCCGCGCCGCCTGTCCTCCCTCACGGTCAGCCGACGCCAACAGGGCGTCTACACCGCAGCTTTCAGCCGGGACGGACGCACCCTCGCGGCCGGCAGCCGCGACGGCACCGTCAAACTGTGGGATGTCGCCGACCCGGCCCACCCCACCCGGACCGCCGAGTTCGACGCCCACAGCATCGTCACCTCGCTCGCGCTGAGCCCCGACGGTCGGCTGCTGGCCTCCGAGACCGGTGCGGCGACCAAGCCACAGCTATGGTCTCTGTCCGCCGGCCACGAGCCTCGACCGGTGGCCTCCCTGCCCGGGCACACCCAGGTGTCCACCGGCCTCGCCTTCAGCCCCGACGGCCGTGTCCTGGGCGCGACCGGGGCCGACCGGACCACCCTCCTGTGGGATGTCTCGAGCCCCTCGACACCGCGGCGACTGGCCACCCTCACCGGTCACGACCAGCCGGTCACCGACCTCGCGTTCACCCCCGACGGGCGGTGGTTGTTCACCGGCTCCTACGACCGCACCCTACGGATCTGGCCCTTGCGCGAGCGGTACAACCCTCATGCCGAGACCTCCCTCGTGGCCGGTCCGGCGAAGTCGACGACGGCCGAGGCCGTCGCACAGACGCCGGACGGTCACACACTCGTCGTCGGCGGCTACTCAGGGGATCTGACGCTGTGGACACGCGGCCGCACGGGCTCGGCGCCGCAGCTGAGCGCGACCTGGCCGTCCGGGCAGCAGGGCGTCGTCTCGGCCGCGTTCAGCCCCGACGGACAGATCCTGGCCACAGCCGGGCTGGATGCCACCGCACGGCTGTGGCGCATGACCCCCACCGGAGCCCCACGCCTGCTCGCTCGCGTCACCGGCCACACCGACTACGTCCAGGGCGTTGCATTCAGCCCCGACGGCCGCACCCTTGCGACCGCCGGCCACGACCGCAGGCTCACGCTGTGGGACCTGACCCGGCCCGGCCGCCCCGCCCGGCTCACCGACCTGTCGTTCTCCGCAGCCGTCGGATTCGCCGAATTCAGCCCGGACCGCCGCACCCTGCTGATCGGTACCGCCGACAACAAATACCCCCTGACGGCCTGGGACGTCACCACCAGGAGTACCCCCCGGCTCCTGTCGCGGTTCTCCGGCTTCTCCGGAAGCGTGTTCTCCGTCGCCCTCGACAAGCGGGGCCGCACCGTGGCCGCGGCCTCCGGCGACGGGAACGTCCTGTTGTGGAACCTGTCCGATCCACGCCGCCCGCAGCGCATCGCCACCGTTCAAGCCCACCATGGCATCGCCACCGCGGTCGCTCTGAGCCCGGACGGCCACCTGCTCTACAGCGGCGGCTACGAGGACGCCTCGGTCAAGGTGTGGAACCTCATGACCGCGGTCTCTCCCCGGCCGCTCACCACACTCCCGGCCCACGGAAACGTGACCGGCATGGCCATGAGCGCCGACGGGCTCTCCATCGCCACCGGGACAGAATCCGGACAGGCCGACTGGTGGAAGACCGGTGACTTCGCCGACTATCTCCGTCAGCCCGCCCTCCTCGCCTGCGGGTTCGCAGGACGCGGACTGACGACCACGGAGTGGGAAGCCGCCACCGGCGGCCTTGCCCGTCAAGCCACCTGCCCGGCCCCGTCGTCCGCCTGAGCGAGCCGTCCCGTTGCATCGGCATCACCGACCCGTACCGCGGCCCTGCCGGTGCGTCGATGCCGCCCCAGCGGGTGTCGGAATCGGTGTGCATGATCGGTGGATTCCCGGGCACCCGAGGATCGAGCCACCCCGGGGCCCTCCCCCCGGCCCCGGGTGAGGCTTTCTCCGCCGGTGGCCCTTCCCCCGAGGGCCGCCGGCGGAGCCGTGCCCGGTGGCCGGGACCTGGCCCCGTTCATCGGGTAACGTCCGTGGACCGAGGCGGACGCGAGGGACGAGGGGCAGGGCGAGATGGCAGGCCGAGCAGGCGAGGGCCCCCCGTACCCGGCAACCCTCGGCGAGGAGTGGGCCCTGCGGCTCCTCGACCATCTGCGTCCCGGCGCCCGCGACCCGCGCCGGGTGCTCGCCTGGCTCGCCGACGCGGTGCAGGGCACCGTCTGCCTCCAGGACGCCGACGGCAGGCTGCTCGCCGGGACCGCGATCCCCCTCGACTCCGGACTCGTCGCCGACGTGGTCGCCGGACGGATCTCCGCCGCGGCGGTCCAGGACGGCGACCGCCACCTGCGGCTCGTCGCCGTCCGCGCCCGCGTCCCGCGTCCCGCGGCCGCCGGACTGCTCGCCGTGGCCCGCGCGACCCCCTTCGACCGGCGCTCCGCCGAGATCGTCACCCACACCGCCGGAGTCGTCGAACTCCTGCTGCGCGAGCGGGAGCTGACGGCCGCCGGGCACCGGCTCACGCGGGCCGCCGCCGACCTGCGCCTCGCCATCCTGCAGCTCCTGATGGTGGAGGACACGGTCTCCGCCCGGCGGGTGGCCGCCGGCCTGTGGCCCGGCCTGCTCGACACCGACAGCGCCTGCGTGTACATCGTCGAGGGAGACCCGGCGGAACGCGACGGCCTGGCCGAGGACTGCCTCGACATGACCCGTGGCCAGGCCCTCGTCGTGCGCTGCCCCGCCATGGACGGCCACGTCATCGTCCTCAGCCCCGCACCCGCGACCGCGGAGCGGCTGCGCTCCCTGGTCGACGGCCGCCCCGGCACCTTCCTGGGCGGCAGCGTCCGGCAGAACCTGGCCCAGACGGCCACCGCCTACGGCCAGGCCGTCAGCGCCCTCGCCGTCGCCCACTTCCGCCCCGACCAGGCCGCCGTCTACGCCGAACGCACCCACCCGGAACGGCTGATGGACCCCACCGCGCTGCACGCCTGGGCCACCGCGGTGCTGCGGCCGCTCGACACCCTGCCCCACCACACCCGCGCGGAGCTCCTCGCCACCACCCGCCTCGGCCTGGAGTTCACCGCCGTCAGCGCGGCCAAGGTCCTCGGCGTCAGCCGCAACACCGTGCGCGCCCGCATGGACCGGGTCGAGGCGCTGCTCGGCGCCGACTTCTCCGACCTCACCGTGCGCGCCGCCGCCCATCTGGCCCTGAACACCCATGCGGCGCTGACGGAGGATCTCACCGCCACGGTGCCCGAGCCGTCCGGAGTCCGCCTGGACGGCCTGCTGACGAGTCCGGCGCTGCGGGCCTGGGCGCAGGACCTCCTGGACCGGCTGGTCCGGGACGGCCGCGACCTGCGCGGCACCCTGCGTGCCTGGATCGCCGCCGGCGGGAACGCCGAACGCGCCGCCCAGGACCTGGGCGTCCACGCCCAGACCGTCCGCGAACACGTCCGCACCGCCGAACCCGTCCTGGAACGCCAGCTGCTGGCCGCCGGCACCGACCTGTACGAGGTCGTCCTGGCCCATCTCGCCCTCGGGGACCTCACCGCACCCGTCCTGCTCCCGGCGAATCAGGGCCAACCGGACTCACCTGTGCACGGGTGAGTCCTCGGCGTCCCCGAACGGGCACCGGCGCGATACCCAACGGCCGGATCCGGACGTAGGTTCACATTGCGCGGGGGCACGACCGGAACGGGGGACCGGTCGCCGCCCCCGCGATCCCCGGCCGCCCCGTCGCGACCCCCGGTTCACACCTCCAGGCGTACCGGGATCTCCTGCCAGCCGAACGCGATGAACGACGGCACCTGCCGCAGCTCGTCCTCCCCGACCGCGAGCCGCAGCCCCGGGAACCGCTCGAACAGCGCGGGCAGCGCGGCGAGCGCCTCCGCCCGGGCGAGCGGCGCCCCGATGCAGCGGTGCACCCCGATCCCGAACGCCAGATGGTCGTCGGCACCCCGCGCGGCGTCGAAGGCGGCCGCGTCCGGCCCGTAGTGCGCCGGGTCCACGCCCGCCGCCGCGAACGTCGTGATGATCGCGTCCCCGGCCGGAATGGTGACGTCCCCGACCTTCAGATCGCTCACCGCGAACCGCAGCGGCAGCGAGGCGATCGACGGATGCACCCGCAGTGTCTCGTCGATCACCGCGTCCCAGCCGACCGTCCCGGACCGCACCGCCGCCAGCTGCGCCGGATCCGTCAGCAGCGCCACCGCGGCGTTGCCGATCAGGTTGACCGTGGTCTCGAAACCGGCGCCGATCACCAGCAGCAGCGTGTAGAGCAGTTCCTCGTCGCTGAGCCGGTCGCCGTCCTCGTCACGTACCCGGATGAGTTCCGTGGTCATGTCGTCGCCCGGGTTCTCCACCTTGTGCGCGATCAGCCCGCCGAGGACCGTGCCGATGCGCTCCTGCACGAACGCGGCGTGCTCGGGGGTCGGGTCGGAGGTGTCCATGATGGCCGCGATCAGCGCGCCGGTGTCGTCCCGCATCCCGTCGGGCACCCCGAACAGTTCGCAGATCATCCGCATGGGCAGCGGCTGCGCCAGTCCGGCCCGCAGGTCCACCACCGAGCCGTCGGCCCCCGCGGCCGCCAGCCCGTCGAGCAGTTCCGCGGCGATCGCCGCGACCCGCGGCCGCATCGCCTCGGTCCGCCGGTGCGTGAAGCTCGGCGCCACCAGCTTGCGCAGCCGGGTGTGGTCGGGCCCGTACGCGGAGAGCATGTTGAACACCCCGATCCAGCTCACCACCCAGCCCCAGGAGGGGTGTTCGCCGATCTCGGGCCAGAGCCGCCAGTGCTTGCGCGGGTCCTTGCTGACCTGGGGGTCCAGGATGAGGTCCTTGAGCACGTCGTAGCCGGTGGGTGCCCAGGCGGGAATGCCGCCGGGCAGTTCGACGGGCACGACGGGGCCGAGGGCGCGTAACCGTGCGCTCTCCGCCGGGATGTCGGAGCCGAACGGGTCGAGAGCGATGCGGTCGGTGACGGTCACGACGTCTCTCCAGGCAGGTCGGGGGAGCGGGGGCTGAACCGGACGGGCAGCGAGGTCAGCGAACGGTGGAAGGGGCCGGGCCGCCAGCTGAGCCGGTCGCGGGGCACGACCGGGTCGAGGTCGGGCAGCCACAGGGTGAGCTGCTCGATCGCCTCGGTCGCGATGAGCAGCGCGTGGTGCCGGACCGGGCAGGCGTGCGGACCGGCCCCCCAGGACAGGTGCGAGGCGTCCGCGGCACGCCGGCCGCCGGTGTCCTCGCGCTCGGCGAACAGCCCCACGGCGCCGAAGGAGACCACCACCGGGATCGCGGGCCGGACCCACGCCCCGTGGAAGGAGACCGGCCGACGCGCGTAGTAGATGCCGTAGTTGGCCAGCGGGGTCTCGTGGTGCAGCACCTCGACCACCGCGTCCATGACCGGGCGGGCGCCGCTGGTGAGCGTGGAGTAGTAGAGCGGGTTGCCGAGGATCCGGGAGAGCGCGTTGGAGACCAGGTTCGTGGTCGGCTCGTAGCCGGCGCCCAGGGTGAGGAACACCTGCCAGGTGACCTCCTCCGGGGTCAGCTGCGCGGGATGGTCCAGGAGCATGCTGGGCAGGTCCTCGCCGCGCTCCTCGACCTTGGCGGCGATCAGCCGCAGCACGTACTCGACGAAGTCCGCCTCGCCCTCGGCCGCCTGCGCGCCGCCCTCCATCATCTTCAGGAGGCCCTCGTTGAGCCGGTCGCCCTGGCTGTCCGGCAGCCCGAACAGGTTGTTGAACACCAGGGCCATGAGCGGCCGGGTGAAGTCGGTGACGAGGTCCGCCTCGCCCTGGGGCCCGAAGCGGCCGACCAGCAGCCGTACCGCCCGGTGCACCAGCTGGCGCAGGTCGTGCGGCTCGATCAGGTCGAACACGTCGATGAGGGTGGTCCGGTAGCGGATGTGCGCGTCGGCGTCGGAGAACAGGGCGTTGGGCCGCCAGCGCATCATGCCGAGCAGCGGGGAGTCCTCGGGGACGGTCGCCTCCCAGCCCCGCGGGTCGTGCGAGAAGGTCTCGACGTCCCGCAGCACGTCGAGGGCGGCGCGCCGCTCCGTGACCACGTACGCGGGCGTGCCCGGCGCGAGTTCCGCCCAGCCCACCGGACCTTGGGCGCGCAGCGCCGCGTAGTAGCCCTGCGGGTTGCGTGCGAAGCCGTCCTCCCACAGCCGTACCGGGCCGGAGACGGTGAAGGACTGCTGGGCGGTCATCGGGCCTCCGCCGGCCGGTCGTCGATCAGATGCTGGACGAGGGCGAGCAGCGCGTCCACCGAGGAGTGCGCGTCCCGGGCGTCACAGGTCACCATCGGGGTGCCGGGCTCCAGATCCAGGGCGGCGCGCAGCTGGTCGCCCGTGTAGTGGCTCGGCGCGTCGGGAAAGGCGTTGAAGGCGACCGCGTACGGCAGCCCCGCCTCCTCCACCAGGCCCAGCACGTCGAAGGAGGCGTCGATCCGGCGGCTGTCGACCAGGACCAGGGCACCGAGCGCCCCGTAGGAGATGTCGTCCCACAGCGTCCGGAACCGGTCCTGCCCGGGCGTCCCGAACAGGTACAGCACGATCCCGCCGGACAGGCTGATCCGCCCGAAGTCGATGGCGACGGTCGTCGTCTCCTTCTCCCGCACCCCGTCGAGGTCGTCGACATGGACGGAGGCCTCGGTGAGATGCTCCTCGGTGTGCAGCGGGCGGATCTCCGACACCGAGTCGATCAGGGTCGTCTTGCCCACCCCGAACGGCCCGGTGACCAGGATCTTCACCAGGTCGCGGGCGCCGTCGGGGAGATGGGTGCCGCCCGCGCGGGGCAGCTCACTGGTGCTTGAGGGCGCGGAGGCCATCGGCCACTCTCTTCAGCAGGTCGGGGTCGAACCGTTCGGCGGGCGGGATCGGCGCGCGGGCCTGGACCAGGTCCCGGTCGACGAGGTCGGCGGCCAGCACCCGCGCGGCGGAGAACGGCAGCCGCAGCAGCGCCGCCGCCTCCACCACCGTCAGCGCGCCGCCGGACAGCAGCTCCAGCAGGGCCAGTTCGGCGGCGGGCAGACCGGCGGGCAGGGGGGTCCCGTCACGGGTGAGGACCGTCAGCCGTTCCAGGTGCGGACGGCTGGGCCGGGCCACACCGCCGGTCGACAGGTACGCGGGGACCA
The DNA here is from genome assembly GCF_042721035.1 of Streptomyces sp. NPDC058464. Classification (NCBI taxonomy): domain Bacteria; kingdom Bacillati; phylum Actinomycetota; class Actinomycetes; order Kitasatosporales; family Streptomycetaceae; genus Streptomyces; species Streptomyces sp. NPDC058464. The sequence goes on from NZ_JBHXMA010000052.1 coordinate 29,779, forward strand.
GGGGACGGCCGCCACGGCGGCCGGTCATGCCGGTGCGCCGCCGTCGGAGCCTCTGGGCGCGGCCGCCATCGCCTTCTCACCCAACCGGGCCACCTGCGAGTGCACCCGGTGCGCCAGCAGGTCGAGCCGCACCTCCGGGTCCCCGTAGGCGGCCACACAGGTGCCGTGGTCGGTGGGCACGATCAGCACGTACCCGTGGTCCGACTCGATGACCACCTGCCGCACCTCGGCCCGGTCCCGGTCCGCGAACGCGGCCGCCGCGGCCCGGCAGGCGCCCTGCACGGTACTGGTGATCGCGGCCACCCGCTCGGCGCTCGCCTGGGACAGGCCGTCGGTGTAGCCGGTCGCCAGGCCGTCCCGGGTGAGCAGGACGGCGGCCAGTACATGCGGTACCTGCAGGACGGGGTCCAGCACCCATGCCGTCTCGCCCGCATCGCGGCTGCTCATCTGGCCGCTCCTCCTTCGTCGTCGGTCCGGTGGGGATCGGGCGTGCTCGCCCGCTTGGGGGCCCGCGCCGCCGCGGTGCCGTACTGCAGGGCCGCGAGCGCCGCGGCCGCCTCCTCGGGGCGGCGCGCGGCCGGCTGCGGTTCGGGCGCGCCGGGGGCGGCGGCACGGTGCCGACGGCGCCGCTGCGGCAGACCGCCCAGGTCACCCGGCTCCTCGTGGCCGGGTGCGGGGGCGCGTTCGTGCTCGGCAGCCGACCCGGCCGGTGCCGGTGTGGCGGGCATCGGGGACTCGGCCGGCGCGATCTCGGGCACGGCCGTTTCCGGCACGGCGGCCGCCTCGTGTACGGCCGCCTCGTGTACGGCGGTCTGAGGCAAGGGCGTCTCACGCACCGCCGTCTCGCGCACCGCCGTCTCACGCCCGGCCCGCTCACGCACCGCCTCCCTGCGCGCCGCGCGCTCCCGGGTCGAGCGGGGCGCGCTGACCGACGGCGGCCGTTCGCCCGGGTCGATGCGGCCGAGCAGGTGGGTGTCCACCCGCAGCACCGCGCGCACCCCGCCGTAGGGCGAGGGGGACGAGACGTCGACGTTCAGGTCGAACTGGCGGGTGAGCTGGCCGATCGCGGCCAGGCCCATGCGCGGCGGGTCGCCCAGGTCGGTCAGCAGGATCGGGTCGCTGCCCGCCACCAGCCGCTGGGCGCGGGCCCGTTCGTCCTGCGTCATGCCGAGACCCGCGTCGTCGACGGTGACGCACACCCCGTGGTGGACGTGCTCCAGATTGACCACGACGTCGGTGTCCGGCGCCGAGTGGCGCAGCGCGTTGTCGAGGAGCTCGGCGACGATGATGGCGACCGGCTCGACCGCGTGGGACACCAGGGCGGTGCCCGGCTCCAGATGGTTGTTGACCTCGACCCGGTGGTAGCCCGAGAGCCGGGCCTGGCCGCCGGTGACGGCGTCCACCACGTGGGACTCCTCGCGGGCCAGTCCCACCCAGGCCCCGCACACCACGGCCGCGACCTGCGCCCGCCGCAGCGACTGCTCGTTCTCGTGGTCCAGCGCGAACAGCGTCTGCGCCAACTCGGGATCGTCGTAGCGTTGTTGGAGCCCCCGCAGGGCGTCCTGCAGGCGGTACAGGGCGGCCTGGATCTCCCGGGTGGCGCCCCGGAGGCCGGCCTGCGCGGCCGCGTCGATCCGGTTGCGCTGCGCGGTCAGCTCCTCGCGCAGCGCGGTGAGCACGTACTCCAGCGCGATCCCGGTGGGGGTCCCGGGCGTGTGCTGCCGGGCCGGGCCCGGCACCCGCAGGTGCGGATGTGCGAGCTGGGCCGCGGCCGCGGGCATCCGGCGGGCCGCGAGATGCTCGACCTCGGTGATGAACGCGCCCTCGGCGCCCTCCAGTTGGGCGCGCAACTCCGTCACCTCGGCCCGCAGCGCCGCCTTCTGGCGCCGGGACCTGACCAGGCTGCCGCCGAGGGCGAGCGCGGAGAGCGTTCCGGCGGCGAGACCGCCGGCCACCAGTTCCGGTAATTCGATCATGGAATCGGTTTCCAGGGGAAGTAGGGCAGCAGACGGCAGGGAGAGCCCGGGGCCCTCCCATGTGGCGCTCGCAGCACAGTACACACCGTCATTGACCGGCCCCGCACGGTGAATCGTTACATCACTTCGAATCCGCCCGGCGACTGTTCGCTTCTGTGTCAAGTGTCGGAAATGCCAGGCGGGGGCGGTGAGTTGGGTTTGTGCGCGGGCCGGTCGTCACCGCGTGGCGGAGGCCGGCACCGGCAGGTTGAAGACGTGGTCCGGGGAGACGACCCGGGTGATCGCCTGTCCGAACAGGGTGCTGGGCTCGATGTCGCCCTTGTAGCTGATGTCGGTGTTGAGGAGCACCACCACGGTCGTCCGGGTCGACGGCAGGTAGACGGTCAGGGACTCGTAGCCCGGCAGCGAGCCGTTGTGCCCGATCCAGCCCTGCACGTCGAAGATGCCGAGGCCGTACCCGGCGCCCTGGATGCCGGTCGAGGGGGTGGTCAGCCGCTGCTTCTGGACGACGGGTCCGACCATCGTGGCGCCGTCGGGGAAGACGCCGGTGGCCACGGTGCGCGCCCAGGTGCGCAGGTCGTCCAGGTTCGAGATCATCGCGCCGGCGGCCCAGCCCCAGGACGGGTTCCAGCCGGCGGTCTCCTGGACCTTCCCGGTCGCCGTCTGGTTCGTGTAGCCCTGTGCGTGCGGGGCGGGGAACTCGTTCCCGGTCGGGAACAGGGTGTGGCTCATGCCCGCCGGCTTCAGGACGTGCTGTTCGAGGTAGTCGCCGAGCGGCTGTCCGCTCTCCTTCTCGACGAGCAGGCCGAGCAGGATCAGGTTGGTGTTGGAGTAGGAGAACTTCTCCCCGGGCTGGAACATCACCGGATGCCGGAAGGAGTAGGCGAGCAGCTGCTGCGGGGTGAAGGCGCGCTGCGGATCCGACGTCAGCGCCTTGAAGAAGCCCGCGTCCTCGGAGTAGTTGAACAGCCCGCTGCGCATTCCGGCCAGGTCCCGGAGCGTGATCCGGTCGCCGCCCGGCACACCGTCGACGTACTTGCCGATGGGGTCGTCCAGGCCCACCCTGCCCTCGTCGACCAGCTGGAGCAGCGCGGTCACGGTGAACGTCTTGGTCTCGCTGCCGATCCGCATGTACAGGTCGGGTGACATCTTCTGCCCGGTGGCCTTGTTCGCGACCCCGAAGGAGCGAACGTAGTCGCTCTGGCCGGGCGTCCAGACGCCGACGGTCACGCCGGGCACGTCCGCCTCGCGCATGACGTGCTGAACGACCGCGTCGAGCTGGCGGGCCACCGCCGGGGTCATGTCACGGACGTCCGGACTGCCGGACGGCGACGGGGTGGGCGAGCGCTCGGCGAACGCGGCCGGTGCGGCGGCGAGTGCTCCGGCGGGTGCTCCGGCGAGGGGCACGGTGAGCGCCCCCAGTACGACGGCGATCGCGGCCGTCCGGCGCAGCATGGCGGACGTGTACGGCATGGGCTGACTCCAAGCACGTGAGAGCGAACGTGCGGTGGGGTCGGACGTCAGAACCCTGACTTCACAGAATACGAGCGAGGGCCCGACGCCGCCTGCCGACCACGGGCCGCCGGAATGCTTGTAGGACGGGCGGCCGGGCCCGATCGGGGGGGGTGCGCTCACCCGACCCGGTGAGCGCGCCGTACGGCGCGTACCACCAGCGCGTCCCGGGCGTTGCCCCGGCATGGACGGAACCCCTCGCACGCCCTGGCGCACGGTCGAGGAGCCGCGCGCCCTCCGCTCCCGTGAGCCGATCTACGCCCAACTCGTCAGGGAATGGCGGGAGCAGGGCCGTACGGTGCCGGCCGAACCGGAGAGCCGCTGGGCCGCCGTCCTCATCCTGCTGCCCCGCCGCTGACCGCTGCCCGCACCGCTCGACGGCCGCCCGCACCGCTCGACCGGTGCCCGCACTGCTCGACCGCCGCCCTCACTGCTCGTCGCACACCGGCCGCAGCACCGCCAGCGTGCCGTTGGCCTCCCGCAGCGCCAGTTCCAGCGTGACCGGCGAGTGCAGGGCGCCGCTGCCGTCGGGCGGCACCAGCCACTCCAGGAAACGCGCGGGCCGGTAGGGCGGCGGCACGGACACCCACGCGCCCTTGCTCGTGTACCGCAGTCCGGACCCGATCCAGCCGCCGTCGGGGTCGGGGGGCAGGAAGAACCCGACCCGGCCCGCCGCGGTGTCCACCAGGGTCGGCCCGGGCACCGGCAGGGACGGCCGCCACAGCAGGTCCAGCGTGAGCAGACCGAGCCGGTCGGGCACGCTCAGCACATCCCAGAAGCGGCCCGCCTCCAGCAGTGAGACGCCTTCACCGTGGTCCCACTCCCACTTGCACGCCCGGGGGTCCGCCGAGGCCGCCGCGAGCCATTCCACACCCTGCATCCACATCGTGTTCGTCATGCACTGCTCCGGGAGATATCCGCTCACCTGTTTCGGGTGCAGGGAACGACCGACACCGGGCAGTCGGCGCGTCCGCACGCCAACCCGGCATATGCATGCTGGTAGATATTTCTAACTGGCGGAAGGGGTGGCGAACCATGGCGTTTGAGGGCGGATGTTCGAACACTGCGCATTGGTGCGGATGTTGCGCAGAACGGAAGATCTTCCGTTGTTGACGATCTCACTCGATTCCACTGTCTCGGCAATCGATTCAAGTGTCACGCCTTGATGTGGGAGCTGTATCGGTCGTACGCTCCCGTCGTTCCGTCGCCGCCGCATCCGACCAGGGGTACTCCATGGACCGCACCCGACTGCACGCCCTCCTGGTCCGCGAGAGCGCCGAGGCCGAACGGCGGAACCCCCGCTCCCGGGCGGCATATGCTGACGCCGGCCATCTCTTCGGCCGCGTCCCCATGACGTGGATGAACAAGACCGCCGGAGCCTTCCCCCGGTACCTGGCGACCGCCCGCGGCGCCCGGGTCACCGACGTCGACGGGCACACGTACATCGACTTCTGCCTCGGCGACACCGGCGCGATGGCCGGTCACTCCCCGGCCCCCGTGACGGAGGCGGTGCAGCGCCGGTTCGCCGAGCTGGGCGGGGCCACCGCGATGCTGCCGACGGAGGACGCGGAATGGGTCGGCGCCGAGCTGACCCGCCGCTTCGGGCTCGCCCGCTGGAGCTTCTCGCTCACCGCGACGGACGCCAACCGGTGGGCGATCCGGCTCGCCCGCGCCGTCACCGGACGCCCGAAGATCCTGGTGAACAGCTACAGCTACCACGGCAGCGTCGACGAGTCCCTCATCGTCGTGGGCCCCGACGGCAAGGGCGCGCCCCGCCCCGGGAACGTCGGCGCGCCCTGCGACGTCACCCTGACCAGCCGGGTCGCCGAGTTCAACGACCTGGAGCAGCTGGAGCGCGAACTCGCCCACGGCGACGTGGCCGCCGTCCTCATGGAACCCGCCCTCACCAACATCGGCATCGTCCTGCCCGAGCCCGGCTACCTGGACGGCGTGCGTGCCCTCACCCGGCAGTACGGCACGCTGCTCGTCAACGACGAGACGCACACCTTCTCCGCCGGGCCCGGCGGCTGCACCGCCGCCTGGAACCTGGAACCCGACCTGCTGACCATCGGCAAGGCCATCGGCGGCGGCATCCCGGCCGGCGCCTACGGCCTCTCCGCCGACCTCGCCGAGCGGCTCCTCGCCCGCGCCGACCTGGACCTGGTGGACATGGGCGGGGTCGGCGGCACCCTCGCCGGCAACGCGCTCTCGGTGGCGGCGACCCGGGCCACCCTGGAGCACGTGCTCACCGACGAGGCGTTCGACCACATGGACCGGCTCTCCGCACGCTTCGAGACCGGCGTCCGGTCCGCCGTCGAGGCGCACGGCCTGCCCTGGTCGGTCAGCCGCCTCGGCGCCCGCACCGAGTACCGCTTCGCCGCCCCGGCCCCGCGCACCGGCACCGCGTCCGAGGCCGCCGCCGACCCCGAGCTGGAGGACTTCCTGCACCTCTACCTCGCCAACCGGGGCATCCTCCTCACCCCGTTCCACAACATGGCCCTGATGTGCCCCGACACCACCGAGCAGGACGTCGACACCCACACCGCGGTGTTCGGCGCCGCACTGCTCGAACTGGCCGGCTGAGGCGACGGCGGGGGAGGGGACGTGGTGCACATGGACGACATCGACCGGGCCATCCTGCGCGAGCTCCAGGCCGACGGCCGTATCGCCTACGCCGACCTGGGCCCGAAGGTCGGCCTCTCCGCCTCGGCGGCCCGGCAGCGGCTGCAGCGACTGCTGGACTCCCGGGCCGTACAGGTCGTCGGCGTCACCGACCCGATGGCCATGGGCGGGCAGGCGATGGCCCTGCTCGGCATCGGCGTGGACGGCGACCCCCGTGCCGTGGCCGACGCGCTCGCCGGACACCCCGAGGTGGTGTACTCCGTGTTCACCTCCGGCGGCTTCGACCTGTTCGCCGAGGTCGTCACGCCCGGCCCGAAGGACCTCCTCGACTTCGTCAACGACGTGGTCCGGCCGATCGAGGGCGTACGCGAGGTCCGGCCCTTCCCGTACTTCGGCATCCACACCCACCGGTTCCTGTGGGACGTGGGCTGAGAGCCCGGCGGTGCGGCGGGGCCGGACCTCAGTCGATGGCCGGCGTCAGGACGAGCATGGTGGCGTCGTCCCGCACCTCGTAGTGCCCGGCCAGGTCCGCCCACACCTGTTCGGTGAGCGCGACCGCGTCCACGCCCGCGAACCCGGCGAGCCGCTCCGGGAGCGGATAGAGGCCGCCGGCCCCGTCACGTGCCTCCCAGACCCCGTCCGAGGCGAGGAACAGCCGGTCGCGGCGGTCCAGCTCCACGGTGATCTCCTTCGCCGGGTCCACTCCCACCAGCCCCAGCCCGAGCGGGGCCCCCGGTGCGACGGCCACCTCCTGGGCCCGCCCGTCCCGCAGCAGCACCGGCGCCGGATGACCGCAGGCCACGATCCGCACCGACCGCAGATCGGCGGAGAACTCCAGCAGCAGGGCCGTCGCGAACAGCTCGGCGTGCGGGACGTCGGCCGAGTCCACCGCCAGCCTCCGGTCCATCCGCGTCGCCACCGACTCCAGGTCCGGAAGGTCGAGCACCGCCTCCCGGAACGCGCCGAGCAGCGACACCACCGTGGCGACGGCGGCCAGCCCGTGCCCCCGTACGTCCCCCATCACCGCCCGGACCCCGTACGGGCCGTCGCGCACGTCGAAGAAGTCCCCGCCGACCAGCGTGCCGTGCTGTGCCGCCCGGTACAGCCCCACGCACCCCACCGCGCCGACCCGCTCCGGCAGCGGCGGCAGCACCGCCCGCTGCACCGCCTCGCCCACCGCCCGCTCGGTGAGGAGCTGGGCGTCCCGGTGACTGCGCACGTAGGACACGAACACGCTCAGTAGCGCCACGAAGGTGACCGTGAGGAGGTCGGTGTCGCCGGGGTGGTTCAGATGGGTGGCGGGCACGTTGAGCAGGAGCACCACCAGGCAGCTCAGCACGGCCGTCGCCAGCGGGCCGTAGGAGAGCACGGCCAGCGGCGGGATGGCCCCGAGGAGGAAACCGAAGTCGTGTCCGTCGGGGCTGATCAGCGTGGCCGCCGTCACCACCGCGAGCAGGGCGACGGGCAGCACCCGCACCCAGCGTGGCGGCGGCGCACCCTGCAACCAGCCACGACCGTCCCGGTGGCCGCGCGACGACCAGCCGCGCACCGAAGTCACATCCCTAAGCTACGCCCGTGACCGGTCACGGGACCCGCTCTGATCTTGAAAAGCCGCCTGCGGAAAACCCGTGGACGCGTCCGGGCCGGTCCCCTAACGTATGAGCGCACGCCCGAGACCGGACGGAAGGAGGCGAGTGCGATGTACATCACACCCATTCCGCGCTCCCTCCCCGTTTCCCGGACGTGACAGGTCAGAGCTGACCCGGGAGCGCTCTCGTAGCACCTATCCCGGAGGAATCCGTGACCGATCCGGTCATCCGCACGCTCGACGACAGCACCGCCCACCTCTTCGACACCCTGCCCGACCCGCTGCGCCTGCGGGAGAAGCATCAGCGCACCCTGTTCCGCCCCGACTGGCAGCGCGTCGCCCTTCGCGACGGGCGCGTGGTCGCCCGGGCCGCCTGGTGGGGTGCCCCCGACGCCACCGAGCCGCTCCTGATCAACTGGTTCGACGTGGCCGAGGGCGAGGAGGAGGCCGGCGCGGAGCTGCTGCGCGGCGCGCCCTGGCAGGTCGAGGAACTGGAACTCGACCTGCCCACGGGCTGGCACGACGACCCCGCCCTGCGCACCGCCGCCGAGACCCGCTTCACCGCCGCCCGCAAGGCGGGCTTCGAACTCCTTGTCGAGCGTTACAACTACCGCTGGACACCCGAGTGCGGCCTGCCCGAACGGCCGGGCCGCCTCGTCTTCACCCCGGAACCCGACGACCGGGTGTTCTTCGACGCCCTGCGCCGCATCCACTCCGTCACCCTGGACGCCCACTCCCGGCGCGCCATCGAGCAGGGCGGAGTGGACCAGGCGGCCCAGGAGGAGATGGACTTCTTCCACTGGATGCCCTCGCCCCGCGAGTGGTGGCAGATCGCCCGCACCCCCGACGGCGACCCGGTCGGCATCCACATCCCGGGGCGCAATCCGGGCGGGCCCTGCGTCGGGTTCATCGGCGTCCTGCCCGAACGGCGCGGGCACGGGTACGCCTACGACCTGCTCGTGGAGTGCACGCACTTCCTCGTCGAGCACGGCGCCGAGTTCGTCGCCGCCGCCACCGACCAGGGCAACACCCCCATGGCCGCGCACTTCGCCCGGGCCGGATACCCCGTCGTCCGGGAGCGGGTGAGCTTCTGGGCGGCGGCCGCTGTCAGTGCCGGGTGACATGCTGACGGCAGGGTGACCGACAGCTGACGGGAGGGGCCGGCATGGGGCTCGAGGGTGGCGTCTGGCAGGTGCGGGGCGGGCGGGGGCCGGTCGGCGAGATCGTCGTCGACGAGGCCGACTTCCCCTGGCTGCACGGCACCTTCACCCCCGGCCCCGGCTTCGCCGGCGTCCAGGACCTCTTCGCCCGGGAGCTGGCGCTGGCCGACGACGAGGACTGGGAGGCCTGGGAGGAGGTCCACGACGAGATCCACCGCCAGGTCTCCCTGATCTCGCCGGACGGCCCGGTCCCCGAGTTCCTGCTGCACATCGAGGGGGACCGGGCCTGGTTCAGATGGAGCGACGAGCCGTTCGACAAGGAGTAGCCGAACCGCCGCTCCCCCTGACCGACGTCCTGCGCTCCTGCTAGCCGATGTCCTTGCCCAGCACGGTCTCCGCCTCCGCGAGGATCTCGGTCACCCGCAGGCCGAACGCCGCGTCGCACGGGTGCGCCCGGCCCGTGCGCGCGGCGGTGATCAGGGCGTCGGCGGCCCGGGTCAGGGCCGGGACCGCTCCTTCCGCACTCCTCGGAAGGAGCGTGACCCCCGCCTCGCCCCGCAGCTCCACGTCGGCCCCGGCCGCCGCCGGGGGCGCGGTGAGGCTCAAGGTCACCGTGCTCGACGCGCCGTCGACGTGGTCGAGGACGAGATGAACGGTGTCCGCGGGACCGTGCACGGCGGCCGCCACCCGCCGTACGTCGCCCAGGACCGGCAGCAGCACGGACAGGGCGTGCGGACCCACGTCCCACAGCGCGCCCTTCTCCCGCCGCCACGGCGAGTCGGCGAACGGGTTCTCACCGGTGAACAGCGACCCCAGCCAGTGCGCCCGGGCCGTGAACCACCCTCCCGTGGCGGCCTGTTCACCGATCCACGCCTCCGGCTCCGGCTGGAACCGGGTGGTGAAGAACACCACGGAGGCGACCCGGGCCCGCTCCGCCGCCTCCACCACCGCCCGCCCCTCGGCGACGCCGATCGCGAGCGGCTTGTCCAGCAGCAGATGCCGGCCCGCCTCCGCGGCCCGCACCGCCAGCTCCGCCTGGACGACCGGCGGCAGCGCCACGGCCACCGCGTCCACATCGCCGAGCAGCGTGTCCACGTCCTCGTACGCCCGGACGCCGTACTCCCCGGCGAGTTCCGCGGCGGCCTCGGGGCGGCGGCCCCACACCCCGGCGAAGTCCAGCGAACCGTGCCCCGCCAGCGCGGGGGCGTATGCCGCCCGCGCCCACGGCCCGGTGCCCAGCAGTGCGATGCGCATCTCCCGTTCCTTTCTCCGTACCCGGTTCCACGTCGTCGCCCAGCCCGTCAAGGCGTCGTGCTCCGCCCGCCGTTGACGTACGACCGGCACCGGTCGGTGCCGTGCGCCAGCCAGTCGGCGATGGTCTCGGCGATCGGCTGACCGGTGTCCATCTCGACGAACCCGAACTGGCCCGACTGGTTGCACTCCAGGAACCACCAGATGCCGTCGGCGTCCTCCGCGAAGTCGAAGGCACCGTAGGCCAGCTCGGCGTCCTTCATATACGTGCGGACGGCCTCGGCGACTCGCGGGGGTACCTCCGCCTCCCGCCAGGGGGAGTCGGACGGCGCGAACCTGACGTCCACGTCGTCGGGGTGGGCGTCCGGGCTCACCGGCTTGCGGGCGGCCAGCAGCCGCTCGCCGACCACCGTCAGCCGGATGTCGGCGCGCTTGGTGACCCGGCGCTGCAACAGCGTCGGACCGAACGCCACCGCCGCGAAGTCGGCGTCCGGCGCCACCCGGCTGGTCGGCACCGCCCGCGGCGGCTCCTGCGGATGCGCGCCCGACACCGGCTTGACCACGAGGTCCGGGAACCGCTCCGCGAACTCCCGGGCCGCCTGCGGAAACGTCGTGATCAGCGTCGCGGGCACGGCGAGCCCGCTGCGCTGCGCCAGCCGCAGCTGCCACGGCTTGTGGCGGGCCCGGCCGGCCGCGTCCGGATGGTTCATCCAGCGCGCGTCGGTCCCGCGCAGCATGCCGTACAGCGCCTGCGCGGACTCCTCGGTCAGCCAGTCCGACGGCTGGGCGGCCCGGGCGGCCGCCGCCCCCGGCCTGCGTACCCAGATGGAGCGCAGGCCGTTCATGCTCACCAGGCGCCCGTTCACGGACAGATGTCCGCGGCTGACGCCCTGCACATACTCGCCCGACAGGGCCACACCGCTGGTCAGATCGGCAGGATCGAGACGGACGACGGGCACTCCGGCCTCGTGCAGCCGGAGGACCACCATGTCCGCCGTCACGTCCTCGTCACTGGTCAGGATGAGCACGGTCATCGTGAGGGTCCGCGATCAGTCGTCGAAGTGCGTCTTGGAGCCCGCGGTGGAGGTCGTGGTCCCCAGGGCTCTGAGCGTTGCGTGATCGGTGGCTGCGATCCGGCCATCGTGGAGAACGTTCAACTGCAGTCCGGAGTCATACGCGTACGGAGTGGTGACGTCCAACTGCACTGCGGGGCGTGCGTAGTTGAGCGCGAACGGTTGCATGGTCTCTCCCTGTTTCGTTCTTCCATGCACTTATACGATTCGAACGCGTGGTTGGTTTCCTTACTCTGCGTAATCTCAGCCCGAATTAAGAGCTTGTTAAGGGAGAAGCGGCGAATCGCTCCTGCACGTGGCCGATTTCACATTCCCGTCCGGCACATGACGGTGTCACATGTCCGCGAAATTCCGGGATGTCGTCAAAGCCTGTTCGGCGTAGCTCCGTCCGAAGAGCACGGCATGCACCAGCAGCGGGAACAGTTGGTGCAACCCGATCCGCTCCGCCCAGCCGTCGGCCAGTGGAGCCGCCTCCCGATAACCCTCCACAATCCGGTCCAGATACGGGCAGCCGAACAGCCGGAGCATCGCGAGGTCGGTCTCGCGGTGCCCGCCGTGCGCGGCCGGGTCGATCAGCCGGACCCTGCCGTCGGCGCCCCACAGGACATTCCCGTTCCACAGGTCGCCGTGCAGCCGGGCGGGCGGCTCGGGCGGCCCCGCGAGCTCCGGCAGCCGCTCGCAGACCCGCTCGATCACGGCGGCCTCGCCCGGCCGCAGGGTCCCCCGGTCGACCGCCGCCCGCAGGTACGGCAGCACCCGTTGCTCGGCGTACCAGCGCGGCCACTCGGTGCCGGGCTCGTTGCGCATCGGGGCGAGCCCGATCCAGGCGTCGCGCGGGCCGTCCGGCGGCGCCGCCCCGAAGGCCGGGGCGCCCGAGGCGTGCAGGGCGGCCAGGGCGCGGCCGAAACGCGTCGCCGCCTCGGCGCCCGGACTCCCGGTGGGGACCAGCTCCGTCACCATCCACCGCTCGTCGTGACCGAGCACCTCCGGTACCGGCACCGCGCGGGCGGCGGCCAGCCAGTGCAGCCCGGCCACCTCGGCCCGTACCGCCCCGGGACCGTCGCCGCGCTTGACCACGGCAGCGGGACCGCCCTCGAACGTCACCTCCCACAGGCCGCCCGACCGCGCCCGCTCGGCAGCGACCCGCCGGCCGGTGAGCCGGACGGCCGCCGCGCCCGGCCCCTCACCGCAGTCGGCCACGGCCACCGGCGTACGGGCCGTCCTCGATCGCCCGGCCTGTGGCGGCCGGGATCCCGGAAGTCGTGCACATACGGTTCACTGCGGTGATACCTCCCCTGCGGTACTCATCGGGCCGTAGCGAAGAATCCCATCCTCCTCGCCCGCAAGCAGCTGAATTTCCACGGAGCCTCCATCGACGCCTCGACGGGTTCCGGCCAACATCCGGCAGCCACTACCCCCCGTCGACCCGACGCGGCTGACTTGAGCCTCGCCGCAGCGCCACAAACCAGGGCACAAGGCCCGGCCGGGACGCGCACGGCGGAGGGTACCCCCCCTTGACCACGGCATCCGTGCTGGTGGCCGACGCCTTCGAGATCCGGCCCTACACCTCCCACTGCCGCGTCATCCACGACGAGGGCGCGCACGCGGTGATCGGCGTGTCGGTGGGCAACGGCTACTTCTCCGCCCGGCGCCCGCACGGCCTCGCCCGGTGGGGACTGGAGCACTTCGACAGGGTCGACTTCGTCTACACCGACCTGTGCGTGGCCGAGATGTACGAGGCCTTCGGCTGTCCGCCCGGCGAGGCCCGGCGCAAAGCGGTGAAGGGCGTGCGCGGGGTGCGCGCCAAGGTCCGCAACGCGGCCGCGGAGGCCGATCCGGGAGGCGCACGGCTGCGCCGGCAGCCGATGTCCCACTTCCGGGCCAACGCCGCGTACCAGGAGATACACCGGCGGCTGCAGCGGCAGCCGGGCGAGGACGACGACTTCCGCGCCGTCTGCGACGACCTGGTCGGCCGCTTCCTCGCCACCCGCGGAGAGCCGGCCGACGCGCGGCAGCGCGCGGTCCTCCTGGAGTACGACGGGCCATGTGTACCCGTACCGGGCCCCGTCGGGTGGGTCGTCTCGCGTCCGTCGCCGCGGCTCCCGGTCTGCGGCCCCCGGGCTGCGGTCTGCGGCCGCCATGCTCCCGGCGTACACAGCGAATTCCCAGTAACTCCCTTGTTACGCAAGCATTGACGCGCCTCACGCGTCCCTCTAGTTTCTGATCGGTTTTCCGAACCGTGTCCGAAATCCCGGACAATCCCCCTCGTCTGGAGCGCACATGAACGGCACCCCCCTGTCGCGCCGCCACTTCCTCGGTGCGGCCGCGACCGTCCCCCTCGCCGCCACCGGCGCCCTCGCCCTCGGCGCCGGAGCCGCCCAGGCCGCGACCAACTCGGCCTACGTGATGTGCTACTTCACCGAGTCCCCGGACATGCTGGCCGCCAACTACGGCCTGCACCTCGCCGTCAGCACCGACGGCCTCCAGTGGACCCCGCTCAACCAGAACGCCCCCGTCGCCACCCCCACCGCGGGCTCCCTCGGCCTGCGCGACCCGTTCATCCTGCGCAAGCAGGACGGCACCTTCGTGGTCCTCGCCACCGACCTGTACGGCACCGACTGGACGTACGTCAGCCAGTACATCCACGTCTGGGACTCCACCGACCTGCGCACCTTCACCGGGTACCGGCGGATGAAGCTGCACGACATGGACACCCATGCCTGGGCCCCCGAGGCCTTCTGGGACGCGGGGCGCGGCACGTACGGCGTCATCTACTCCGCCGTCAACGGCAGCGGTCACAACGTCATCATGATCAACTACACCGCCGACTTCATCACCGCCGGCGACCCGCAGGTCTTCTTCGACCCCGGCTACGACGTCATCGACGGCGACCTCGCGGTCGGCGTCAGCGGCGTCAACTACCTCTACTTCAAGAAGAACTCGACGCTCGTCGGCGCCCGCTCCACCTCGCTGGACCCCGGCAGCTTCACGGAGTTCTCCACGGCCGTCTCGCACAACGGCACCGAGGCCCCGACCCTGGTCAAGTCCCTGACGTCGAGCTCGACCTGGTACCTCTGGGGCGACACCTGGGACCCCAACGGCGTCTTCTACGCGTGGCAGACCAGCGCCCTGTCCGCCGGCACCTGGACCGCCCTCGACCAGAAGACCTACACCCAGCCGCTCAACTCCAAGCACTGCGGCATCCAGCCCATCACCACGGCCGAGTACAACAACCTCGTCGCCAAGTGGGGCACCCCCACCTGGAACCGGCTGAAGTCCTACAACTACCCGGCCAGATACGTCCGGCACAGCAACTTCGTCGGCCGGATCGACGAGTACGCCTTCGACCCGTACACCGACGGCATGTGGACGCTGGTCCCCGGTCTCGCCGACAGCAGCGGCGTGTCCTTCCAGTCGGTGAACTACCCGACCCGCTATCTGCGCCACTACAACTACCAGCTGCAGCTCGACGAGAACGACAGCACCACGGCGTTCGCCCAGGACGCCACGTTCTACCGGACGGCCGGCCTCGCCGACTCCTCCTGGTCCTCGTTCCGCTCGTACAACTACCCGACGCGCTACATCCGCCATTCCGACTACGTGCTGCGCATCGACCCCATCTCCACGAGCACGGCCCAGGCCGACGCCACCTTCTACGTCGGCTACTGACGCCCCCGCGGGCCCGTCGTGCGGCGACACGCCGACGGCGGGCCCACGACCGCCCGAATGGCGGTGCGTCCTCGCGCGTGATTGACCCAGCCGGGCGGTGTTGGGCGTGTCGTCACCACGGATGGGCGGCCTGGATGGTGTGAGCCGGGGGGCTGGCTGACGGTGGTTCATGTCGGGGCCGGGTCGTTACAGCTGATGGAGTATCGGCGCCCGGCCACGGCGGAAGGACATCGAGATGCGTTCTGCCCGCATGATCCTCGCGACGACGGCCGCCACCGCGGCCCTCGCGTTTTCCGCCCCCGCAGCCCAGGCCGCGATCGCGGGGGACTGGGACGACGGAGGCCGTGACGACTCTTCCTACAGCAGCAACGACAGCAAGTACGACTCCGACAGCAATCAGGGCAACGACGACGAGCAGGGAGGCAAGGGGGACCAGGGAGGCAAGGGGGATCAGGGAGGCAAGGGGGACCAGGGTGGCAAGGACGACCAGGGGGGCAAGGGGAAGGACGAGGGCGGCTCGTCGTGGGGTGACGACGAGGAGAGCGACCGCCCGCACGGCGGCGTGCACACCGGCGGTGGCGGCCTCGCCACGCCCGGCGTCACCGCCGGCGGACTGGCCGTCCTCGGCGTAGCGGCCACCGGTGCCTACGCGCTGCGGCGCAGGAGGGTCCCCGGGCCCGTGTCCTGAGGGGCCGACACATACGGGGACCGCGGTGCCGTCGGCGCTCCACACGCCGACGGGACCGCGGCCCCCGTCCCGCCCTCCCGCTGCCGTGCCCCAGAAAGGTGACCTCCGATGGCAGCTGGCCCCGCCACCCCGAACACCGCCACCCCGAACCCTGCCTCGCAGAACCCCGACGACCCCGACGGCCCGGACGACCAGGACAGCCCCGGCAACGGCCCGCGCGGCGGCCGGCTGCCCGTGTGGGGCATCGCCGTCCTGCTCCTGGCCGTGGCGCTGATCGGCGGACACACCAAAGGCTCCGACACCACCGGCACCACCCGGCCCGGGACCACCGATGCCGTCCCCTCCGCCGACCCGCGCCAGGCCGGTGCGGCGCTGCCCCGGTCCACGCCGACCCGCCTGCTCATCCCGAAGATCTCCGTCGACGCCCCCTTCACCGTCCTCACCATCGGCTCCACGGGCCAGCTCCAGCCCCCGCCGGCCGACAACACCAACCTCGTCGGCTGGTACTCCAGGGGCGCGGCGCCCGGCGAGGCCGGCACCGCGATCATCGCGGGCCACGTCGACACCAGGACCTCGGCGGCCGTCTTCGTCAGGCTGGACGAACTGCAGCGGGGCGACCGCTTCACGGTGAGCCGGGCCGACGGCACGGACGCGAACTTCGTGGTCGACGACGCCGACACCTTCGCGAAGGACGACTTCCCCAGCGAGCGCGTCTACGCGGACACCCGCCGCCCCGAGGTGCGCCTGATCACCTGCGCCGGCGACTACGACCACGACGTCAAGGACTACACGGAGAACCTGGTGGTCTTCGGCCACCTGGTCTGACAGCGCACCGGGGGACGCGCGGTCAGCCGCCCGTGGACTCCCGCACCACCAGGCGGAACGGTCCGGTGAACTCCTCCCGCCCCGGTCCCGGCCCGCCCCGGTCGATGCGCGCCGCCAGCAGGGCGACCGCGCGTTCGGCCATCAGGTCGTGGTCCGGGTCGACGGTGGACAGGGAGGGCACGAGATACGCGCTCTCGTCGACGTTGTCGAAGCCGATCACCCTGACCTGCTCCGGCACCCGGACCCCGGCGTCGGCGAGGGCGCGCAGCACGCCCATGGCCACCGTGTCCGTCACACCGAACACCCCGTCGAAGCGCAGGCCGTCCGCCATCCGCCCCCGGATGCCGCGGGCGGCGTCCTGCATGGTGAGCGACCCGGTGGTCACCACCAGCTCCGGGGCCGCCGGCAGCCCCGCGGCGGCCAGCGCCCGCAGATACCCGGTGTGCCGCAGGCTCGACACGTCGGCCTCGCCGCCCAGCGGCCCGCACACGATCGCGATCCGCCGGCAGCCCCGCTCGACGAGATGGCGGGTCGCGGCCTCGGAGGCGGCCTCGTTCGGCATGGCGACATGGTCGACGGGCCCGCCGAAGATCCGCTCGCCCAGGATCACCACCGGATGGTCGACGTCGAGCGCCCCGACGTCGGCCGGGCCCATGCCGACCGTGCTCAGGATGAGGCCGTCGTAGAGCCGGTTGCGGGACAGGGACAGGGCCGCCAGCTCGTTCTCCCGGCGGGCGCCGGTCTGCTCGATGCTCACCCGCAGGCCGTGCCGGGCGGCCGCCGCGATGATCGAGGCGGCCAGCCGGCCGTAGTAGGGGCGGTTGATCTCGGGCACGGCCAGGCCGATGGTGCCGGTACGGCCCCTGCGCAGGTTGCGGGCGGCCACGTTGACCCGGTAGCCGAGCCGGTCCACCGCCTCCAGGACGCGTTCCCGGGTGGCCGGGCGGACGTTGGGGTGTCCGTTGATCACGTTGGAGACGGTCATCGCCGACACCCCGGCGGCCTTCGCCACGTCCTGGATCGTCGCCACACTCACTCCCGCCGGCCGTCCTCGGCAAGACGATAGAGGGCGGCACCGTGGGCGGGCAGCACGGCCACCAGCCGCCGGCCGTCGTGCGCGGTGTCGGTGTGGGTCCACAGCTCCCGGACGCGGTCGTGCGGGGTCCCTCCGACCGACCCCAGCGGCACCTCGAAGCGCCGCTCCTCGTCGGCGAGCGAGAACACCGCCGCGTACCGGGTGTGCCCGTCGGTGTCCCGGGCGGTCCACAGCACCAGGTCCCGCTCCCGGAGCACCTCCTGGTTGCCGGTGCTGTGCCACAGGACGCCGAGGGCCTCGTCGTTGGTGAGCAGCCCGATGGTCTCGGGCGGGGAGGTGGGCAGGTCGCCGCCCATCATCAGCGGGGAGCGGGAGATCAGCCAGAGGGTGAGCAGGCTGACCTGCTCGGGCCGGGTGAGGGCCGACTGGCGGTCCGCGCCGCGCTCGGCGCGGATCCCGATGTGCCCGAGCGGCAGCATGTCGGCGTCCGCCCAGCCCTGCCCGCCCTGCCAGGGGGCCCAGCGCGCCATCCGCGCGAACTGCGCCTCGACGTCCTCCCAGCGGTCCCACAGGTCGTCGCAGACCCGCCACATGGTGGCGTGCTCCCGCAGGTGGTCCAGGCGGGCGAGGGACATGTCGGTACCGGGGGAGAGGCTCAGTTCGATGGCCCGCCCGCTGCGTTCGATCGCCCGCGCGTAGGCGGCGATCTCCCGCTCGTGGTACGGGAAGAGCATGTCGTCGGCCTTGACGAAGTCGACGCCCCAGGCGGCGAACTGGGCGACCTGGGAGTCGTAGTAGGCCTGCGCGCCGGGGTGGTCGTGGTCCAGGCCGTAGTTGTCGGAGTTCCAGGGGCACACGGAGTCCGTGTCGGCCACCTCCGCGGCGGTGAACCCCGTTCCGAGCACGGGCAGTGCGGCCTCCACCGCGCGGCGTGG
Organism: Streptomyces sp. NPDC058464; assembly: GCF_042721035.1. Classification (NCBI taxonomy): domain Bacteria; kingdom Bacillati; phylum Actinomycetota; class Actinomycetes; order Kitasatosporales; family Streptomycetaceae; genus Streptomyces; species Streptomyces sp. NPDC058464. The sequence goes on from NZ_JBHXMA010000052.1 coordinate 48,114, forward strand.
GATGCCCCGCATGATGTGCAGGCCGAACCGCAGGCCCATGCCGTGCACCCGCGCGGCCAGCGGGCCGAACCCCGCCCCGCCCGCGGCCGACGGGAACCTGTTGGGGGCGGGGAGCTGGCGGCCGTGGCCGTCGAGGACGAGTGGGGCGTCCGGGTTGTAGCCGTGGGCGCGGGCGGTGGGCTCGTACCACTGGATGTCGACGACGACGGTGTCCCAGCCGTGCGGGAGCAGGTGCTCGCGCATGAACTCGGCGTTGGCGAGGACCTCCTCCTCGGTGACCGTGGTGCCGTAGCAGTCCCAGCTGTTCCAGCCCATCGGCGGCCGCAGGTGACGGGCGGGCAGCGGACGTGCGGGTCGGGTCATGTGCGCACTCCTGCCGGTCAGCGCTGGTTCAGGGGAGCCTGGACGGTCACGAACGAGTGCGGTGGGAGGGTGAGCCGCAGTCCGCCGCCGGTCACCGACACGCCGTCGAACGCCCGGGGGGCGACGGCCGTCGACGCCTCGGGGGTGTTGTGGGCCTGGAGCTTGTCGGCGGTGAGGATCCGGGCGGCCGGCTTGCCGAGGGTGCCGCCACGCAGGTCGAGGGTGACCTCGGTGGGTTCCTCGGCGTCCAGGTTGCTCAGCGAGATCAGGACGGTGCCGTCCTTGACGCTGGCGGAGGCGGACACCGTCTCCAGCTCTCCGTCCCCGACCGTGCGCCGCGTGCCTTCGCCGCGCAGGTGCACGGGGAGCGAGGTGGCGTCCTGGTGGCCCTTGTTCATCTCGAAGACGTGGTACGTCGGGGTCAGGACCAGGGCGTCGCCGTCGGTGAGGAGCATGGCCTGCAGGACGTTGACGGTCTGGGCGATGTTGGCCATGTGCAGGCGGGCGGCGTGCCGGTGGAAGATGTCGAAGTGGGTGCTCGCCACCAGCGCGTCGCGCAGGGTGTTCTGCTGGAAGAGGAAGCCGGGGTTGGTGCCGGGCTCCACGTCCCACCAGGTGCCCCACTCGTCCAGGACCAGGCCGACGGTACGCCCCGGGTCGTAGACGTCCATGACCGTGGAGTGGCCGGTGAGGATGCGGTCGATGCGGCGGGCCGACAGCATCGTGCGGTAGTGGTCGTCGGCGGTGAAATCGGTGGCGCTGCCCTTGGCCTCCCAGGGGCCGGACAGCGTGTAGTAGTGGACGGAGAGGCCCTGGAAGAAGTTCTTCGGGGTGGCCTCGCAGCCGAAGCAGCTGATCTGCTGCATCAGCGTCTCGGTCCACTTGTAGTCGGCGTCGGAGGCGCCCGAGGCGATCCGGTAGAGCTTGTTGTCGCCGTGGTCGCGGCAGTAGGTGGCGTACTGGCGGGCCAGGTCGGCGGAGTACTCGGCGCGCATGTTGCCGCCGCAGCCCCAGGTCTCGTTGCCGATGCCCCAGTACTTGACCCGCCAGGGCTCCTCGCGGCCGTTCTCCTTGCGCAGCCGCACCATCGGGCTGTCGCCGTCCCGGGTGAGGTACTCCACCCACTCGCTCATCTCCCGGACGGTGCCGGAGCCGACGTTGCCGCTGATGTAGGGCTCGGCGCCGAGGAGTTCGCACAGGGCCATGAACTCGTGGGTGCCGAAGTGGTTGTTCTCCTCGACGTTGCCCCAGTGTGTGTTGACCATCCGGGGGCGCTGCTCGCGCGGGCCGATGCCGTCCTGCCAGTGGTACTCGTCGGCGAAACAGCCGCCGGGCCAGCGCAGGTTGGGGATGTGCAGGGCGCGCAGCGCCTCGACGACGTCCAGGCGGATGCCGCCCTCGTGGGGGATCGGGGAGTCCTCGCCGACCCAGAAGCCGCCGTAGACGCAGCGGCCGAGGTGTTCGGCGAAGTGGCCGTAGAGGTGGCGGCTGATCGTCGGGCCCTCGATGTCGAGGTTGATGATCGCGGTGGCGGTGGGCACGCGGGCACTCCTGACCGGATGGCGTTGTTCGATATATGGAACAGAGTTCGTGAAATCGGTTGTATCGATAAAAAGCTGCCATCGGGCCGTGATCGCGTCAAGAGTGCGGACGGTGAGTGCGGACAGCCCGGCCCCCTCTGCGTGCAGCAGAGGGGGCCGGGCTGTCGGGGACGCGGTGGGTCAGACCGCCGTGGCCGGGAACGTCGGGTACTCGACGCCGGAGACGTACTGGACGACCCGGACCACCTGGCAGGAGTAGCCGAACTCGTTGTCGTACCAGAGGTAGAGGATCGCGTTGTCGCCCTCCACCTTGAGCGCGCCGGCGTCGACGATCGACGCGTGGCGGGAGCCGATGAAGTCGCTGGAGACCGCGTCCGGGGCGGTGATGAAGTCGATCTGGCGCTTCAGCGGCGAGGTCAGCGACACCTCGCGGAGGTAGTCGAGGACCTCCTCGCGGGAGGCCTCGCGGGCCAGCTGCAGGTTGAGGATGGCGATGGACACGTCCGGCACCGGGACCCGGATGGAGCTGCCGGTGATCCGCGCCTTGAGGTCGGGCAGCGCCTTCGCGACGGCGGAGGCGGCGCCGGTCTCGGTGATGACCATGTTGAGCGGCGCGGACCGGCCGCGGCGCTCCGACTTGTGGTAGTTGTCCAGCAGGTTCTGGTCGTTGGTGAACGAGTGCACGGTCTCCACGTGCCCGCGCAGCACCCCGTACTCGTCGGCCATCGCCTTCAGCGGCGGCACGATCGCGTTGGTGGTGCAGGACGCGCAGGACAGGATCTGCTCGTCCGGCTTGACGGTGTCGTGGTTCACGCCGTGCACGATGTTCGGGACGTCGCCCTTGCCCGGCGCGGTCAGGACGACCTTCTCGATACCGGGGCGCAGGTGCTTGGAGAGGCCCTCGCGGTCCCGCCACTTGCCCGTGTTGTCGATGAGGATCGCGTTCCGGATGCCGTACGTCGTGTAGTCGACCTGGGACGGGTCGTCGGCGTAGATCACCTTGATCTCGTTGCCGTTGGCGAGGATCGTGCTGTTCTCCTCGTCCACGGTGATCGTGCCCTGGAACTGGCCGTGGATGGAGTCGCGGCGCAGCAGCGAGGCGCGCTTGACGATGTCCTCGCCGCCCGCGCCGCGCACCACGATGGCTCGCAGGCGCAGGCCGTTGCCCGAGCCGGCCTTCTCGATGAGCAGCCGGGCGACCAGCCGGCCGATGCGGCCGAAGCCGTACAGGACGACGTCCCGCGGCTCCCGGCGTTCGATCTTGTTGGCGCCGGTGGCCCCGGCGACCTCCTCGGCGGTGAACGCCTCGACGCTCAGGCCCCGGTCGTCGGCCTTGTAGGTCGCGGCGAGCATGCCGATGTCGATCTGGGAGGGGCCGAGGTCGAGCGTGGTGAGCGCCTGCAGGAACGGCATCGTCTCCGTGACCGAGAGCTCGGCCCCGTCGATCTGGCGGGCGAAGCGGTGGGTCTTGAGGATGCTGACCACCGACTTGTTCACCAGGGAGCGGCTGTGGAGGAGGACCGTCACGTCCTGCTCCCGGTGCAGCTTCCCGATGAGCGGGATCATCGACTCCGCGATCTCCTCGCGGTTCTTCCAGTTGGTGAACGAGTCGTCGTTGACAGTCACAGACCTGAATCTCTCGATCGAGCTGGGTGGCGCTCATATGCTAAACCGGCCGGTCAATGATCGATCAAGGGGGTCCGGGTGTGATGCGGGTCGCGAAGTTCTGAACCCGTGCGGAAGACCGCGCGAAACCTCCGTGCCGCGGCGCGGCCCCTGCCATGGCCCTCGCGCGCTCACCCCGGTGACGACCAGGCGCCCCTCAGATCGGCGGCCACGTCGAGCAGCAGGGTCCGGAAGACGTCCGCCAGCGGGGTCAGCGTGGTGTCGGACCGGGTCACGGCGTGCAGGTCGCGGTGGAGCACCGGGTCGGCCAGCGGGCGGTGCGTGGTCCCGGGCACCCGGGTCAGGGCCAGCCGGGAGACGAGCGCGACGCCGTAGCCGGTGCCGACGAGGGCCTGGGCCAGGTCGTACGACGCCGTCTGGAACCGGATCCTGGGGGTGAACCCGGCGCCCGTCGCCGCCCGGTCGAGCTGCTCCCGGGCGGCGTGTCCGGCGAGGATGGTCACCCAGGACTCGTCCCGGAGCTGCTCCAGGCGCAGCGGCGTGCCGTCGGGGGAGCCGGTGACCAGGGGGTGGTCGTCGGGCAGGACGATGACCATGGGGTCCCGCAGCAGCGTGTGCACGGTGATGCTCGGGGGCGGCTCCGGGGGGAGCGCCCAGGACGCGATCACCGCGACGTCGAGTTCGCCCGTCGTGACCCGCTCGACGCCGCGGTCGGACAACAGGTCCTCCACCGAGACGTCGGCGTTCGGGTACCGGTGGCGCAGCGCGGTCAGGGCCGGCGGGAGCAGATGCAGGGCGGCGGCCAGGAAGGCGCCCACCCGCAGTCGCAGCGACAGGCGGCCGAGGAGTGCGGCGAGCCGCTCCCCGGCCTGTTCCGTCTGCTCGTCGACGACCCGTCCGTGCTCCGCGAGCAGCGCGCCGGCCGCCGTGAGCGACGCACCGCGCGGTCCGCGCACCACCAGCGGCGCGTTCCAGTCCCGCTCCGCCCGGGCCACCTGCTGCGTCACCGCGGCCGGGGTCACGCCGAGGGCGTGGGCGGCACCGGCGAGCGAACCGTGGCGGTCGATCATGGCGAGCAGACGCAGCTGTCCCGGATCCGAGGTCACTAAATAATCTTAATGCTGGCTGCAGCTGCTCTGACTTCTCTTCACGCACCCCTCGCGCCAGCCTGGTGGTGGATCATCCACCACGCCCCAGTGAGAAGGTCGGCGACCCGTGCCCATCCACCTGCCCCTGTTCGTGATCACCACCTGGCTGCTGGCCATGCTCCCGGGCGCCGGACAGGCCCTGATGATCCGGCAGATCCTGACGTCCGGCCCACGACCCGCCCTGGCCACCATCGCGGGCAACGCCACCGGGCTGCTCGTCTGGTCGACCGCCGCCGCCGTGGGCCTGTCCGCGGTGCTCCTGGCCAACCCGCACGCCTATCTGGTGGTGCGCATCGCGGGTGGAGCGGTGCTGTTCGCGCTGGGGGTCACCACCCTCCGCGCGGCGACGAAGGACGGCGTCGCCGAGACCGGTCCGGGTGACGGTACCGGCGGCCCCGGCGGCCTCAGGGGCGCGTACGGTGCCGGGCTGGGCACGACGCTGGGCAATCCGAAGGCCGGGGTGTTCGCCGTGTCGGTGCTGCCCCAGTTCGTCACGGCCGACGGTCCCGTCCTGCTGAGCAGCATCGCGCTGGGCGTCCTCTGGGCCGTCGTCAACGTCTGCTGGTACCTGCTCTTCACCTGGGCCGTCGGCCGGGGCCGGGCCCTGGTGTCCCGGCCGACGGTGCGGCGCGCCCTGAACATCGTCACCGGGGTGGTGCTGTGCGGGCTCGGCGTGGCGGTGGCCGGGGGAGTCTGACCGGAACCGGTGGATGCCGTGCCGGAGAGCAGCGCCGGACGCACCCGCACAGACCGGTGGCGCCGATCACCCCGCCGTGAGCGGCGCCACCGGAGGGCTGAACGGGCTTCGTCCTAGCGGGGGTTGAACACCACGCTGGCGAAGTGGACGCTGCCGGAGGCCGAGTGTCCGGGGGCGACCCGGTGGGTGGCGCCCTTGCACTTCGGCTTGCTGTAGACGACGAGCGCCTTCTTCGTGGCGTTCTGCGGCCCGCGCGCCTCCTGCGCCATGTCGAGGCACTTGCGGTCCGGCGGGTTCTGGATGGCGTACGCCTTGCCCTTCGGCCCCACCCAGACGAACGTCCCTTGGGCGGCGGCCGCCGGACCCACGGTGATGACGGTGAGGGCAAGCCCGCCGAGAGCGACGGCGAGCGGACGGAGCAGACGCATCGTGAAGTCCTTCGTGAAGTTCGACAACGGTGAAAACGGAGACATCGGTGACAACGGTGAGAACAGGCCGCGGAAACCCCGAGACCCGACGTCATCACACACCGTCATCGCCCCCGGATGCCCCGGCGACACGGAAACGTCCCACTTCCGGGCGATATCCACCGGCGTGTCGTGACACCGGGTTCATGGCCGGTGTGGCCTTCGTCTCGCCGCGCCGCTCTCGACGACGCCGCGCGTCATACTGACGATATGCCCGGTGACGACCTCGACAGCAACGAGCCATCGACACTGGAACCCTTCGTGAGCTGGCTCGACCGGTACGGCGACGACCGTTTCGCGGGCCTCGCCGATCAACTGTGCGCGGACATACCCGAGCTGAGCGGCGACCCCGACACCCACGACTCGCTCCGCGACGCGATCGTCTCCCACCTGCCCGTACTGCGGTCCGTGCTCGCCGGCGACGAGGAAAACGACGAGATGCTGTCCTTCTACTCGAAGACGCCTTCCGGCTTCCAGGTCGAGTACGGCTACGGCGGCAAGCTCATCGACGACTCCGTCTGGACTCCGGCCGTCGCCGTCGACCGTGATCCTCTTGTGGATGCCGGGGGGCTCACACGAAGGCCACCACCAGGGCGACCGCGACGGTGAGCGCCGACAGCCCGACCATCGCGGTCCGCCACGCGAAGCCCGGCGCCGGAGCCCGGGGCGCCGGGTCGGGGACGCGCCCGCCCAGGTGGGGACTGTCCAGCCAGTAGGCGTCGGACAGCTGGGCGAAGGAGGGATCGTCGCTGTGGCCCATGCCTGTTCCAACGTCCTTGACGGGCGCGGGAGTCGGCATGGCCGGTGCCGTCACACCTTCGGGGCAATCCGTTCCCCGAACGGCCGCTCCCGCGGACCGGGCGGTGGCCGGGTGGCGGCGGGGTGGCTCAGAACAGCGCCTTGTAGCCGTAACCGCCGTCGTTGACCAGCACCCGGGCGCCGAACGTGCCCTTCCCGGTGCCGTTCTGCCGGTAGAGGCGGTTCGCCGTGTCCCGGGCGACCAGGTCGGCCTTGCCGTCTCCGGTGACGTCGCCGATCCCGAGGACCACGTTGTACGAGGCACCCCAGTCGGCGGCGATCTTCACGCGTGCGGAGAAGGTGCCGTCGCCCTTGCCGTAGTAGCGGTACAGGTTGTTCGACCTGTCCTGGGCCAGCAGGTCGCCGATGCCGTCGCCGTTGAGGTCCCCGGCGCCGACGACCTTCTTGTAGGTCTTCCAGTCGGCGAACAGCTTCACGCGTGCCGACAGCTTTCCGGCGCTGGTCCCCTTGTAGAGGTAGACGGCGCCGGTGGCCGCGCTCCGGGCGATGAGGTCCGGGCGGCCGTCCTTCGTGAGGTCGCCCGGGGAGGTGAGGACGTCGTACTGGTTCCAGCCGCCGGTGGCCAGGGTGGTGTGCGACGTCGTCGGGTTGAGGGCGCCGCCGCAGGCCGGCTTGTAGAGGCGCACCGCGCCGCTGCTCAGCCTGACGAGGACGTCGTTGCAGCCGTCGCCGCTCAGGTCGCCGAGGGCGACCGGCCGGACGGTGACGGGCCAGCCGCTGCCCATCTGCCGCACGTGGTTGAGCGTGCCGTAGTGGAGCCAGATCCGGCCGCTGCCGTCGAGGGTGAGCAGGTCGCCGCTGCCGTCGGGGAGGCCGCCGGATCCGTCGCCGTAGTCGTGGCGGGCGGGGACCGAGCCGGTCACCTTCAGGACGCCGCTCGCCACGGTCGCCGTACCCGAGTAGCCCGGCTGGGTGGCGGTCAGGGTCCAGGTCACGTCGCCGTTGACAGCCCGGGCGCCGGATGTGGTGCGGCCGTTCCAGGAGGCGGCGACCGTGCTGCTGCCGGGGGTGCCCGTGAGGGTGCGCACGGTGCGTCCGGCCGGGTCGGTGAGGGTGATCTGCCATGCGGTGACCGGGCCGTTGAGCTGCCACTTCGGCGCCCAGGACGAGGTGGTCCGGAAGTTCGCCGTCGCGGGCACGGACGACGAGTCGACCGTGAGCCTGGGGAACGTGGTGCGGGCTGCCGACAGGCCGGCCGACCCGGTCCACACCGCGGTGGCGTCGGTGAGCGAGGCAGCCGCGATCCGGGCGCGGTTGACGGCCGTGAGCGGGCCCTGGACCGTGCGGGCGGCCGTCCAGATGTTCCGCTCGCCGTCGAATGTGGCCTCCATCAGCCGCTTGGTGGCAGCGGTCGCGCCGTTCTCGCGCCACACCGCGTGGACCGACCCGTCCGCCGCCATGGCGGTACGGACCTCGTAGGCGTCGGAGACGGGGCCGGTGGAGAGGGTCGAGGAGGCCGTCCACGTCGAGCCGGCGTAGCGCGTCACGGTGCGCACCGCGCCCGCTTCCGGGTCGGCCCAGACGACGGTCGCGTTCCCGTTCGGTGCGACCAGCGGTTCGGGATCCCCCTCGGCACCGACACCGCTCACGAGCGAGGTCGCGGCCCCCCACGCGGAGTTCGCGTCCTGGCGGCGTACCAGCTCGAAGGTCTGGGCCGTGGCCGTGCCGAACCGCCACAGCAGGTCGACCGAGCCGGACGCGTCGGTGGCCAGGGTCGGATGGGCGGAGGCGGCGAGCGGGGTGTTGCTCAGCTGGGCCGGGGTCTGCCAGGTGCCGCCGTACGGCCGGGCGGTGGTCATCGCGTAGGCCGTCTTGTACGACTCGTCCTCCATCGCGTACGACACGACGAGTCCGCCGTGCGCGTCGACCGCGACCTCGGGGTGCGTGGCGTCGACGTCGCCGTAGGCGCCGGCATGCCCGGCCGCGTCGCTGACCTGCTCGGCGGCGGCCCAGGTGCCGTCACTGCCGAGGGCGGCGGCATACACCTCGGAGGAGTCCGAGTAGGTGTACGGCGTGGCGGTCCAGACGGCGGCGACCTGGCCGTTCGGGCCCTCGGCGACATCGATCTGGGACAACGTCAGCTTGTTGTCGCCGTCGAACAGTTCGTGGGGCGACGACCAGGTGCCGGCGGTCAGCACCGAGCCGAGCAGGTGGTAGCCGTCGTCGACCCACAGCACGGCGACCGTTCCGTCGGTCCGTGTCACCAGCCGTGCCTCGGTGATGTAGGAGCCGCTGAACCGCACCGGCGTGCTCCAGGCGTCGGTGCCGGCCGCGCGCGTGGCGGTGTACAGCGTCTGGCTGCCGTCGGTCCAGGCGGCCACGGCGCTCCCGTCGGGACGGACGACGACATCCTGCGGGACGCTGTAGGTGGTGGACAGCGGGACGGCGGTGTTCCACGGCGGGACCGTGCTCAGATCCGAGGCGGTGGCAGGCAGCGAGGTGGCCCCGAGGGCCAGCGAGACGGTGACGAGTGCGGTGGCCGTGGCGCGCAGGCGGCCCGACGGCAGGGCGGATCTGCCCATGTGTGTGTTCCCTCCCCGTGGGAGCGCTTGCTCCCCGATGCGCAGCTTAGGAGGTAAGTGAGGGAACGGTGAAGGAAGTTGATCAGATGGTCGACGCGAATGAGCGGGTGACGCGCGGGGCCTGTGAACCGTCGGCGATTCACTGCCGGAATTACGCGACATAAGAGTAAATTCCAGAACATTGCTTGGCGGAGGCGTCACCCGGCAGACGGAGCAAGGAATGAGTACGGACGACCGCGTCGCGGTGACGACCGGGATCGCGCGGCTGCACGCGGCGCCCGGACTCGCCGGGCCCGGCCGCTTGGGACTGGTGACCAACCACACCGGTGTCCTGTCCGACCTGCGTCCGGCCGCACCCGCGCTGCTCGCGGCCGGAGCGCCGCTGGTCGCCCTGTTCGGTCCCGAACACGGGCTGCACGGGACCGGCCAGGCCGGCGAGAGCGAGACCGCCCGGTCCGACCCCGACACCGGCCTGCCGGTCCACGACACCTACCGCCGCGACGGCGAGCGGCTGGACAAGCTGCTGATCGACAGCGGTGTCGACGCCCTGGTCCACGACCTGCAGGACATCGGTGCCCGGTACTACACGTACGTGTGGACCATGTTCGACCTGATGGTCTCGGCGGCCCGCACCGGCATCCGGTTCGTGGTCGCCGACCGGCCCAACCCGCTCGGCGGACTCGTCAGCGAGGGCCCGCTGCTGGAACCGGCGTGGGCCGGCTTCGTCGGACGTGCCCCGATCCCCGTCCGGCACGGCCTGACCTGCGGCGAACTCGCCCGGTGGCTGAACGCCTCGGCCGTGCCCCGGGCGGCGGGCCGCGCGGCCGACCTGACGGTGATCGAGGCCCTCGGCTGGCGGCGCGCCATGGACGCCCACGCCACCGGGCTGCCCTGGATCGCACCCTCGCCGAACATCCCGACGCCCGCCACCGCCACCGTGTACCCCGGCACCTGCCTCTTCGAGGGCACGAACCTCTCGGAGGGCCGGGGCACCACCCAGCCCTTCGAGATCGTCGGCGCCCCCTACCTGGACTCCCGGTTCGCCCCCGCGCTCGCCGAACTCGCCCTGCCCGGCGTGCACTTCCGCGACCTGCGGTTCGTACCGGCCTTCCACAAACACGCCGGACGGCAACTGCGCGGGGTCCAGCTCCACATCACCGACCGCACGGCGTTCGCGCCCGTACGCACCGCCGTCGCGATGCTCGCCGTGCTGCGGCGGCTGCACCCGGACGACTTCGCCTGGCACACCACGGACGGCGGCGCCGAGGGGACCGGTCACCGGCACTTCGTCGACCTGCTGTGGGGGTCCGACCGGCTGCGGCGCACCGTCGACGCGGGCGAGGACCCGCTGCCGCTGTGCGACCCGCCGTCCCCGCCCGCCCGCTGGGCCGGCGACGACGCGCTGCTCTACCCCTGAGACCCACCGCCGTATCCGCGAGCGCCGAGACCTGCCGCTCCCTCCTCGACACCTGCCGTCCCGCTCGGAAGGACACCCCGTCGATGACCGATCTCACGACTCTCACGACGACGAACCGGGCCGGGATCCGCGCCTTCCGCGCGGGCGACGGGCCGCAGCTGGTGGAGGCATGGCGGCGCAGCGCGCCGGCCGACCCCGTCACCCCGGACCGCTTCCGCTCCCTGGTACTGCTCGACCCCAACTTCGACCCGGAGGGGCTGCGGGTCGCCGTCGACGGCGAGCGGGTCGTCGGCGCCGCCTACGCGGTGCGCCGGCTGACCCCGATGGCCGGCACCGACCTGGAGCCGGAGCAGGGCTGGATCCCGTTCTTCTTCGTCGCCCCGGGCGCCCGCGGGCACGGCCTCGGCCGCCGGCTGCTCACCGAGGCCCTCGACTGGCTGCACGGCCACGGCCGTACCCGGGTGGACTTCTCCTCCTACACCCCGAACTACGTCTTCCCCGGCCTCGACACCGAGGCCTACCCGGAGGCGGCCGGGCTGCTGGACTCCCTGGGCTTTCGCACCCTGTACGAGGCAGCGGCGATGGACCGCCGCCTGGTCGGCTACCGCCTCCCGGACGACATCGCGCTCCGGGTTGCCGAACTGACCGCGCGGGGCTACCGGTTCACCACCCCGGCCGACGACGACCTGGTGGACCTCCTCGCCCTGGCCGGGAGCCACTTCGGGCCGGACTGGGCGGCCACGATCCGGGCCTGCCTCACCGCGGGCACACCGCTCGACCGGATCGTCGTGGCCCGCGACCCCGGGGGCCGCATGGTCGGCTGGGCCATGCACGGCGCGTTCGACTCGGTCGACGAACGGTTCGGCCCGATCGGCGTGCTGGAGGAGATGCGCGGCACCGGACTCGGCGAGGTCCTGCTCCACCTGGTCCTGGAGCGGATGCGGGCGCTGCGCGCGCACTCCGCGTGGTTCCTGTGGACCGGCGCGGAGTCCCCGGCGGGCCACCTCTACCGCAAGAGCGGCTTCACCACGACCCGGGTGTTCAAGGTGATGCGCAGGGAGGCCGCCCGGTGACACCGCCACTGAGCCGACCACTGAGCCGATCACTGAGCCGATCACTGAGCCGATCACTGAGCCGGCGTCACTTCGCGCTCGCACTGCCCTCGGCGCTCCTCGTCTCCGGCTGTGCCGCGCCGCACCGGGGCACCGGGCGGCCCGGCGATCCGATCGTCCTCACCCTCCTCTCCCACTACGCGAGCGGCGAGCTCAAGCAGGCACTGCAGCGCCCGGTGGACGAGTGGAACGCCCTGCACGACCGGGTCAAGGTGCGGACGAAAGCGGTCGAGTTCACCGACCTGCTGACCACCTTCATGGTCCGGCAGGCCGCCGGCCAGGGCACGGACATCCTGCACCCGTACTGCCTGTGGAACGGCCAGCTCGTCCGGGCCGGCGTGCTGCGCCCGGCACCGCCCGAACACGCCGAGGAGATCGGCCGCGCCTACGGCGCCGCCGCGGCCGGCTCCGCATCCGTCGGGGGCAAGGTCTACGGCTACCCCACCGAGATGCAGACGTACGCCCTCTACTACAACAGGCGGCTGCTGCGCGAGGCCGGTGTCGACGGCCCGCCGCGCACCTGGCCGGAGCTGGAGGCGGCCGCGTACCGCACCGCCCGGCAGGACCGGTACGGCAACACCCTGGTCCAGGGATTCGGCCTCTCCACCTTCGACGACTCCACGACCGTCGGCCAGACCCTCGCCCTGCTCAACGCCGCCGGCGGGCGGTTCGTCTCGGCGGACGGCAGGAGCACCGCCATCGACTCACCGGCCGGCCGCGCCGTGTTCGACCTGGAGCGCCGCCTCGTCGACCGGGGCGCGAGCGCCCCCGGCGTCAACGTCTACCAGGCGTTCGCCTCCGGACAGGTCGCCATGGTGATCAGCGCCGGCTGGTGGACCACGAACCTCAAGGCGCTGATGGGCACCGCCTACCGGGAGGTCGGCGTCGCCCCCGTGCCGCTCCCCGAGGCGGACGCCAGACGCGCCACGCTCTCCACCGGCTTCATGCTCGGCGTCAACACCGCCAGCGAACACGCGCGCGAAGCCTGGGAGTTCCTGCGCTGGCTCAATGCCGACAAGGTGCGCGGCGCGACCCGGATGAGCGCCCTGCAGGCGTCGGTCGGCTCCCTGACCGGCCGCGCCGACGACATGGGGACACTCCTCGGCGCGGGCGGCGACCCGAACCTGCACCCGTTCCTGGACGCGCTGGCGTACGCCGTACCCGAACCGAACGTGCCGGGCGCGCAGCAGGCCAAGTCGCTGCTGCGCAAGAACATCGAGGCCCTGTGGACCGGCCAGCAGACGGTCGACGAGGCCCTGCGCGCCACCCGCCGCCAGGTCGACCAGGAGGTGGCGCGGTCATGGTGAACGCCACCCTGGCACCCGAGTCCGCCGAGCGGGCCGCGCGCGAGCGGGCCGCCGCCGTCGGAGTCCGCGTCCACGCCCGGAACCGTCGTCGCCAGGCCGTCGTCGCCTACCTCTTCCTGGCGCCGACGCTGCTGTTCTACGCCGTCTTCCTCGCCCTGCCGCTCGGCTTCGCGGTGCTGTTGTCGACGTCCCGCTGGGCCGGGTTCGACCTCGGCCACATCGACCCGGTCGGCCTGGACAACTTCGCCGGCCTGTTCGCCGACGGCGCCACCTTCCTGGCCCCGATCCTCACCAACACCCTTCTCTTCGCCCTGGGCACGGTGGCCCTCGCTCTCGCCGGCTCCGTGACCGTGGCCACCTGCATCGACCGGCTGCGGTTCCAGGGTCTGTGGCGCACCCTGTACTTCCTGCCGATCGTCACGACCGTCGTCGCCGTCGGGAACGTCTGGAAGTACATGTACCAGCCGGGCGGCCTCGTCAACGGCGTCCTCAACGCCGTCGGGCTCGGCTCGGTCGCCTTCCTCCAGGACCCGGACACCGCGCTGCCGTCGGTCGTGGTCGTCCAGGCCTGGGCCTCCGTCGGCTCGGCGATCCTCGTCCTGACCGCAGGACTGAAGTCCATCCCCGAGTCGTACTACGAGGCCGCCGCGCTCGACGGCGCCGGGACCCTGACCGTCTTCTGGCGGATCACGGTGCCCCTGCTGCGGCCGTCCCTGCTGTTCGTGTGCGTCACCCAGTTCCTCACCGGCCTCCAGTCCTTCGCGCTGATCATCGTCATGACCAAGGGCGGACCGGGCGACGCGACCGACGTGGCCGCGTTGGAGATGTACCGGCAGGCCTTCTCCTACGGCGACTGGGGTACCGCGAGCGCCGCCGCCTTCGTGCTGTTCGCGGTGGTCCTGGCGGTCACGCTGGTGCAGTTGTGGCTCTTCCGGCGCAAGGGGGAGGACGCGTGATCCGCCGCCGTTTCCCGTGGCTGTCGTATCTGCTGGTCGTCACCGGTGCGGTCCTCACCGTGGTGCCGTTCGCCGACATGCTGATGACGTCCTTCAAGGGCCCGGACGAGGCGGGCACGCTGCCCTACCGGTTCCTGCCGAGGGCCTTCGACCTGTCCAACTACCGGGCGGCGGTCCAGCAGCTCGATCTGCCGGTGCTCTTCCGCAACAGCGTCGTCGCCACCGGCACGATCACCGGTTCGGTGCTGCTCACCTCGTCCCTCGCCGGCTACGCGCTCGCCAAACTCCGCTTCCCCGGCCGCGACTTCGTCTTCCGTCTCGTGCTGTCGACGATGATGTTCCCGCCGTTCCTCTTCTTCATCCCGCACTTCCTGATCCTCGTGCACTGGCCGCTGGCGGGCGGCAACGACCTGCTCGGGCGCGGCGGCGCGGGCCTGACCGTCAGCATCGTGGCGCTCGCCATGCCGTTCCTCGTCAGCAGCTTCGGGATCTTCCTCACGCGCCAGTTCATGGTGTCGATCCCGGACGAGGTACTGGAGGCCGCGCGCATCGACGGCGCCGGCGAGTTCACCGTGTGGTGGCGGATCGTCGTCCCGCAGACCAAGCCGGTCCTGGTCACCCTCGGCCTGCTGACCTTCGTCGACGCCTGGAACGAGTACATCTGGGCCCTGCTCGTCTCGACCGCCAACCCGGACGTGATGACCCTGCCCGTCGGGATCCAGTTCCTCCAGGACTACGTGGACCCGACCCGCACGCTGCCCATCGTCATGGCCGGCCTGGTCCTCAGCGTCCTGCCCGTCCTGGTCCTCTTCCTGCTGCTGCAGAAGTACTACATCCGGGGCGTCATGCTCAGCGGCCTCAAGTGAGAGCGGCCTCTCACGATGTATCGATAAGCGGAATGCACAGAGGTGGTCGCGACCGCGGGGGCGAAGGGCGCCGTATGCGCCGCGGCAGAGTCCCGAACCTGCTTCTCACCGCCCTGCCGGACGGCCCCGCGCACGGCTACGAACTGATGGACCGTCTGGAGGCCGCCAGCGGCGGGACATGGCGCCCGAGCCCCGGGTCCGTGTACCCGCTGCTGCAGTCGTTCGTGGACAGCGGACTCGTCGAGGGGCGGGAAGCCCAGGGCCGTAAGGTCTTCGCGTTGACGGAAGCCGGCCGGGAGCACGCTCTTCAGCAGCGGGTCGGCACCGCGGAGCCGGGGCCGTACTCCCCGGACGTGCACCACTCACCGCTGCGGACGGAGATGGAGCGGCTGAAGGCCGCCGCCCGCCAGGTGTCGGCCTCGGAGGCGTCCCCGGAGCAGCTGGAGGAGGCGATCGCCGTCGTCCGCGGCGCCCGCCAGACGCTGTACCGGATCCTGATGGACCAGTGATCCGGGTCGATTCCGGCGATCCAGCGATCCGACGGGGCGCCACGCGGCCACCTCCCTTGAGTCACATGGACTGCTTCATGAGCCACTCCCGGATGCCGGGGATCGAGTAGGCGATCTGCCAGGTCCCCGTGTGCGCGTTGAGCGCGCCGGTCGTCGCGGTGACCGTCCCCGTCAGGAAGGTCGCGTAGTTCACGGGCGCCTTCTGCTTCTCCAGGGCGCGTACGTCCGCGGCGAACTGCGCGGCGTCGGAGCCCGCGTCCCACACCGCGGTACCGACCTTGGTGCCCTCCGCCTCGATGACCTGGGTGATGGCGTTCTCGCCGGGAAAGGCCTTGGTGTCGTCCTGCGCGACCAGGATCCACAGCTTCTTGTCGGCCAACGGCGCGGCCTGGCTGTCCGGCCACTGCCCGGCGACGATGTAACCGGCCGCGAAGAGGTCCGGGTACCGGATGTTCAGCCCGAGCGAGAGCATCGCGCCCATCGACTGCCCGGTGGTGTAACGCCGCTTGGTGTCGATGCCGTACTGCTCCGTCACCGCCTCCACGAGGTGGGCGGTGGTCTCGAAGAGCGAGGTCGGCACATAGTTGTCGTCGATGACGACCTCGCCGTACTCGGGCGCGAGCACGAACGACTCGTGCCTCGCCTGGTCCTCGGGACTGGCCCAGCAGACCGCGCCGAGTCCCTGGACCAGAGGGCCGACGGTGTCCACGTTCACGACGCTGGCGTCGTGCATGAACAGCACCAGCGGGTACTTCTTGCGCGGGTCGTAGCGCTTCGGAACGAAGAGGTTGTACTTCAGGGACCGCCCGGTCGCCGGGTCCTCGAAGACGAACTGCCGGAAGTCGTCGACGATCGGACTCACCACCGCACCGGTGGCCACCGGAGTGCCGTCCGCGGCATAGCTCCTGCCCCGTACGGTGGCGATGGCGCCGGTCTGGGTCACGGTGGCCTTCGCCGGCACGATCGGGCCGCCCGGAGTGGTGTCGCCGGCCGTCGGGCCGCCGCCACCGGTGCCGCCGCCCGAACTGCCCGACGGACTCGGGGCGGGACTGCTCGACGCCCCGGCGGCGTCCTTGCCCCACAGCAGGGCGGCCGGGTCGTCGGGCGAGAGCTCGACGATGACGTACCGGCCGTCCTCGCCGCGGTCGGCGACCGCGGCGGTCCGGTTCGCGTAGACCTTGGTGACCGTGCGGTCGGTGACCGCGAACGCCGACGTGGACAGCGACGAGCCGTCGATGTCGCGGTCGTACTCCACGGCCACCGCAATCAGCTTCTGCCCTTCGCCGTACACCTTGGTGATCGCCGTCGCGCCGACGATGTGCTGGGTCCGCGACGCCGGCTCGTCCTCGCCCGCGGCAGCCGCGACCGCGGCGCCGCCCAGTAAGGCCGCAGTACCGAGCCCGGCGGAACCGGCTATGAGCGCACGCCTGGTAACCAAAACAATCTCCTCTGTCGGTGTGGGGGTGGGGGGGGTGAGGGTTCGGGGGTGTGGGGGTGTGTCAGCCGCGCAGGGTACGCAGCAGGTCGCCGGCCTTGGCCGCGACCGTCTCGGCGGCGCCCTGGGCGTAGGCCGAATCCATCGCCTCGTACGTGATGCGGGCGTAACTCTGGGCCTCGGCCATGTTCTTCGCGCCGCCCTCGAGCATCGACATGACCGCGGTGTGCGGGAACGGGGAGTGCTTCCGGATGCCCAGCGCGGTATCGGTGGACAGCTCCGGCTCGACCCCGACGAACACGCCGTCACCGACCTGCAGCACCCAGACCGGCACGTCGGCGGTGCCGGTCGGCGTGAAGTCGTACGACGTGGTGGGGGCCGTGGGATGCCCCATCGGCACCGTCTTCACCGAGACCGTGTCGGTCAGCAGACGCAGCGCGGCCCCCGCGTGCGTACCCGACGTCCTGATGGTCTCGCTGACCCGGACGGCCTCGGTGCCCAGCCGCTCGCCCTGCACGGTCAGCAGGATCCAGCCCGCGTCCCGGGCGTCGACCTGGGACCAGTTCCGGTCCTTGTCGATGGTGAAGCGCTTCGACCTGAACGCGGGGGACTGGTCGCCGCAGGAGCCGACCAGGAAGAACCCGACGACGTCACCGCCGTACTGCTTCTCGACGTGTTCCACCGCCGCGCCGGCCAGGTCGGCGCTGACCGGCAGGTCCCCGTTGGCCATGACCGACTCCATCATGACCGAGGACTGCACGCTGTAGTTCACGAGTACGGCGATCGGGTTGCCGTCGGCGTCGTCGAAACGGGTGACGCCCACGCTCTTGTCCGACGTCCCCGACTCGCCGGTGCCCAGCCACCAGCCGTCGGCCGTGTGGACGTCCCGGTTGACGTTGACGTCGCAGGTGCCGGTGGCATGGCCGACCCGCGCGGGCCGCAGCCCCTGCACCGCCGCGGTCACCGCGGCCGAGGCGGCCGCGGTGATGTTCTGCACGTACTGGGCGGCGCCGGCGCTGCTGGTGCTCGCCTGCACGTGCGGGGCGGAGAAGGTGTGCGTCACCGTCACCACGATGTCGCCGGTCGCCACCGAGGCGGTCCTGGCGATGACCGCCCGTATCTGCGCGATCGCCTCGGCGCTGATCGACGTCAGGTCCAGCACCACGAGGGCGACGCGGGCCGGGCCGTTCTCCAGCAGGAGGACGCGCACGTAGAGGTCGTCATGGACGGTGGTGAAACCGTCCAGTGGCAGCAGGGAGGCGGGGATGCCGATGGCGGCCCGGCCCGCACCCACCTTCAGCGCGGCCTCGGATGCCCGGGCCGCGCCCGCGCCGCCCGCGAGCGACGCGGCCGCCACTGTGGCGGCGACGGAGCCGTTCAGAAACGCCCGCCGGTGCAGCCGGCCGCCCGGCCGCACCGCGGGATCCTCGTTGATCGGCGTCAAGGTTCGCTCCTTCCAGCGGGAACAACTGACCGCCCGTATTCGGCCTCCCTGGAAATCACGGGCGATTGTCCGGGTGTTCTCGTCGAGTAATTGAGGCGCCGGGAGAAATGGGAGACGGGAATGCCGTTTCGGCGCGCCGTGATCGTTGCATCGGTGTAACGGGCCGTCAACGGCGATAACGCGGAACCTATGGTTGCACGCGACGGCAGCATGCCATCGCCCCAGCATGTCGCGCGAAAATTCAATTCCTGTCGAATTCCTGAGTGTCTGTGATCGGCCTGTGATTTCACGTTCTTTGGCCGGAACGGCTCTCGGGGAAAGTTTATGAGGGGTATATGGGCGGTGGCGAATTCGACGTGCAGGAGACGGACCTGGCAGCCGAGGGCGCCGGATCGGCGGGTGCTCCGCGCGGCGTGGCCGGTTCGGCGCGTGCGACGCTCCGGGGCGACGGAACCATGCGTCGGCACGGGCGCAGGGACTTTATGCTCGTGCGAAGCCGCGCGTCCCCCGGGGGGCGGACGCGTCGGCCTCGCATGTCGTCACAGTCGGTACAGGGGACCCGGTGCAAACACGATTCGCCGTGCTCGGACCTGTCCGGGCCTGGCGCGGCGGTACGGAACTGGTGCTGGGTCCGCCGAAGGAGCGCGCGTTGCTCGCGCTGCTGCTGACCGAGGCGGGGCATCCGGTCGCCGTCCACGAGATCGTCGACGCCCTGTGGGGCGAGGATCCGCCGGACAGCGCCGTCAACGTCGTCCAGCGGCACATCGGAGCACTGCGCCGGCTGCTCGAACCCGACCTCCCGGCCAGGGGCGAATCCCGCCGGCTGGTGCGGGGCTCGGGCGGGTACCGCCTCGAGGTCGACGCCGACTCCCTCGACCTGCTCCGCTTCCGGGCGTTGCGGAAACAGGCGGACCAGGCGGCGCAGGACGGCCGACCGGCCACCGCCACCGAGCTGTTGATAGAGGCACTGGCGCTGTGGCGCGGGCCCGCGGCCTCCGGCATCGCGCCCGAGGTGCGATCCCACCCTGCCTTCACCGCACTCGACGACGAGCATCTCGCCGCCGTCAAGGAGGCCGCCGAACTGGCCCTCGAGGCCGGCGGAGGCCTCGGCGCACGGGTTCTGGTGACGCTCCGGCAGGCCGCCGCCCAGCACCCCCTCGACGAAGGACTGCAGGCCAGGCTGATCCTGGTGCTCGCCGCCACCGGCCACCAGGCCGAAGCCCTCGACGTCCACCGGATCGTACGCACCCGACTCGCCGACGAACTGGGCGTACAGCCGGGCCCCGAACTCCAGGCCGCCCAACAGCGCGTCCTCGGCCGTACCCCCACCCGGTCCGCGGGCTCCCGGCCGGCCGAGTCCGGTGCGGGCCAGGGAGGGAAGGCCGATGCCGAGGCGGCCCAGCCGGAAGCCGTCCCCACCGTGCGCCCCGCCCAACTCCCCGCGGACCTGGCCGCCTTCACCGGCCGACGTGAGGAACTCGCCCGTGTCCAGGCGCTGCTGCCCGGGACCGACGAACCGGCGTCGGCGGTGGTGATCAGCGTCATCGGCGGCATGGCCGGCGTCGGCAAGACCACCCTCGCGGTGCACTGGGCGCACAGCGTCGCCGGCCGGTTCCCCGACGGCCAGCTCTACGTCAACCTGCGTGGCTTCCACCCGACCGGCTCGGTCATGAGCACGGCGGAGGCGATACGGTCCTTCCTCGACGCGTTCGGCATCCCCGCCCAGCGCATCCCCGCCGGTCTGGACGCCCAGGCCGCCCTCTACCGCAGCCTTCTCGCCGACCGGCGGGTCCTCGTCGTCCTGGACAACGCGCGCGACACCGAGCACGTCCGGTCCCTGCTGCCCGGCACGCCCGGCTCCATGGTCGTCGTCACCAGCCGCAACCAGCTCTACGGCCTGGTGGCCGGCGAGGGAGCGCACTCGCTGAGCCTGGACGTGCTCAGCGAGGCGGACGCGCACGCGTTCCTGACCTGCCGGCTCGGTGCCGAACGGGTCGCGCGGGAACCCGCCGCCGTCGCGGAGATCATCGCCCTGTGCGGACGGCTTCCGTTGGCGCTGGCCGTCGTCAGCGCCCGCGCGGTCGTGAACCCGACGTTCCCGCTCGCGTCCGTCGCCGCCGAACTGCACGAGAGCGAGGAGAGCCTCGACGCCTTCTCCGGCGAGGCCCCGGCCGCGGACGCACGCAGCGCGTTCTCCTGGTCGTATCAGCTCCTCACCCCCGCGGCCGCCCGCGTGTTCCGCCTGCTCGCCCTGCATCCGGGCCTCGACTGCGCGCCGGCCGCCGTCGCCAGCCTGGCCGGGCAGCGGGTCGGCCAGGTCCGGCCGCTGCTCGCGGAGCTGGCCCGCGCCCACCTGATCTCGGAGCCCGTGCCGGGCCGCTACGGCTGCCACGAGCTATTGCGCGCCTACGCCGGCGAACTGGCCCCGACTCAGGAGACGGAGCAGGAGCTGACCGCCGCCAGGCGCCGCATGCTCGACCACTACCTGCACAGCGCGCACACGGCCGACAGCGTCCTCGCACCCAGCCGGGAACGCATCCGGCTACGGCCCCACGCGCCCGGGGTGACCGTCCCGCGGCTGCCCGACCCGGCAGCCGCGGACCACTGGCTGGGGACCAACCGGTCCGTCCTGCTCGCGGTGATCGAGCAGGACACCCGGCACGGCCGCGGCGAACACAGCTGGCAGCTGGCCGCCACCCTGGAGCTGTACCTGGACCGCATCGGACGCTGGGAGGAACAACTCGGCGCACAGACCACGGCCGTCGGCGCCGCCCAACGCCTGGGAGACATCCGCGGCCAGGCGTACGGGCACCGGGCGCTCGGCTTCGTCAGCGGCCGTCTCGAGCGGTGGGACGAGGCCGACGCGCATCTGTCGCGCGCCCTTGAGCTGTTCGGCGAGATAGGCGACCGGGCCGGTCAGGGCAGGACCCACCGCTACGCCGCCTTCCTCGCCAACCGGCGGGGACGTCACGCGGCGGCCCTGGACCACTACGACCGGGCGAGCGCCCTCTACCGGGAGGCCGGACTGCGCGGCGCCGAGGCGATGATCGCCAACGAGGTCGGTTGGACGTACATCCTGATGGGCAAGTACGAGGACGCCCTGGAGGAGTGCGGCCGGGCCCTCCGGGGCCACCGGGAGACGGGCGACCGCAACGGTGAGGCCGCCGCCTGGGACAGCCTCGGCTACGCCCACCACCACCTGGACCAGCACGACCGTGCGCTGGAGTGCTACCGGCACGGGCTGGAGCTGTACCGGGAGATCCGCGACCGCTATCTGGAGGCCGACACGCTGGTGCACATCGGCGACACCCACCACGCGGCCGGCGACGACGTGCGGGCCGCGCTCGCCTGGCGCGAAGCGCTGGGCATCCTGGAGGAGTTCGACCACCCGGAGGCCACGGACCTCCGCGAGCGGCTGAAGGGCCTCGCCGCATCCGGTCCGGCCCCACGTCAGTGATCCGTCAGTAATCCTTCAGAGTTCCGGAAGCGGGCCCTGCCTACGCTCCCCGCTCCGCTCCGTCCGGAGCGGGAGGTGCGTACCGCATTCCCCGTCAGGAACTCGAAGATGACCACGAGCACGCACGCGGCCGCTGCCTCGGCCGCGCGTCGCGACCAGCTGCTGCACACCATGATGTCCGACCACGCCAAGGCGCTGATCGCCTATGCCGAGAAGCTGCTGAACGACCGTCACACGGCCGAGGACATCGTCCAGGAGGCCCTCATCCGCGCCTGGCCGCACGCGGAACGCCTCTACAGCACCGAGGGATCGGTGCGGGGCTGGCTCCTCAAGGTCACCCGCAACCTGGTCGTCGACCGGATGCGCAGTGCCACCGCCCGGCACGAGACGATCGGCGCGGACGACCGGGACGTGCCCCTGCCCGACCACTCCGGCGCCGTACTGGCCGCGGTCGAGGCGACCGACCTGCTGCGACAGCTGTCCCCCGAGCACCGGGAGGTCCTCCTGCACACCTACCTGTGCGGCCGGACCGCGCAGGAGACGGCCCGCTTCCTCGGCATACCCGCCGGAACCGTCAAGTCCCGGCGGCACTACGCCCTCAACACCCTGCGCGCCAAGGCCGGTCAGGAGCTCAGGCCGGAACGGTGAGCCGGACATCCAGCACCGGGATGTCGACATGGCCGTCCGCGTCGGTCCGCCAGCGCCAGTGCGCGCCGGCGGCCTCGCCGCACACCAGCCCGGTCCAGCCCGCGCCGCCCGGTCCGCACAGGGCGGCCAGCTCGGCGGCCGCAGCCTCGCCCGGCGTCCCGGCCACCACGACCAGACCCCGCACCGGCCTGCGCGCCGCTCCGGCACGCACCGTCCCGTGCTCCTCCACGGGTACGACCGGAGCGGGCGCGTCGACCCGGGGAAGCTGCCGAAGACCCGGCGGCACGGTCAGCGCCAGGGCACCGTCCGCCCCGCGCAGCACGGTCACCGGAGTCTCCGGGCGGGTCCGCGCGATCTCCGCCAGCACGTTCTGCACGACGTCCCGGGCGACGATCTGATCACCGCTCACACTGAGGACGCCGTCCAGCCGGCTGAGGTCCACGAACACCGGCTCGCCGTCGGCGTCCGTGCCGGCGCGCACCAGGCAGGCGGAGCCGATCGAGTTCTGTGCCGTCGCGGCGGTGTCCTCGCCGCGGTTCAGCCAGCCGGTGGCGGCCGCCGGGCGGCGCCAGCGGGTGCCGTCGACGTTCGTCCACGGGGCGTCGGCCGTGTCGGCGGCCGCCAGCCACACCGTCACACCGGTGCCGTCGACGCGCACAGCGTGCACCGGCCGCTCCGGCCGCTGCCGGGTGGGCGCGAACTCGCCGAGGGTGCCGTAGGCGCGTCGCACCGCGTCGGCGTCGGTGGCGAACCGGCGGCCCGTCGCCTGGCGCTGCATCAGCCGGCGCCTGCGCCGCATCGGCTCGCCGAGCCGGCGGACGGCGCGCCGTACGGCGCCGTACGCGATCCGTACCTTGCGCCGGCCGACGATGCCGGCGGTGATCAGGGCGAGGAGGATCGTGCCGAGCACTGCCACGGCCGCGGCCAGCGGAAAGGTGAACGTCGCGGACTGCTGTGCGCCCGGCGCGGACGTCTGCTGTCCCGAGGCCGGGGGAGCCGAGGTCGCGCCCTGGTTCCCGGTGTCCCGGGCCAGTTGGACGCCGGATCCCGAGGCGTCCTCGGGAAGCCGCAGGATCCAGCCCGGGTGCAGCTGGTCGTCCGGGCTGTTCAGGGCCCCGCCGTCCTTCTGCGCCTGACCGCGGTTGAGGTCGAAGATCTCACCGGACCGCGAGGCGTCGCCCAGCGTGTCGGCGGCGATCGACTGCAGGGTGGCGAGCTGCCCGCCGCTCTGCGCCGGATCGGGCACCACGAACACCTTGATCAGGCCGTCGTCGGACCCCGCCGCGTGCGCGGAGCCGGTCCCGCCCAGCGCCACGAGGCACGCCGCCAGCAGTGCCACCAGGGCACGCAGGAGTGTCCGTACCGCGGGGGTCGGCGCCCTGCGCCCCGATCCCCGGTCCGCGCTGCTGCTCATCGTGTCCACCCATGCCCTTCCTGGTTCCGTTGCACCGACTACACGGAGCCGCCCGGTGAAAACGTTCGATGCGAACTCGTTTTGAACCCTTCGCGACGCCGACCCCGTGTACCTGGCGAACACCACCAACTGGCACCGGACCGGGGGACCCCAATGGCACGTCGGCACGCGAGTCCCGAGGACTTCCAGCTCGTTGGCATGGACTCGGACCCGACGCCCGGCGACCCCGACCTGATCCAGGGTGTGATGAAGCGGTACCGGGACATCGGGGACGCCGCGGAGAAGGCGCTGAACGTCCTGAAGAAGGACGGCACGATCTCGCAGGGCCGTGGTTCGGCGATGGACCAGCTGAAGGAGAAGATCGGCGACGATCTCCCGGACAAGCTGACCAAGACCATGAACTCCTACCACGACGCGGCCCAGGCCTACAGCGACTACATGCCGCGGCTGCGCGAGGCCCAGGACACCTTCGACCGGGCGGTGGACCAGGCGCGGACCGCCGCGCCCCAGGCGAACCAGACGCCCAAGGAACTCGGCCCGAACCCGACGGACGCGGAGAAGTCCGCGGCGCGCAGCACCCAGGACGCCATCGACGCCGGCAGGTCGCAGCTGAACGCGGCCAAGAGCCTGGCGGAACAGGCCAGGTCGATGCGGGAGAGCGCGCAGCGCCAGTGCGCCGATGTGCTGGACCGGGCGGCGCAGGAGGCGATTCCGGAGCGGAACATCTTCCAGAAGATCGCCGACTTCTTCAAGGACTTCCCGTTCGTCCAGATCCTGCTGGCCGCCCTCGTCGCCGTCGTGGCGGTGTTCTTCCCCGTGGTCGGCGCGCTGCTCGGCGGGGCGTTGTTCGTCTTCAACCAAGTCATCGCCAGTCAGACCGGCGGTATCAAGGCCGGTGACTTCGTCGTCGGCCTGCTCGGGATCGTCCCCGGCGGCGCCCTGCTCAAGTTCGGCGGCAGGGCCGTCGAGGCGATCGCTCCCGCCGCCGTGGCCGCCGTGAAGAACTCCGGTTTCATCGCCAAGAGCAGCGCGTCCTTCACCAAGATCGGTGAGTCCCTCACCAACAGCAAGATCGTGAGCGGTGTCCTCGCCAACCCCGTCGGCAAGGTGGGTGCGGAGATCACCGGCAACTTCCTGACCAACTCGGCGCTGGAGGCGGCTGCCAAGGCGGCCAACGGCGACAAGATCACGGCCGCCGGTGTGTTCGCGGGGGCCGCGGCCGGGGCGGTGGCCGGGGCCGCCTTCAAGGGAGGCATCGGCAGTATCGGGAAGAGGCGCGGGAACCCTCCGGTCGAGGAGGGCAAGGGCGGCCGGTTCGGCGACACCACGGAACCCGCGGCCGGGGACACCGTGGGCAAGCGGGCCGCCGACCAGGTCGGGGGCTTCGTCGAGGAGGGTGCCACCCTCGGGACGAAGATCGGCGTGGGCGTCGCCCAGGGCGGTGACCCCAACGAGGTCGCGGCCGGTGAGATCGCCAACTCCGCGCCGAAGCTCGGCGCCGGGCCGGTCGGCAAGGCGGGCCTCGGGCGCGCGATCGACGGCCTCACGGACAAGATCCCCGTCAAGACCAGCCCCAGGCCCTCGACCGGCGCGCCGAACACACCCCCCGCCGCCCCGGCCCCGGTCGCGCAGCCGACGCCCCCGGCCCCGGTGGACACACCGGCAGCGGCGCACCCGGCGACGCCGGCTCCGGTGGATCCCGCGAACGTGCCCATCCCGCCGTCGCCCACCAGCCCGCGCCCCGTCACCCCGACCCCGGTGGATCCGGCGAACGTGCCCATCCCGCCGTCGCCGACGAGTCCGCGTCCGGCCACCCCGACCCCGGTGGAACCGGCGAACGTACCCCTGCCGCCCTCCCCGACCACCCCGCACGCCCCCGCCGTGCCGCCGCCCGCTCCCACCTCCTCGGACGGCGCCGGCTCCCCGGGCCGGCCCGCCGTCCCACCGGTCAGCACCTCCGACTCGCAGTCGAACTCCGGCAGCGAGCCGTCGTCCCCGTCGAGCGACGGATTCGTCACCGCGCCGACGAGCCCCACCGAGGGGTAGGACGGCGGCAACGGCCGCCGGCCGTCCCCCGCCGTCCGCGCACCCGCACCCAGTCCTCCGTCCCCGAAGGGACGGATCGCACCGACAACCAGCAAGGAGCTCTCCCATGCCCAACTACAGCGTCAACTCGGACACCACCGCCTCCACCTCGCAGGCCCTGCTCAACGACTTCTCCCAGCTCCAGGACAAGCTCAACGAGGTCAAGGGCAAGATCTCCAACCTGCTCGCCGACGGCTACACCACGCCGGCCGCCCAGCAGAAGTTCTCGCCGTTCTTCGACGAGTTCGCCAAGGGGTTCGACCAGGTCAACCAGGGCCTGCAGGGGATCGGCCAGTACGTGAAGTCCGTCGGCGAGGCCTTCGACCAGACCGACAGCCAGCTCGGCTCCAACCTCTCCTGACCCACCGGCCCGGCTCGCCGCCACGGCGGGCGGTGCCGTACCCACCTCCACCCGAGCTCCACACGAGAAGGACGATGAGCAGTGCGATTGACCGTCAGCGTGCGTGACCCGCAGGTCGAGGGGGTGTCCGCCACCGTCGCCGTGGAAACCGAACCGTCCGCGCAGACGGGCAGGTTCGCGGCCGAGCTGGCCCGGGCCGTCGGGTATGCCGATGCGGCCGCGGGGGAGCCGTCCCTCTACATCGGCTCGACCCCCGTCGACCCGGACACCACCCTCCAGGGCGCCGGTGTCCGGGACGGCATGGACCTCGGGCTCGGGGCTCCCCTTCCCCGGGAGCCCGAGCCCGAGGGCCGTACCGAGGTCCGCCTGGTGTCGGGACCGGGCGCCGGAACCGTCTTCCGGCTGGTCCCCGGCGACTACGACATCGGCAGCGGCCCCCAGTGCCGGATCCGCCTCGCCGACGGCGCCCCGCCGCTCGCGGCCCGGATCCGGGTCCGCCTCGACGGGGGTGCCGAACTCCTCATGACGGACGGGGCGTTGCTCGACGGCAAGCCCGCGCAGGACCCCGGCCCGTGGCGGGAGGGCAGCCAGCTCGCCGTCGGCGACACCCTGCTGGAGCTGACCTCACGCCCGACGGCCCGCGCCCCGCTGACCCCGGCCCAGGACGGTCTCGGCCTGGAGTTCAACCGGCCGCCGAGGTTCCTGCCGCCCGCCGCGGGCGCCAAGTTCCGGCTGCC
This sequence comes from Streptomyces sp. NPDC058464, assembly GCF_042721035.1. Taxonomy (NCBI): domain Bacteria; kingdom Bacillati; phylum Actinomycetota; class Actinomycetes; order Kitasatosporales; family Streptomycetaceae; genus Streptomyces; species Streptomyces sp. NPDC058464. The sequence continues at coordinate 75,045 of NZ_JBHXMA010000052.1, forward strand.
CACCCCGCCGGTCAAGCCCGACAAGCGGCCCATCCCGCTGCTGCCGATCCTGCTGCTGCCCGCCGGCAGCGCCGCGATCGCCATCTTCGTCACCCACCGCTGGTCCTTCGTCTTCATCGCCCTGCTCTCCCCGATCGCCGCCCTGGTCACCCAGTTCGGCGGCCGCAAGCAGGCGATGCTCAAGTACCTGGAGAAGAAGGAGGAGTACGACCAGGCGCTGGCCCGGGTGCGCGCGGACATCGACGCCGCCGTACTGGAGGAACAGCACAACCTGCGGCTGTCGCTGCCCGATCCGGCGACCCTGCTCCAGATGGCGGTGCAGCCCTCGGAACGGCTGTGGGAACGCCGTTGGCAGGACCCCGACTTCCTCACCGTACGGGTCGGCACCACCGACCTGCCCTCGTCGGTGAGCGTCGACGACCCCGAGCAGGACGAGCACCGGCGCTCCACCGTGCCGTGGCTGAACCAGGTGCCGGTCTCCGTGGCGCTGCGCCGGGCCGGTGTCGCGGGCGTGGCGGGACCGGGCGCGACCCGGCTGGCCGGCTGGCTGACCGCCCAGGCCGCCGCCCTGCACAGCCCCACCGACCTGCGCATCGTCGTCCTCGCCGGACCGGACGGCGAACGCGAGTGGTCCTGGACCCGCTGGCTGCCCCACACCCAGGCCCAGGGCGAGGACGCCTACGCCCTGATCGGCTCCACCGCCGACTCCCTGGCCCGGCGCATCGGCGAACTCGGCCAGCTCGTCGCCTCCCGCACGGCCGCGGGCCCCGACGTCGTCCGCGGCGGGGCCAACGGCTACCCCGACGTCCTCGTCGTCCTCGAACAGGCCCGCCGGGCCCGCTCGTTGCCGGGCGTGATCGCGCTGCTGCGGGACGGCCCGTCCGTGGGCGTCCACACGATCTGCATCGACCGCGAGGAGCGGCTGCTGCCCGAGGAGTGCGGCGCCGTCGTCGTCACCGACCCGGGCGCCACCACGTCCCGGGTACGCACCGGCTCCGGCGCCGCGCTGGAGAACGTCCGCAGCGACTCGCCGGAGGCCGACTGGTACGAGCACTTCGCCCGCGCCCTGGCCCCGCTGCGCGGCGTCGGCGACAGCGACGAGAGCGCCCTGCCCGGCGCCGTACGCCTGCTGGACCTACTGCACATCGAACCGCCCACCGCGGAGGCCGTGGTGGCCGGCTGGTCGCTGGGCGGCCGCAGCACCCGCGCCCTGCTCGGCATCGGGTACGACGGCGAGTTCGCCGTCGACCTGGTCCGCGACGGCCCCCACGCACTGATCGCCGGCACCACCGGCTCCGGCAAGTCCGAGCTGCTGCAGACCCTGGTCGCCACTCTCGCCGTGGTCAACCGGCCCGACGAGATGACGTTCGTGCTCGTCGACTACAAGGGCGGCAGCGCCTTCGCCGAGTGCGCCGACCTGCCGCACACCGTCGGCCTGGTCACCGACCTCGACACCCGGCTCGTGGAGCGGGCCCTGGTCTCCCTCGGCGCCGAACTGCGCCGCCGCGAGACCCAGTTGGCGCAGGCCGCCGCCAAGGACATCGAGGACTACCTCGACAAGCGCGCCCGCGGCGGCAACGTGCTGCCCCCGCTGCCCCGACTGCTGCTGGTCATCGACGAGTTCGCGTCCATGGCCCGGGAACTGCCCGAGTTCATCTCCGGTCTGGTGAACATCGCGCAGCGCGGCCGCTCGCTCGGCATCCACCTGGTGCTGGCCACCCAGCGCCCCGGCGGCGCGGTCACCCCGGACATCCGCGCCAACACCAACCTGCGGATCGCGCTGCGCACCACCGACACCAGCGAGAGCCGCGACATCATCGACGCCCCCGACTCCGGGGACATCTCGCCCGCCAACCCGGGCCGCGCCTACGCCCGGCTCGGTCCTTCGGCCCTGCTGCCGTTCCAGTCCGGCCGCGTGGGCGGCCGGCGCCCGGGCGGTCAGGCCGCTGTGGGAACCGAGGTGTCCGTCCGAGCGGAGACGGTGACCTGGCAGAACCTCGGCGGCCCGGTGCCCGCCGCCCGCTCCCGGGGCGGCTCGGGCGCGGACCGGACCGAGGCCGTCACCGACCTGGCCGTCCTCGCCGGAGCCGTCGCCCAGGCGGCCCGGCTCGCCGAGGTACCCCGCCAGCCCAGCCCCTGGTTGCCGCCGCTGCCCGCCCTGCTCCCGTGGACCCCGCCGCCCGCGCCCAAGGCCACCGCCGAGCGGAAAGCGGCCCTGCCCGCCGTGGAGTACGGCGTGGTCGACCTGCCCGCCCAGCAGAGCCGAGTCGCCCTGCTCCTCGACCTCGACCGGGCCGGCCACCTGCACATCGTCGGCTCGCCCCGCAGCGGCCGCTCCCAGACCCTGCGCACCCTGGCCGCCGCCCTCGCCCAGGCCCACGGCGCCGACGACGTCCACCTGTACGGCATCGACTGCGGCAACGGCGCGCTCAACGCCCTGACGGCGCTGCCGCACTGCGGTGCCGTCGTCGACCGCAACCAGACCGAGCGCCTCGGCCGCCTCCTGGACCGCCTCGGCGCCGAACTCAGCGCCCGCCAGAGCATCCTGGGCGCCCGGGGCACGGCCGACCTGACCGAGCTGCGCAGGGCCCAGCCCGCCGGGGAACGGCTCGCCCACATCGTGCTGATGGTCGACCGGTTCGAGGTCTTCGAGCGCGAGTTCACCCAGTACGACAACGGCAGCTACATGGAGCGCATGATCCGGCTGCTGCGCGACGGCGCGGGCGTCGGCATCCACGTCGTCCTCGCCGGTGACCGGGTGCTCGGCAGCAGCAGGTTCTCCGGCACCACCGAGGACAAGATCGTCCTCAGGCTCAACGACCGGCAGGACTACTCCAGCGTGGGCATCCCCAGCAAGTCCGCGCCGACCGACCCCGCACCGGGGCGCGGCATCCGCACCCAGGACCTCAGCGAGGCGCAGATCGCGGTGCTCGGCGAGGACCTGTCCGGCACCGCCCAGGCCGAGGTCCTGGCCGCCCTCGGCCGGGAGCTGACCGAACGCGAGGCCCCGGTCCCCGCCGCACGCCGCCCGATCCGCCTCGACGTGCTCCCCGACCAGATCACGTACGCCGAGGCCCTCGCCCTGCACACCCAGGGCGGCCCCATGCGGCCCCTGGTGGCAGTCGGCGGCGACACGCTCACCTCGCTCTCCCCGGACCTGGCGGACGTGCCGACGTTCGTGATCGCCGGGCCGCCGCGCACCGGCCGCAGCACCGCCCTGCTCACCGCGGCGGAGTCCCTGCTGGCCGCCGGCGCCGGCCTCATCGTGCTCGCACCCCGGCGCTCGCCCCTGCGGCAGCTGCGGGGACGGCCCGGCGTGGCCGCCCTCATCACCGACGCGGAGGTGACGGCACAGGAGTTCCGGCAGGCGCTCGGCAACGTGCCCGAGGAGCAGGGTGTGATCGTCGTGGACGACGCCGAACTCTTCATGGGCGCCGAGATCGACCCCGACCTCGCGCTGCTCGCCCGCGGCGGGGCCGGCACCGGCTGGGGCGTCCTCGCGGCAGGCAACGCCGAGTCGCTGGCGCTGAGCCTGGCCGGCTGGATGGGCCAGGTGAAGCGGAACCGCACCGGCATGCTGCTCTCCCCGCAGGGGCTGAGCGACGGCGAGGTCATCGGCGTCAAGCTGACCCGGGGCGTCGTCGGACAGGCGCCGCAGCCGGGCCGGGGTCTGCTGCACCTGGGCGACGGAACGCTGCGGACGGTCCAGGTGCCGTTCCTGGAGGCGCTCGCAGGGGACCTCTGAAGCCGGGAGGCGCGCCCCCGCTTCCCCCGTCTGGGGGCGCGCCTCCCCCTGCCCGCAGGGCCGGCCGAGCGGCGGGTCCTGCGGAAGGGCGAAGGGCGGCCGGACCGTGGG
>NZ_JBHXMA010000053.1:0-70595 GCF_042721035.1 Streptomyces sp. NPDC058464
GAACCCCACCCCCAACATCGCCCGCCACCCGCACCCCCACACGGACACGCCGGTGGGGCCGGGGGCCGTGGGCACGCGCCGGGCACACGGTCCTGACCCGAGGGACGGGCCACGGCCCGCGCACGGCAAGGGTCTCGGAGGGCCGCTCCGGCCCCAGGGCGCCGACCAGGGATCCAGGGTGTCGGCCCGGGGTGCGGAGCGTCGGCCCCGGGCACCCGGTGCGGCCGGCAGGGCTCACTCGCCCCGCCGGGCCAGCCACTCCTTCTCCTCGCCCGGTTCGGGCAGGACCAGGCCGCCTTCCACGGCGGAGCGGGCGGGGCCGTCCTGGAGCACGACCATGACGTGGCTCTCCGGTACTCCCGTGACGCGGGCGGCGGCCGAGGACAGCTCCAGCGCCAGCCGCGTCGCCTCCTCCTGGGGGTGTCCGCGCCGGACCCAGCCGGAGACGATCAGCGGGGCTCCGGGCTCTCCTCCGGCGAAGACGCTGTCCGGTGGCGGCTCGGAGAAGATCACGTTGACGTAGGCCGGCGGCACATGGTTGATCGCCACATGGATCCGGGTGATCTCGGAGGCCAGCGCGGCCTTCGACGCACCGGTCAGCGTTCCTTGTGCCGCGGTGCAGGTGTAGACGGGCATTTCGGCTCCTCATCGGGCGGGGGCGGAATCGGAATCGCTCACGGCGACGACGGAAGGGCGGCGAGGGCCGTGATGGAAGCGGTGGTCCTGGGTACGGACCGGAAGATCGTGCTGGAGTCGAGGCCCGAGCCGGGACTCCGGCCCGATCAGGTGATCGTGGAGGTCGACCTGTGCGGCATCTGCGGCAGTGACCTGCACGCGCCGCACCTGCCGCAGGTCTACCGCGGCGGCTTCGTCATGGGCCACGAACCCTCGGGCCGTATCACCCGCGTGGGCGATGAGGTCGAGGACTGGAAGGTGGGCCAGCGGGTCGCCGTCAACCCGAACGGCAACGTGTGCGGCCACTGCGCGTACTGCCTCTCGGGGCGGCCCAACTTCTGCCGACAGGCGACCATGGAGACCGCGCTCGGGCTGCAGACGGACGGCGCCCTCGCCCCCTGGATGGCGGTCTTCCCGGGCACCCTGCGGGCACTGCCCGCGTCGATGGGGCGCCTGGCGGCCGCCTGGGTCGAGCCGACGGCCACCGCGCTGCGGGCCGCGGTCCTCGCCGGTGACTTCGCGGGCGCCACCGTGGCGGTGTTCGGCGGCGGCCCGATCGGCCAGCTGGCCTGCCGGATCTCCGTCCGCCGGGGCGCGGGCCGGGTCGTCCTGGTGGAGCCGGCCCCGGAGCGCCGCCGCTTCGGCCCGGCCTCCGGCGCCGAGCTGACCCTGAGCCCGGCCGAGTCGGGCGCCGGACTCCCCGACTCCACGGTGGACGTGGTGTTCGAGTGCTCGGGCAACGCGGCGGCCCGGGCGGAGGCCCTGCGGCTGCTGGCCCCCGGCGGGGTGCTGGTCAACGTGGGGGCGGGGCCCGGCGGCGGCTTCGACCCCGATGTCGTCCTGCTCAAGGAGATCACCATCCGTGGGTCGTTCGTGTACGGCTCCGAGTTCGACGACGCCGTCGGCCTGCTCGCCCGCGGCGACATCCGCGTCGACGACCTCACCACGGAGATCGTCCCGGTCGGCGAGGCCCTGCGGGCGATCGACACCCTGCGCTCCGCCGAGGTCATGAAGGTGTTGGTCGCACCCAACGGCTGACACCACACTCCGACGGCCCGGGGTGTTCCGGCTTCGGTCATCCGACCGACGCCGGAACCGAGGTGTGCCGTCAGCCGGCCGTCCCCGGCCCGGACCCGTCGTTTCAGCAGGCCCTTCAGTCATCGGACGGAAGGCGTGGCGGCCGAGGTCGGGTCAGGATGGGACGGTTCATCCCGATATCGGGCCCGGCACGACAGCTGGCAGGCCGCCATGACCGCACAAGCCACCGTCCGAAGCGTGACCTACGATCTGCTGCGTTCCCTCGGACTCACCACCGTCTTCGGCAATCCGGGGTCCACCGAACAGCCGTTCCTGCAGGAGTTCCCGGCGGACTTCACCTACGTACTCGCCCTGCAGGAGGCCTCCGTCATCGCGATGGCGGACACCTTCGCCCAGGTCACAGGGCGACCCGCGCTGGTCAACGTGCACTCCTCGGCCGGGCTGGGCAACGCCGTCGGCAACCTGGTCGCCGCCTATCACGGCAACACCCCGCTGATCGTCACCTCCGGCCAGCAGCACCGGGAACTGCTGATCGGCGAGCCCTACCTGGGCAACCGGGAGGCCACCACGCTGCCCAAGCCGTGGGTGAAGTGGTCGTACGAACCCGCACGCGCCGAGGACGTGCCCGAGGCGTTCCTGCGGGCCTACGCGATGGCCCTGCAGCCGCCCGCCGGTCCCGTCTACCTGTCCGTGCCGATGGACGACTGGAAGCGGCCGCTGTCCGGCTTCACCCGTATGCGGACCTTCAGCGACCGGGTGGTGCCCGACCCGGACCGGCTGCGCGCGTTCGCCGACCGCATCTCGGCCAGCAGCCGTCCGGCGCTGGTCTTCGGGCCCGAGGTCGACAAGGCCGGCGGCTGGGACGTGGCCGTCGCGCTCGCGGAGAGGCTGCGCGCGGCCGTCTACGGCTCCCCGCTCCTCGACCGCGCCTCCTTCCCCGAGGACCACCCGCTCTTCCGCGGGCCACTCGGCATGTCGGTCAAGACCATCAGCGACCGTCTGGAGGGGCACGACCTGGTGGTCGTGATCGGCGCGGAGGTCTTCCGCTACTACCCCTACGTCCCGGGCCCCTACCTGCCCGACGGCACCGAGCTCCTCCAGATCACCGGCAACCCCGACGTGGCCGCCGCCGCCCGCGTGGGCGACAGCCTGCTGGGCGACCCCAAGACGGCGATCGAGCTGCTCCTTGCCACCGTCGAGGACGGATCGGCCCGGACCGCCCCGCAGCCGATGGAGCGCCCCCGGGTGCTGCCGGAGGCGCCGAACAGCCCGCTGACCCCGCCGGAGGTGTACGCCGCCCTGAGCAGCGTCAAGCCGGCCGACGCGGTCATCGTCAACGAGTCGACGTCCACGATGGCCCAGCAGATCGAGTGGCTGCCCACCACCCGGACCGGCTCCTTCTTCGCCACCGCGAGCGGCGGCATCGGATGGGGCGCGCCGGCCGCCGTCGGGGTGGCCCTGGCCGACCGGGAACGGGGTGTGCCCCGGCCGGTCGTCGGGCTGATCGGCGACGGCTCCTTCCAGTACTCCGTGCAGTCCGTCTGGACGGCGGCGCAACACCGGCTGCCGATCGTCTACGTCGTGATGCGCAACCAGGAGTACTCGATCCTCAAGTCGTTCGCGGTCCTGGAGGAGACGCCGGGCGTGCCCGGCCTCGACCTGCCCGGCCTGGACATCGCCGGGGTGGCCCGCGGTTTCGGCTGCCGTGCGGTCGACGTCGACACGACCGAGGACCTGCAGCGCGAGTTCAAGGCGGCCCTGACCGCGGACACGACGACCGTCATCGTGGTGGCCACCCAGCCGCAGAAGGCCATGCTGTGACGGGCGCACGGGACTAGCGCGGGAATCGGGGAGCCTCGGGAACCGGGGAGCCTCGGGAACTGGGGAGCAGAGATGGATCTCGGACTGAAGGACCGCGTCTACATCGTCACCGGCGGCACCCGTGGTCTGGGCCTGGCCGCCGCCCGCGAACTGACCTCGGGCGGCGCCAGGGTGGTGGTCAGCGGGCGCAGCACGCACTCGCCGGCCGCGGCCGAGGCGGAGCTGGGCGGCCCCGGGCAGGCCGTCGGGGTGGTCGCGGACAACGCCGACGCCGGGACGCCGGACCGGCTGATCGCTGCGGCGCACCAGGCGTTCGCAAGGCTGGACGGTGTGCTGATCAGCGTCGGCGGCCCGCCGACGGGCACCACCGACAGCATCGACGACGACCAGTGGCGGGCCTCCTTCGAATCGGGCTTCCTGGGCGCGGTACGGCTGTCGCGGGCCGTCGCCGCGCGGCTCGGCGAGGGCGGGGTGATCGGTTTCGTCCTGTCGACCTCGGTGTACGAGCCGATCCCCGGCCTCGTCGTCTCCAACGCCCTGCGGCCGGCGCTGGCCGGCTACGCGAAGACCCTCGCCGGGGAGGTGGGCCCGCGGGGCATCCGGGTGGTCGGGCTGGTGCCGGCCCACATCGGGACCGACCGGACGCTCGAACTCCAGTCGATCACCGGCGACGCCGGCACCACCGCCGCCGGCATCCCGCTGCGCCGCCTCGGCACTCCGGAGGAGTTCGGCCGCACCGCCGCGTTCCTGATGTCGCCGGCCGCGGCCTACGTCACGGGCGCGATGGTGACGGTCGACGGCGGAACACGGGCCAGTTTCTAGCATCCACTGCCTCCGAACTCTCCTTGACAGTCCCCCACTTGACCGTAATGCTTGCCGATAATATTTGCCGAAGAAAGCAACATTCTCAAGCGGGAGACCTCGATGACCACACAGACCCCGGGCGGCGAGGGCGCCGCGCTGCGGACCGTACTGGAGGGGTCCGCGTTCCGGGCGGACCCGCACGCGGTACTGCGGCCGCTGACGGAGTCGGGGGTCGCACACCGCTGTGAACCGGCCGGTGCACCGCGGCAGTTGCTGGTCACGGGATACGAGGCGGCACGCCGGGTGCTCACCGATCCGCGGGTGTCCAAGCGCAGCGAACGCGCGGGCCTGGAGCCCGGCTGGCTGATGAGCGGGGTCCGCGACGAGGTCGGGGTCGACTACATGCTGACCATGGACCCGCCCGACCACACCCGGCTGCGCAAGGTGGTGGCACGCGCCTTCACCCCGCAGCGGGTGGAGGCGCTGCGGCCGCGGACCCGGGAGATCGCGTCCCGGCTGGCGGACGACGTCCTGGCCGCGGAGACACCGGACCTGGTCGACGGCTTCGCCGCCCGCGTGCCCATCTCGGTGATCTGCGAACTGCTCGGTGTGCCGCTGGGCGACTGGGACCGGTTCCGCTGGGCCTCGGAGCAGATCGTGGCCCCGGTCGCCGGTTCGGACCGGGAGGAGGCCTACGTATGGATGAGCGGGTATCTGGCGGAGCTGATCGCCGGCAAGCGGGCCGAGCCCGGACCGGACCTGCTGAGCGCGCTGGCCGGTGACACCGGCGAGGACCGGCTCACCGACCCGGAGCTGGTCGGCATGGCCTTCCTGCTGCTGATCGCCGGGTACGAGACGACCGCGAACCTCATCGGCGCCGTGCTCCTCGGCCTCGCCCGGCAGCCTGACCTCCTCAAGGCGCTCCGCGCCGACCCGGGGCTGATCCCCGCGGCGGTCGAGGAGTTCCTCCGGATCGACGGGCCGGTGGTGACGGCGACCGAGCGTTTCGCCACCGAGGACCTGCTGGTGGGCGAGGTGCCGGTGCGGCGCGGCGACATGCTGCTGGTGTCCCTGGCGGCGGCCAACCGGGACCCGGCCCGGTTCGAGGACCCGGACACCTTCCGCCCGGACCGTCCGGCCGGCGGCCATCTCGCCTTCGGCCACGGCGTCCACCACTGCCTGGGCGCCCCGCTGGCCCGGATGGAGGCCGAGGTCGCGGTCGCCGCGTTCGTACGGCGGGTGGCGGGCCTGAGCCTGACCGTGGCCGAGGCGGACCTGGAGTGGGCGCCGGGCCTGCTGATGCACGGGGTACGGCGACTGCCTGTGTCGCTCGTGGCCGCCGAGAAGGACTCGGGCCATTCCGGGGGCACCGGGGATTCCTGGGGCACCGGGGACACCCGGGATTCCGTCTAGAAGGACACCGGGGATGCCGTCTAAAGGGACACCGCAGGCACCAGCCGGCCCCGGGAGATGAGGGATGCCGCCTTCTTGAGGGGGCGGGCCCGCATGCTGACGCTGTAGCCGTCGATGCCCGAGGTCGCGGCCACGCGCGTGGTCAGGTAGCGGTAGAAGTCGTCGGGGTCCCGGGCGACGACGCTGACCAGCAGGTTGTACTCACCGGTGACGGCCCCGGCGAACGGGACCTCCTCGTGGCGGGCGAACTCCTCGCCGACCCGCTCCAGATGGGCGGGGGCCACGCGCAGCCAGACGGTGGCGTTGAGGGGGTACCCCAGGTGCTCCGGCAGCAGTTCGACCTCGTACTCCAGGGTGCCGGAGCCCTCCAGCGCCTCCAGCCGACGGGCCACCCGGGCCGACGACCAGCCGGTGCGCTCGGCGAGGCGGGTGTGGGTGGTACGGCCGTCCTCGGCGAGGGCGTCGAGCAGCGGGGCGTCCTCCTCCGCGGGAGGCGGCGGGGGCACGGCGGCGGGCGGTGGCCGTTCCGCCGTGAGCAGCCGTACCTGCTCGGCGTCGAGACTGTGGCCGTAGCCGGTCCACTCGGCGGTGCCGGGGGCGCCGTACTCGTGCAGGAGCAGGTCGACGCTGACGTCCAGGACCGAGGCGGACTTCGGCAGCTGCCGGAACAGGGCGTCGTCGCGCTCGGTGTCGAGCGGCGAGCGGATCACGCAGAAGATCTCCGAACCGCCCGAGGCCAGATGGGCGTAGGAGATGTCGGGGCGCCGGGCCAGGGCGTCGGCGAGCGGGGCGACGCGGTCGGGGCGGCAGCGGACCCGGGCCACCCACTGCGCGGAGCCGTACACCCGGGGGTTGACGAGTCCCAGCACGCGCAACGTGCCGCTGCGGCGCAGCGCCTGGTAGCGGCGGGCCGCGGTCTGCTCGGAGACACCGGCCACCTCGCCGATCCGGCGGAAGGGCAGCCGGGGCGCGCACTGCAGGGCGCGGAGGATCTTTCTGTCCACGATGTCGAGCATGGCGGAAGTCTGTCACGGAGGCGCGGGGTGAATGGAGGTTTCTGCAGCCGCAGGGCCCCTTGGTTGGTGGTTGCGGGGGTGCAGACCGGATGCTGTGGCGGCGGGTTTCCCCTCGGACACCCGTACGACACAGGTCGCCGGACCCGCCGGTGGCCCTCGACCGCGGTGCGGTGCGCCGCGAAGGAGTATCTCCGTGAACGTCACGACACCGGCGAGCGGGCCGGTCGAGCGACGGGCGGCCACCATCGTGATGGCCTGCCTGGGCGTCTTCGTCGCCTATCTTCCGGTCACCACCGTCGCCGTGAGCCTGCCCGCCCTGCAGGCCGCGCTCAATGCCTCGACCGCCCAACTGTCGTGGGTGCAGGACGCGTTCGTGCTGCCGATGGCCGCCTTCATCCTGACCGCCGGCGTCTTCGGGGACGTCCACGGGCGCAAGAAGGTCTTCCTGGCGGGCCTGCTGTTCTCGGCGGCGGGCGCGGTCACCGCCCTGTGCGCGCACTCGATCGAGGTCGTCTGGGCCGGACAGGCCCTGGCCGGCGTCGGCGCGGCCGCGCTGCTGCCGACCACGCTCGCGCTGATCAGCCACGCCGTGCCGGACCACCGGGAGCGCGGCAAGTTCATCGGTATCTGGGCCACCTGCCTGATGGCGGCCCTGGCCGTCGGTCCGCTGATCGCCGGGGTGATCGTCCAGCACTTCTCCTGGCGCTGGGTCTATCTGCCGAGCGTTCCCGTCGCGCTGCTGGCCGTCGCCGTCGCGGCCCTGCGGCTGCCCGACTCACGGGCGCCGCACGGGCGCCGCCTGGACTGGCCCGGCCAGCTCACCGCCACGCTCGCGGTCACGGCGCTGGTGTACGGCGTGATCGAGGGCGGGGCGGGCTCGTTCACCGACGTCAAGGTGATGGTGGCGCTGTTCACGGCCGTGGTCGCCGGCGCCGGGTTCGTGCTGGCGGAGCGGCGCAGCGACAGCCCGATGCTGGACCTGAGCCTGTTCCGCAGCCCCGCCTTCACCGCCACCACGCTGGTCGCGATGACCAGCTTCCTGGCGCTCATCGGGTTCTTCTTCGTGCTCAGCCTCTACTTCGGCATGGTGCAGCGGCTCGACACCATGGACGCCGCCTGGCGGCTGCTGACGGTCACCGGGGCGGCCCTGCTGGTCGGCGGGCCGGCCGGGCGGCTGATGCACCGGATATCGGCGCGGGTGATGATCACCGGCGGTCTGCTGCTGGTTGCCGCCGCCCAGTTCGCGCTGACCGGTCTGGCGGCCGACACCTCGTTCGGCTCGGCGGCCTGGCGGCTCGCCCTGCTGGGCCTCGGCATCGGCTTCGTCATGACGCCGATGACCGCGACCGCGGTGGCCGCCGTGCCGTACCACCTGGCCGGCATGGCCGCCGCGGGCAACAACGCCTTCCGGCAGGTCGGCGGCGCCCTCGGCCCGGCCGTCCTGGGCGCGCTGCTCACCACCCGGGCCCTCGACGCGCTGCCGGGTCACCTCACCGACGCGGGGATCACCGGCGCGGCGCAGGACCGGATCGTCACGACCGCGCAGTCGGAGGGTCTCGGCGCGGTCGCCGGGCTGGACCTGGGCGCGCGGACCGGGCAGACGATGGGTGCGCTCGGCGACTCCTTCCTGGACGGCATGCGCCTGTGCCTGATCACGGCGGGCAGCCTGACGCTGCTGGCCGCCCTGGTCTCGGTCGTCCTGCTGCGTACGCCCCGGCAGCAGGGAACGCTCAGGGCGGCGGGACACACCACGGCCCCGGCCGAGCAGGCCCCGGCGGCGCGGGGCGCCTGACGGCGGGACAGCCGGGGACCGCGGGGACGGTTCTACCGGCGCTGACGGCGCTGACGGCGCTGACGGCTCACCGCACCAGGCAGGGCCGTTTGGCGTCGAAGGTCCAGTCCTCCACCAGGTAGCGCATCCCGGCCGCGTCGTCCCGGCCCGCGCCGAGGTTCTGCTCCTCGTGGAGGGCGTGGGCCGCGAGCAGCCGGTCCATGTCGAGCCGGACGCCGAGGCCGGGGGCGTCGGTGACGGCGACCTCCCCGCCGGTGATCGTCGGCGGTTCCTCGGTGAGGCGCTCCTGTCCCTCCTGCCAGATCCAGTGCGTGTCCAGGGCGTTGTAGTCGCCGGGGGCCGCGGCACCGCAGTGGGCCATCATGGCCAGTGAGATGTCGAAGTGGTTGTTGGAGTGGCAGCCCCAGGTCAGCCCCGTCTCGTGGCAGAGCTGGGCCACCCGGACCGACCCGCGCATGGTCCAGAAGTGCGGGTCCGCGAGGGGGATCGACACCGACTGCAGGGCGAGGGCGTGGGTGAGCTGCCGCCAGTCGGTGGCGATCATGTTGGTCGCGGTGGGCAACCCGGTGGCCCGGCGGAACTCGGCGAGGATCTCGCGCCCGGAGTAGCCGCCCTCGGCACCGCAGGGGTCCTCGGCGTAGGCGAGCGTGCCGAGCAGCGGACGGCACAGCTCGACGGCCTCGCGCAGGGACCAGGCGCCGTTGGGGTCGAGGGTGATGCGGGCCTCGGGGAAGCGCTGCTTGAGCGCCTGTACGGCCTTGACCTCCTCGGCGCCGGCCAGGACTCCGCCCTTGAGCTTGAAGTCGCGGAAGCCGTAGCGGTCGTAGGCCGCCTCGGCCTGCCGGACGATGGACTCCGGGGTGAGGGCCTCCTCACGGCGGATCCGGTACCACTCCACGTCGGCGTCGGGTTCGCGGAGGTAGTCCAGGTCGGTGCGGTCGGGGTCGCCCACGTAGAAGAGGTAGCCGAGGACGCGTACCGAGTCGCGCTGCTTGCCGTCGCCGAGCAGGGCGGCGACCGGCACCTCCAGGTGCTGGCCGAGCAGGTCGAGCAGGGCGGACTCGACGGCGGTGACGGCGTGCACGGTGGTGCGCAGGTCGAAGGTCTGCTCCCCGCGGCCGCCGGCGTCCCGCCCCGCGAACCGCTCCCCCATGACCCGCAGCACCCGCTGGTGGTCGCCCAGCCGGGAGCCGACGACCAGCGGCTCGGCATCCCGCAGGGTCCGGGTGATCGCCTCCCCGCCGGGCACCTCGCCGAGCCCGGTCCGGCCCTCGGAGTCCTCGACGACCACGATGTTGCGGGTGAAGTACGGGGCGTGCGCACCGGAGAGGTTGAGCAGCATGGAGTCCCGGCCGGCCACCGGATACACGGAGAAACGAGTGACGAAGGGCTGTCTCATACAGAGACAGTATCTACATATGAAGACGCGCACCAGGGACGTGGGCCCGCCGGACAGAGCCCCTCAGCGGCCGCCCGGGGTGACCAGTCCCGTCTCGTAGGCGACGACCACCGCCTGGGCGCGGTCGCGCAGGGAGAGTTTGCCGAGGACGCGGGAGACGTGGGTCTTGACGGTGGCCTCGGAGAGGTGGAGGCGGGCTGCCAGGCCGGCGTTGGACAGGCCCTCGGCCAGCAGGCGCAGGACGTCGAGTTCCCGGGGGGTGAGGTGGGCGAGGTCGCGGTGCAGGGCGGCGCCGTCGGTACCGGCCCGGGCGAACCGTTCGACGAGGCGGCGGGTGATGGCGGGTGCCAGCAGCGCGTCGCCGGACCGGACCGTGCGGACGGCGGCCGTCAGGTGCTCGGGCGTGACGTCCTTGAGCAGAAAGCCGCTGGCTCCGGCGGACAGCGCCGCGTACACGTACCGGTCGAGGTCGAAGGTGGTCAGCATGAGGATGCGCGGCGGGTCGGGGGTGGCGAGGATCCGGCGGGTCGCCTCCAGGCCGTCCAGCTCGGGCATCCGGATGTCCATCAGGACGACGTCCGGCCGGGTGCGCCGTACCGCGTCCACGGCCTCGTGGCCGTCGGTGGCCTCGGCGACGACCTCGATGCCGTCGGCCGCGAGGATCAGCCGGAAGCCGGTGCGCACCAGTGCCTGGTCGTCCGCGACGACGACCCGCGGCGGGTTCGCCGGCGAACTCACGCGCGCTCCAGGGGTATCCGGGCCCGAACCCGGTAACCGCCCAGCGGACGCGGTCCGTTGCTCAGGGTGCCGCCGTGCACGGCGAGCCGCTCGCGCAGCCCGATCAGTCCGCGTCCGTTGCCCGTCGCGGCGGCCGGTCCGGGGGTGCCGCCGGAGTCGGCGACCTCGACGCGCAGTTCGTCCTCGCCGTAGTCCACGCGCACGACGGCCCGCGAACCGGACGCGTGCTTCAGGGCGTTGGTCAGCGCTTCCTGGACCACACGGTAGGCGGCCAGCTCGACCCCGCCGGGCAGCGGCCGGACCGTTCCGGAGACGGACAGCTCGACGGGGGTGCCGGTGCCCCGGGTCCGGTCGACCAGCGGGCCGAGCCGCTCCAGACCGGGCTGCGGCTCCAGTTCCGTCTCCTCGGGGTCGTCCATCGTGAGCAGCCCCATCACCTGCCGCAGCTCCCCCATCGCCGTACGGCCGCCCGCCTCCACCGCGAGCAGCGCCTCGCGTGCCTGCTCGGGCGAACTGTCCATGATCTTACGGGCGGCGCCGGCCTGGATGACCATCACGCTGACGTTGTGCGTCACGACGTCGTGCAACTCCCGGGCGATCCGGGCCCGTTCGTGCTCGACGGCACTGCGCAGCGCCTCGGCCTGGCGCCGTTCCACCTCCGCAAGCCGCATCCGGCTCTCGGCCGCCCGGATCTTCCACGTGCGCAGTCCGAGGGTGGCCACGACCAGCGGGGCGGCGATGAAGAGGGGCACGTACTGGGTGGGGACGGTGGGTTCGGCGCCGAAGGGGGTGTGCGGGACCGACCGCCCGATCGTGAAGGTCAGCAGCACGGCCAGCGCGAGCGTGCTCGTGGCCGCCACCCGGTGGGGGCTGTACGCGGCCGCGCTGTAGGCGGCGATGACACAGGCGTAGAAGGTGAGCCGGGTGACGTCGTCGGGGGTGAGCACGTTCGCCGCCAGCACGATCCAGAGCACCGCCAGCGGGTAGCGGCGGCGCCAGGCGAGCGGCACGGAGGAGAGGAACGCCAGGCAGACCAGGCCCGCCATGCGGTGCCGCCCGGTCGGCCCGTCCGGGTCCACCGCGTACTGGATCTCGGACACGAGGATCAGCAGGGCGAGGCCGGCGTCGAAGAGCCGGCCTCGCGCGGTGAGCTCGGGCGCGGGACCGCCCGGCCCGGCGAGCGCGCGCAGTCGTGCCAGCGGGCCGGACGCCCGTCTCGTCGTCATCGCCTCATTCTGGGCGGCCTTCGCCCGCCGGGCATCCCTCTTCCGACTACATCTCCAGGATGACCTCGCGCCCCGTACTCCCGACACGGTACGGCGATTACCCCCGGCGGCCGTCGTGCCCGCCCCGGCCCGTTCCCTAGCGTCGGCGGCCACCGAGGGACGGAGGCCCACCGATGACGGCACCGCTGATCGAACTGCGGGACGTGACCCGGCGTTACGACGCCGGACCGCCCGCGCTGCTGGACGTGACCCTGACCGTGGCACCCGGGGAGGCCGTCGCCGTGCTGGGGCCTTCCGGCAGCGGCAAGTCGACGCTGCTCAACCTGATCGCGGGCCTGGACCGGCCGGACGAGGGCACGGTCACCGTGGACGGCGTGCGGGTGGACGGGCTGGGCGAGGCGGGCGCGGCCCGCTACCGGCGGGCGAGCGTCGGGATGGTGTTCCAGTTCTTCAACCTGCTGGACGACCTGACCGTCGCCGACAACGTGGCGCTGGCCGCCCGACTCGCCGGAACGGGACGGCGGGAGGCCGCCCGCCGGGCCGGGGAGCTGCTCGAGTCGCTGGGCATCGCGGCCCAGGCGACCGCCTACCCCGGCCGGCTCTCCGGCGGTCAACGCCAACGCGTCGCGGTGGCCCGGGCGTTGATGAACCGGCCCGCGCTGCTGCTGGCCGACGAACCGACGGGAGCCCTGGACTCCGCGTCCGGTGCCGACGTCGCCCGTCTCCTGCGGGAACTGAACGCCGACGGCCAGACCCTCGTCCTGGTCACCCACGACCAGGACCTGGCCAAGGCCTGCACCCGGCGCACGATCCGGCTGGCCGACGGCCGGATCACCGCCGACGTCGCGGCGGAGACGGTCCGATGAGCGGCCTCGGCCGGGTCGTCCGGTCGGGCATGACCCGGCGCCGTACGCAGACCCTGGTCATCGCCCTTGCCGCGCTGCTGGCGGTGACGGCGTCGGTGCTGGCCGGTGCGCTGCTGATGGCCTCGCGGGCTCCCTTCGACCGGGCGTTCGGGCGCCAGCACGGCGCTCAGCTCACCGCGCAGTTCGACGCGCGCCTGGCCACACCGGCCCGGATCGCCGCCTCCGCCCGGTCCTCCGGGGTGACGGCGTCGTCCGGCCCGTTCCCGACGGCGACCGCCGCACCGGACCACTCGGGCGCGTTGTCGGTCGTCGGCCGCGCGGACCCCGGCGGGGCGGTGGACCGGGTCACGCTGACCGCGGGCCGCTGGGCCCGGCGGACCGGCGAGATCGTGCTCGCGACGGACCCGGACGCGCCGCCCGTGCGCCTCGGGGAGGCGCTGGAGTTCCCCGGAGTGCCCGGCGACCCGACGCTCAGGGTGGTCGGCACGGCCCGCTCGGTGAGCCGTACCGCCGACGCCTGGGTGGTGCCCGCCCAGATCTCGGCCCTCACCGGGTCCGGCCGCCCCGACGGCTATCAGATGCTGTACCGCTTCGCCCACGCGGCCACCGACGCCCAGGTCGCCCGGGACCGCGCGGCGGTGGCGGCGGCCGTACCGAAGGGCGCGCTCACCGACGCCCGGTCCTGGCTCTCCGTCAGGCTGTTCGCGACCCGCGAGACCGCCCTGTACGTGCCGTTCCTGGTCGCCTTCGGGGTGCTGGGCCTGGCCATGTCGGCGCTGGTCGTCGGGAACGTGGTCGCCGGTGCGGTGGGCACCGGGCTGCGGCGGATCGGCGTCCTGAAGGCGGTCGGCTGCACTCCGGCACAGGTCGTCCGCGCCTACGTCGCGCAGGCGCTGCTCCCGGCCGCGACCGGCGCCGGGCTCGGTGTGGTCGTCGGGCAGTTGCTCGCGGCGCCGCTGCTGGCGGACACCGCGGCCGTGTACGGCTCGGTCGGGCTCGGGGTCTCCGCCGGCGTCGATCTGGCCGTCGTGGGCGGGGTACTGGGCGTGGTGTCCGGCACGGCGTGGCTGAGCGCCTGGCGGGCCGGGCGACTGCGCACGGTCGACGCGCTGGCCGTGGGCCGGACCCCGGCGGCGGGCCGGGGCCGTACGGCGGCCCGGCTGGCGGCCCGGCTGCCGGTGCCGCGGCCGGTGGGCCTCGGCCTGGCCCGGCCCTTCCACCGGCCCGCCCGCGCCGCCTCGATGGTCGCGGCGGTCGTCTTCGGCACGGCGGCGGTCACCTTCGCCACCGGGATGGCCGCATCGCTGGGAGAGGTGGTGGCCGCCAAGAACCACAACGCGGCGGACGTGACCGTGGGCGCCGGTCGCACGGCCGGCCCGGTACCCGTAGGGCCGGACGCGCCACGGGTCACGGCCGCACAGGCCGCCGCCGTCGAGGCCGCGATCGCCGCTCAGCCCGGCACCCGCGACCAGTACGGCAGCGTCAGGACCGAGGCCAAGGTCGCCGGGGTGACGGACGGCGTGCCGGTGGTCGCCTACGACGGCGACGCCTCCTGGGGCGGGTTCGTGATGGTGTCCGGGCGCTGGGTCCGGGCGGCCGGTGAGGCGGTGGTGGCGACCCCGTTCCTGACCGCGAGCGGAGCCGAGGTGGGCGACACCGTCACCTTCACCGTGAACGGCTCGCCGGTGCGGATCCGGATCGTCGGCGAGGTCTTCGACATCGGAGAGCAGGGCCTGCGGGTGTTCACGGACCTCGCGACGCTCCGGACCGCCGCCCCGGACCTGCACCCGGCCGACCACGCCGTACGGCTCACCCCGGGCACCGACGCCGACGCCTACGTGAAACACCTGAACGCGGCCCTGAAGCCGCTCGGCGTCTCGGCCACCGACACCAAGTCGGTCAACGGCAGCGACGGCGCGGTCGCCCTCGACACGCTGGCGGCGGCGCTCACCCTGATCCTGATGACGGTGGCCGGACTCGGGGTGCTGGGCGGGGTCGTCCTCGACACCCATGAGCGCATCCGCGACCTGGGCATCCACAAGGCGCTCGGGATGACGCCCCGGCAGACGGTGACGCTGGTGATCGCCTCGGTCGTCCTGCCGGGGCTGGCGGGTGGGGCGCTCGGCGTCCCGCTGGGTCTCGCCGTGCACCGCGTCGTCATGCCCGCCATGGGCGACAGCGCCGGACTGCGCCTGCCCGACGTGGTCCTCGACGTCTACCGGACGTCCGGCCTGCTCCTCCTCGCCCTGAGCGGCACGGCGATCGCGGTCCTCGGCGCGCTGCTCCCGGCGGGCTGGGCGGCCCGGGTCCGGACGGCGACGGCACTGCGCACCGAGTAGATCAACGCCCGGTTCTGGACGCGCCGGTGACACAGCGGTGAGACTGAGGGGTCCGCCGCCCCGGCCCCAGGAGGGTGACCATGGCCGACACGACAGCGACGCCGCCGCGCGTCGAACTCACCCCGCAGGCCGCCGAACTGGTGCGCCGGCTGCACGCCGAGCACGGCCCGCTGATGTTCCACCAGTCCGGCGGCTGCTGCGACGGCAGTGCGCCCATGTGCTACCCGGACGGCGAGTTCCGCACCGGCGGCTCGGACGTACTGCTGGCCGAGCTGGCGGTGGACGGTGTCGAGCAGCCGGTCACCTTCTGGATGTCCCGCAGCCAGTACGAGGTGTGGAGCCACACCCGGCTGATCGTGGACGTGGTACCCGGACGGGGGAGCGGCTTCTCCCTGGAGGCACCCGAGGGGGTGCGTTTCCTCACCCGTTCTCGCGTAGTCGACGCCTAGCAGCCCTGCCGGTCACTCTCGTCTGCTGCACTTCCCCGGAGTCCTGAGGAACTTGACGAGACATCAGGGGGTGCGGTGACGCATCGTCGGAGACGACTTGCAGCGACGACCCGAACTCTGTGCACGCTTCTCACCACGTCCGGCATGCTGGCCGGTGCGGCCCTCGCGGGGGCGGCACCGGCCGGCGCCGTGTCGGGCGCCGGACGCATCGCGTCCGGCGTCACCTACCGGCAGTTCGACCTCCCGGCGGCCAAGGGCACGGTCCACGCCCATCTGCTGACCGTCGACCTGACCGACCCGCACGTCCACGTGGACCTGCTCTCCCCGGGCGCCGTGGCCGCACGGTCGCCGGTGTCCGCGATGGCGGACGCGGCGGGCGCGGTCGCGGGCGTGAACGGCGACTTCTTCAACATCACCGAGGCCCAGCACCCCGGCGTCGAGGCGACCGGCGCGAGCGTCGGACCGGCGATCGCACACGGCAGGGTGCTCAAGGCGGCGGTGCCGACGGCCCAGCGGTTCGGCCCGTCGCTGCCGCCCGGCACCGACACCACCGACGTCTTCGGCGTCGGCGTGGACCGCCGGGCCCGGCTCGACCGGCTGACGCTCGCCGGCACGGTCCGCACCCCCGACGCCACCCTCACCCTGCGCGGCCTCAACCAGTACGCGCTGGCACAGGGGTCCGTCGGGGCCTACACCGCCGCCTGGGGCGCGGCCTCCCGCAAGCGCGCCACCTGCGGCTCGGACACCGACCGGGCCGCCGGGTGCAGCACGGACACCTACGAGGTGAAGATCCGCGCCGGCAAGGTCGTCGCCACGTCCGCCACCCCGGGCAGCGGCGCGATCGCCCCGGGGACGACCGTCCTGGTGGGCCGGGAGGCGGGCGCGGACAAGCTGCGCGCCCTCACCAAGGGCGAACGGGTCACGGTGCGCGAGCGCATGATGGCGTCCGCCACCTGGATCCGGTACCGCTTCGCGGTCGGCGGCTACCCCGTGCTGCGCGACGGCCGACCGCTGGCCGGGCTGAACGACACCACCTCGGCCGTACGCACGGCCGTCGGCCACGCGAACGGCGGACGGAGGCTCCTGCTGCTGGCACTGGACGGCGCGGCGGCCTACCGCAGCGGCATGACCATCGCCGAAGTCGCCGACGAGATGCGGCAGTTGGGAGCGGACGACGCGTTCAGCCTGGACGGCGGCGGCTCCACGACGATGGTGGCCCGCACCCCGGGGGCGAAGACGGTGAGCGTGCTCAACCACCCGACCGACACCCCGGAACGCGCCGTGGCGAACGGGATCGGGGTCTTCTGGAAACCCTGACCGGGTGGCTCAGGGTTTCAGACTGCTGACCAGATCGGCGGTCGCGGTGAGCCCGCTGGTGATGGTCGGCGCCATGCTGGTGCTGGCCAGGAAGAACCCGAACAGCATGCAGACCAGGGCGTGTGAGATCTTCAGCGCGCCCTGGCGCATGAAGATCACGGCCAGCAACAGGAGCAGCAGCACCACAGAGATGGAAACGGCCATCGCGAACCTCCTCCGCCACGCCCGTTTCGGGGCGTTCGGCCGCAAGTGTGGCGTAGCGGAGGGGTGGCCCGTGCCGTTGACACGGCCCCCGTTCGAGTGGTCTTAGGACGCCGCGTGGGCGTCCAGGAAGGCCTCCAGGCCGGCCAGGTCGTCGGTGTTGAAGTAGTCGACACCGGCGGCCAACAGCTCCCCCCACAGCGCGTCGCGGGCGGGCCCGGCCACGTCGGGGGTGTTCCAGAAGCGCACCGTCTGACCGTGCGCGTGCGCCTGGCCGATGATGCCGAGCAGCTTCTGCCGCTCGGCGTCGGGGAACGCGCCCTCGCCGAGCCAGGTGAAGTTGAGCTGCCAGTTGTCGCTGATCAGCGGAACGAAGGAGGCGGGCGCCGAGGTGCCGAGGTCGGTCAGCCGGCCGTCGTAGAAGGCCCGGCGCACGGTCTGCGCCTCCATGGGCGTACGGGCGGCGCGGTCACCGGAGATCACGTTGGTGACCGCGCCGGGGATCACCCGGCCGTGGGCGTACGTCGTGAACAGGTGCGGGTAGCGCCGCAGATGCCGGTCGAGCTCCAGGTACGTCGAGGAGCCCTCGGTCTTGATGTCGATGAGCAGCTGCAGCGGCCTGCGCCAACCGCGGTACACCGAACCGTGGTCGGCCTTGACGATCGCCGCCAGCGGGTCGAGGTAGAGGGATTCGAGGGTGCGGCTCGGGTCGAGGTCGTCCACGGTGTGACCGATGAGGAGCTGGTCGCCGACGAGGAAGATGTCGGCCTCGACGCTGCCGAAGCGGTGGTCGAGGGCGTCGTAGAGGGGGCGGGTGTGCTCGTAGTCGTTGTGCGCGTGGGCACGCCACAGCGGCCGCCGGCCGCGGTGACCACCGCCCGCCCACGCCTGCGCGCCGGGCAACGCGACGCCGCCGACGAGGGCGGCACCGAGGGTGGTGAGGGCTCTGCGGCGGGTGGTGAGGGCCATGCTCTGCCTCCCTTGTAGGGCCATGAGGGACCGAAGGGAGTATGCGTGCGAACAGAGCCCAATTGGTGTATCTGCGCAGGGAGTTGGCTGGACTGCCACCCCTGGTTCACTTCATTCGAGCCGCAACGGCAGCGCCCCGGAAGGGGCGCGGGTCTGTATCGCATTTGCGGCTCCGCCGCGGGTGCGCGACCAGCCCCCACGCACCCGCAGTCGACAACCGAGACTCACGGCGCCTGAAGATCGACCAGTCCGGCCAAGGCTTCTCGATGCACCCCCGCCGTACCGAAGGCGATCGAATCCGCCTTGGCCCGCTTCAGATACAGATGGATCGGATGTTCCCAGGTCATCCCGATCCCCGCATGCAACTGCAGCGCCTCCTCGGCAGCGTGCACCGCGACCGGCGCCGCATAGGCCTGGGCGACGGCCACCAGCACATCGGCGTCCTCGCCGGAGGCCAGCGCGTCGGCCGCCCCGCGCGCCGCCGCGCGGAGGTTGACGACCTCCAGCCACAGCTGCGCCAGCCGGTGCTTGATCGCCTGGAACCCGCCCACCGGCCGGTTGAACTGCTTGCGCTCCTTGAGGTACCGCACGGTCTCGGTCAACGCCCACTCGGCGACGCCGAACTGCTCGGAGGCCAGCAGCCCGGCCCCGGCCCGCAGCGCCCGCCGTACCGCCGGCTCCGCGTCGCCCACGCGGCGCCCGGCCGCCCCGTCCAGGGTCACCGTGCCGAGCGGCCGGGTCAGGTCGAAGGCGACCTGCGGGGTGACCGTCACGGCACCCGCCCCTACCGCGTACAGCCCGCCGTCGTCCCCGGGCACCAGCAGCACGTCCGCGGCGACCGCGTCCGCGATCCCGGTCAACTCGCCGTACAGGCGCCCGTCCTCGACGCGTACGGTCTTGAAACCCGCGCCCGGAGCGACGTGCAGCCCCACGGCCAGTGCCCCGACGGTCCGCCCGGACGCCAGCTTCCCGAGCAGCTCCTCCTCACCGCAGGCCAGCAGCGCCTCGGTCGCCACCACGGCACTGGTCAGATACGGCACCGGCGCCACCGCCCGCCCCAACTCCTCCAGGACGACGGCGACTTCGCGGTGCGAGGCACCCTGGCCGCCGAGCTTCTCCGGTACCAGCAGCCCGGCGAGCCCCATGCCCTCGGTGAGGGCCTTCCAGGCGGCCGCGTCGTGCGGGACGTCCGACTCGGTGCGGGCGATGACGCCCGGCGCGTCGCAGTGGTCGGCGAGCAGATCCCGCACCGCGGCCCGCAGCGCCTCTTCCTCCTCCGAGTACAAAAGGTCGGTCATCGGGCGAGGTCCTTCCAGGCGACGTCCTTGTCGGTGCGCGGCTCCGAGGGCAGGCCCAGGACGCGTTCGGCGACGATGTTCAGCAGGACCTCGCTGGTCCCGCCCTCGATGCTGTTGCCCTTGGCACGGAGGTAGCGGTAGCCGGCGTCGCGGCCGACGAAGTCCACCAGTTCGGGCCGGCGCATGGTCCAGTCGTCGTACAACAGGCCTTCCTCGCCCCGGAGTTCGACCTCTAGGCCGCTGATCTCCTGGTTGAGGCGGGCGAAGGCGAGCTTCATTCCGGCGCCCTCCGGGCCGGGCTGTCCTGCGACCAGCTGCTGGCGCAACCGCTCGGCGGTGAGGCGGGCGACCTCGGACTCGACCCACAGCTTCAGCAGCCGCTGGTGCAGGTCGTGGGTGCGCAGCTCGGGGCGTTCGCGCCAGGTCTTCGCGACCGGGCCGATCATGCCGCCCTCGCGGGGCAGCCGCATGCCGCCGATCGCGACGCGCTCGTTGTTGAGGGTGGTCTGCGCGACCCGCCAGCCGTCGCCGATCTCACCGAGGCGGCGGGAGTCGGGGATGCGCACGTCGGTGAGGAAGACCTCGTTGAACTCGGCCTCGCCGGTGACCTGCCGCAGCGGCCGGACGTCCACGCCCGGGTCGGTCATGTCGCAGATGAAGTAGGTGATGCCCGCGTGCTTGGGCACGTTCGGGTCGGTGCGGGCGATGAGGATGGCCCAGCGGGAGTTGTGCGCGCCGGAGGTCCACACCTTCTGCCCGTTGACGACCCAGTCGTCGCCCTCACGGACGGCCCGGGTGCCCAGCGCGGCCAGGTCGGAGCCGGCGCCCGGCTCGCTGAACAGCTGGCACCAGACCTCCTCGCCGATCCACAGCGGCCGCAGATAGCGCTGCTTCTGCTCCTCCGTGCCGTACTTGAGGATGGTCGGCGCGGCCATGCCGAGCCCGATGCCGTTGCGGCGCGAGTCGTTGTCGGGGGCGCCGGCGGCCTCCAGCTCGGCGTCCACGACGACCTGGAGGGAGCGCGGGGCACCGAGGCCGCCGAGGCCCTCCGGGTAGTGCACCCAGGCCAGCCCCGCGTCGAAGCGGGCCTTGAGGAAGTCGAGCTTCTCGGTCGTGGCGGGCGGGTGTGCGGCCAGCAACTCGGCGGTGCGGCGCGTGAGTTCGGCAGCATCGGTCATGCTGCGGCTCCCTTCGGTACGACGGTGACCCGGCCGGTGGTGACGCCGTCGCCGACCCGCTGCACGGCCGCCGCGGCCTCGGACAGCGGGACCCGCTCGCTCACCAGGGGCTTGATGGCGCCCTTGGCGGCCAGCTCGGTGAGCTGGCGGTGGCAGTCCAGGATCAGCCTGGGGTTCTTGGTGGCGTACAGGCCCCAGTGCAGGCCCAGGATGGAGTAGTTCTTCACCAGGGCGTGGTTGAGCCCCGGGCTCGGGATGGTGCCGCTGGCGAAGCCGACGACCACGATCCGGCCCTCGAAGGCGACCACCTTGGTGGACTGGGTGTATGCGTCGCCGCCGACCGGGTCGTAGATCACGTCGGCGCCGCGGCCACCGGTGGCCTCCTTGACGGCGGCGACGACGTCCTCGGCACGCCGGTCGATGACGACGTCACAGCCCTGCTCGCGGGCCACGGCGGCCTTGTCGGCGCCGCCGACCACGCCGATCACCCGGGCCCCGGCCGCCTTGCCGAGCTGAACGGCGGCACTGCCGACCCCGCCCGCGGCGGCGTGTACGAGCAGCGTCTCGCCCGCCTGCAGGGCCGCCCGGCGGTGCAGGCCGAACCAGCCCGTCTGGTAGCCGATGTGCAGCGCGGCGGCCTCGGAGTCGTCCAGCGCGTCCGGGGCCGGCAGCAGCGCGGCGGCGTCCGCTACCGCGTACTCGGCGAAACCGCCGTGCGGCAGGGTGGGGTTGGCGAGCACCCGGCGGCCGTCCTCGGTCTCGCCGCAGATCTCCACCCCGGGGGTGAACGGCAGCGGCGGGCGCACCTGGTAGTGCCCCCGGCACATCAGGACATCGGGAAAGTTGATGTTGGCGGCACGCACCCTGAGCAGCACCTGGCCGTCGCCGGGCGTGGGCAGCTCCACCTCCTGGAGCCGCATCACCTCGCTCGGCTCGCCGTTCTCGTGCACTTGCCATGCCTGCATGCGGTGCCTCCACGGGACTGCGTCGACTGCGTCGTCCGACCGTCGTCTGACCGGGTCCACCGCATACTAAGCGGTCGCTTGCCATGGAGGGAACAGCCGCCCGGGGGAACGCCGGATTCGTCACGCCCGCTTCGGACGCGCCCGTACATGCATCCGCTCCCCCTGCGGCCCGAACAGGCTGAGGAACTCCACCGGCCCCTCCCCCGTCGACCCGAACCAGTGCGGCACCCGGGTGTCGAACTCGGCCGCCTCCCCCGGCCCCAGCACGACGTCATGGTCGCCGAGCACCAGCCGCAGCTTCCCGGACAGCACGTACAACCACTCGTAGCCCTCATGGGTACGCGGTTCGGGTTCGAGTTTCCGCTTCGGTTCGACCACCTTGAAGGCCTGCAGACCGCCGGGCTGCCGGGTGAGCGGCAGGAAGGTCCGGCCGAACCGCTCCATCGGCTTCGCCCGCACCCGGGGGTCGCCGGCCGGCGGGGCGCCGACCAGTTCGTCCAGGGGCACCTGGTGGGCCTGCGCGATCGGCAGCAGCAGCTCCAGGCTGGGCTTGCGCAGCCCGGACTCCAGCCGGGAGAGGGTGCTGACCGAGATGCCGGTGGTCTCGGAGAGGGCGGCGAGGGTGACCTCCCGCTCCTTGCGGAGCCGGCGCAGCCGGGGTCCCACACCTGCGAGGACGTCGTCCGTAGTCATGCCTGCATTGCAGTTTCGGCAAAGACGTTTGTCAATCCGGCAGCGGCCGGGCAACCCTCGGCGGCGGAGGTGGTCACCATGACCGATACATACGAAGTGGTCGTCGTCGGGGGCGGCGCGGCCGGGCTGTCCGCGGCGCTGGTCCTGGGCCGGGCCCGGCGCCGCACCCTGGTCGTCGACGCGGGCGAGCCGCGCAACGCCCCGGCTGCGCACATGCAGGGCTTCCTGTCCCGGGACGGCATGCCGCCCGCGGAGTTCCTGGCCGTGGGCCGGGAGGAGATCGCCCGGTACGGCGTGGAGCTGGTCCGGGACCGGGCGGTGGACGCGGCGAAGGATGACCCAGACGGCCCGAACGGCCCGAACGGCTCGGACGGCTCGGACGGCTCCGACGGATTCGTGGTGTCGCTGGCGAGCGGCCGTACCGTCCGGGCGCGGCACCTGGTCGTCGCCACCGGCCTCAAGGACGAACTCCCGGCCGTCCCCGGGGTGGCCGAGCGCTTCGGCCGGGACGTGGTGCACTGCCCGTACTGCCACGGCTGGGAGGTACGCGACCAGGCGTTCGGCGTGCTGGCCACGAGCCCGATGAGCGCGCACCAGGCGCTCATGGTCACCCAGTGGTCGAAGGACGTGACCCTCTTCCTGCACCAGGTCGAGGAGGCCGAGCTGGCCGACGAGGACCTGCGCCGGCTGGCCGCGGCCGGGGTCCGGGTGGTGCCGGGCGAGGTCGCGGTGCTGCGCGTCGAGGACGACCGGCTGACCGGGTTGGAGCTCGTCGACGGGAGCGTGCACGCGCGGGAGGCACTGTTCGTCGCCCCGCGCCCGGTCCCGCAGAACGACCTGCTGATCGCGCTGGGCGCGGAGCTGGCGGAGACCCCCTTCGGCGCCTACCCCGTGATCGACGAGCGGGGCCTGACGACCGTGCCCGGGCTGTGGGCGGCCGGCAACGCGAGCGGCTTCGCCGAGCAGGTGGTCAACGCGGCGAGCCGCGGCTACCGGGCGGGCGCGGCCATCAACGGCGAGCTGCTCTTCGCGGACCTGGACGCGGCCGTGCGGGTGTAGTCCGGGCGCGCACGTTGTGGTGTGGTCCGGGCACACCCGTTGCACCATGGCTGCATGCTGCTGACCCGGCTCGCCGAAGTGTCCCGGGAGGTCGCCGCCACCGCGGCCAGGTCCCGCAAGACCGCCCTGCTCGCCCAGCTCTTCCGGGAGACGGCCCCCGACGACGTCCCGGTCGTCATCCCCTTACCTGGCCGGCCGGCTCCCGCAGGGCAGGCTCGGCGTCGGCTGGAAGGTGCTGAGCCGGCCCGTCCCGCCGGCCGCCGCCCCGTCCCTCACCGTGCGCGAGGTCGACGCCCGGCTCAGCGAGCTGGGCAAGGTCTCCGGAACCGGATCTCAGGCCGAACGGGCCCGGATCGTGGGCGAGTTGATGGGCGCGGCGACCGCGGACGAACAGCGCTTCCTGCTGGGGCTGATCACCGGGGAGGTGCGGCAGGGCGCCCTGGACGCGGTCGCCGTCGAAGGGCTCGCGCAGGCGACCGGCGCGGACCCGGCCGCCGTCCGCCGGGCGGTGATGCTCGCCGGTTCCCTCCAGACGGTGGCCGAGTCGCTGTTGGCGGACGGCCCGGCCGCCCTGGACCGCTTCCGGCTCACCGTCGGCCGTCCCGTGCTGCCCATGCTGGCGCACACCGCGTCCTCGGTCGCGGAGGCGGTGGAGAAGCTGGGCGGCTGCGCGGTCGAGGAGAAGCTGGACGGCATCCGGGTCCAGGTCCACCGGGACGGCGACACGGTACGAATCTTCACCAGGACGCTCGACGACATCACCGAACGCCTCCCCGAAGTGGTCTCCGCCGCACGGGAGTTGCGGGGCGACCGGTTCATCCTGGACGGCGAGGTGATCTCCTTCGACACGGACGGGCGGCCCCGCTCCTTCCAGGAGACGGCGGGACGGGTCGGCTCCCGGACGGACGTGGCGAAGGCGGCGCGGGAGGTCCCGGTCTCCCCCGTCTTCTTCGACGTGCTCTCGGCCGACGGCCACGACCTGCTCGACCTCCCCTTCGCCGAACGGCACGCGGAGCTGGCCCGGCTGGTCCCCGAACCGATGCGGGTGCGCCGGGCACTGGTCTCCGGGCCGGACGACGCGACGGCCGCCGAGGAGTTCCTCGCGGCCACCCTCGCCCGCGGCCACGAGGGCGTGGTCGTCAAGGCCCTGGACGCCCCCTACAGCGCCGGCCGCCGGGGCGCCTCCTGGCTGAAGGTGAAGCCCGTCCACACCCTCGACCTGGTCGTCCTGGCCGCCGAATGGGGCCACGGCCGCCGCACCGGCAGGCTCTCCAACCTCCACCTCGGCGCCCGCAACCCGGACGGCACCTTCGCCATGCTCGGCAAGACGTTCAAGGGCCTGACCGATGCCGTGCTGGAGTGGCAGACCGCCCGGCTCAAGGAGCTGGCGGTCTCGGACGACGGCTGGGTGGTGACCGTACGCCCCGAACTCGTCGTCGAGATCGCCTACGACGGACTGCAGCGGTCCACCCGCTACCCGGCCGGTGTCACCCTGCGCTTCGCCCGGGTGGTCCGCTATCGCGAGGACAAGCGGCCGGAGGAGGCCGATACGGTGGAGACCCTGCTGGCCGCGCACCCGGAGGTACGGCGTTGACCGAGCCGAAGCGAAGCGCCGGACTGCTGTTGTTCCGGCATACCGGCGAAGGCCTTGAGGTGTTGCTCGGCCATATGGGCGGCCCGTTCTTCGCGAAGAAGGACGCGGGCGCCTGGACCGTCCCCAAGGGCGAGTACGAGCCCGACGAGACGGCCTGGGCGGCGGCCCGGCGCGAGTTCCAGGAGGAGCTGGGCCTGCCGCCGCCGGACGGCGAGGCGATCGGGCTGGGCGAGGTCCGGCAGACCAACGGCAAGATCGTGACGGCGTGGGCGATCGAGGCGGACCTGGACCCGGCCACGATCGAACCCGGCGTCTTCGTGATGGAGTGGCCGCCGCGGTCGGGCCGGATCCAGGAGTTCCCGGAGCTGGACCGGGTGGCCTGGCTGACCCCCGACCGGGCCCGCGAGGTGATCGTCAAGGCCCAGGCCGCGTTCCTCGACCGGCTGGCGGAGCACACGGGCTGAACAGAGCCCCCTACGTTGCGGTCCGCCCGGCCGCGCGGGAAGGTCGTACCAAGCCCGCTCCCAGGGAGGTCAGCCATGCCCATCGCGACGGTCAACCCGGCGAACGGCGAGACGCTCGAAACGTTCGAAGCCATGGACGAGGACGAGCTCGAACGCCGGCTCGAACTCGCCGAGGCGACGTTCCGCACGTACCGCACGAGCTCCTTCGCCGAGCGCGCCCGGCTGCTGCACCGGGCAGCCGACCTGCTGGACGCGGACCCGGACGAGATCGCGCGCACCATGACCACCGAGATGGGCAAGCCGCTGAAGCAGGCCCGTGCGGAGGCCGCCAAGTGCGCGAAGGCGATGCGCTGGTACGCCGACCACGCGCAGGCCCTGCTGGCCGACGAGGAGCCGGCGGAGACGGACGTGAAGGACTCGGGCGCGTCCCGGGTGCGGGTGCGGTACCGCCCCATCGGTCCGGTGCTCGCCGTGATGCCGTGGAACTTCCCGCTCTGGCAGGTGGTCCGCTTCGCCGCCCCGGCGCTGATGGCGGGCAACGTGGGCCTGCTCAAGCACGCGTCCAACGTCCCGCAGACCGCCCTGTACCTGGAGGACCTGTTCCACCGGGCCGGCTTCACCGAGGGCTGCTTCCAGACCCTGCTGATCGGCTCCGGCGCGGTCGACGACGTCCTGCGCGACGAGCGGGTGAAGGCGGCGACGCTCACCGGCAGCGAGCCCGCGGGCCGCGCGGTCGCCGCCACCGCCGGCGAGATGATCAAGAAGACGGTCCTGGAGCTGGGCGGCAGCGACCCCTACGTGGTGATGCCCTCGGCGGACATCGACCGCGCCGCGCGGATCGCGGTGACGGCGCGCGTCCAGAACAACGGGCAGTCGTGCATCGCCGCGAAGCGGTTCATCGTGCACACGGCCGTCTACGACGCGTTCGCCGAGCGGTTCGTGGCGGGCATGGCGGCCCTGCGCATGGGCGACCCGATGGACGAGGAGACGGACGTCGGGCCACTCGCGAGCGAGCAGGGGCGCAAGGACCTGGAGGAGCTGGTCGAGGACGCCAAGCGGTCGGGTGCCGAGGTGCTGTGCGGCGGGCAGCGGCCGGACGGGCCCGGCTGGTTCTACCCGCCGACCGTGCTGGCCGGGATCCACCGCGACATGCGCATCCACCGCGAGGAGGCGTTCGGGCCGGTGGCCACGCTGTACCGGGCGGGGGACCTGGACGAGGCGATCCTCATCGCCAACGACTCGCCCTTCGGGCTGAGTTCGAACGTGTGGACGCGCGACGAGGCCGAGGTGGACCGGTTCGTACGGGACCTGGAGGCCGGCGGCGTGTTCGTCAACGGCATGACCGCCTCCCACCCGGCGTTCCCCTTCGGCGGGGTGAAGCGGTCCGGATACGGCCGTGAGCTGTCCGGGCACGGAATCCGGGAGTTCTGCAACATCACCACCGTTTGGCAGGGTGCGTGACGGTTGCACGGCTACGATCCCGGGTGTGAACCGCGAAGTGACCCTGCCTCTGATCGTCGACGACCGCGGTACCTTGCAGGTGGCCGCGGCCGACGTGAGTAAGTTGTTGCGGACGTTGGGGGCACGGTGGCTGCGTCTGGTGGAGGCCGACGAGGGTGGGCTGGACGAGGACACGGTGGCTGCGCTGACCATTGAGCTCGCGAAGCTCGCCGATCGGATCGACGTGGCTTGTATCGCCCATAGCAGTGGGGAGTAGCGGCGTTCGGCGGGTGCGGGTGCGTCGTGGCTGGTCGCGCAGTTCCTCGCGCCCCTAAAAGCAATCAGCTGAGCGTCGTCCAGAACATCTCCTCGTATGCCTGGAGCAGGCGGCCGTAGGTGTACACACGCTTCTCGTCCAGGCGGCCCGAGTCCAGTCCCGCCTGCACCGCTGCCGTCGCCTGTACGTCGAGTGCCGGAGCCGGTGTCGCGAAGAAGTCGAAGAAGGCGCAGGCCTTGTCGGTGAAGCCGTAGTGCGTGCGCAGCCCCTCTGCGATGCGGGCGCAATACGTGCCCCACGTCGCGAAGTTGGCCGTGATGGCGAGGACGGCGTCCGTCGGGGTTGCGTTGAGGGCGAGCCAGGAGATGTACGCCTGGCAGCCCGGTAGGGGCTCGTACGCTTGCATGCGCTCTTCATCCACTTCGCACGCCTCGGTGAACGCGCCCAGCCGCTCTGCCGCCAGTTCCTCGCCCTCGGCCAGCATGGTGAAGAACCCGGCGGCCGCAGGCTCCTCGGTGGCGCGCTGCGCCAGATGCAGGAACGCGCGTCGGTCGGCGGGGATCACTTGGTGTTGTTCCAGGGCAAGTGCGGCGAGTGTCTCCAGACTCGCCCGGCCGCTGGCGACGAGGGGGACCAATGGATTGGCGTTCGGGTTCGGGGCAAGCTCTGACCTGGTCGTTTTCATCATTTCCGCGGCCGTGCCGGGCATCGCGTCCTCCACGTGCGGATAGCTCTGTGCTGCTCCGACCCTGACACGGGGTCACCGGTTCGGAGTAGTCCGGCGAGAGATCATCGCCCTCACGGGTGATCGTGAGGGAACCACCTCCTGAGGTGAACCACCTCTCTGACCGGTCGGGCCCAAACCCACCGGAAGGCTGAAAGCAGGCACGGTTCATGGCGACTTTGTGCAAACCCTCAGTGTCGGTCCCGGAGTACGTGATCACGATGGAGGAGACGCTGGAACTGGCGCGCTCCCACCACGAGAACCACCCGCAGCTGCCGCTGGCGCTGAGACTGATCGAGAACACGGGCGTTCGCACCCGGCACATCGTGCAGCCGATCGAGGAAACCCTGAAGCACCCCGGCTTCGAGGAGCGCAACAAGCTCTACGAGGTCGAGGCCAAGGCCCGGGTCCCCGCAGTCATCCAGCGGGCGCTCGACGACGCCGAGCTGCTCACCACCGACATCGACGTGATCATCTACGTCTCGTGCACGGGCTTCATGATGCCCTCGCTCACGGCGTGGCTGATCAACGAGATGGACTTCGACTCCACGACCCGCCAGATCCCCATCGCGCAGCTCGGCTGCGCGGCCGGCGGAGCGGCGATCAACCGGGCGCACGACTTCTGCTCGGCGTACCCGGACGCCAACGCCCTCATCGTGGCCTGCGAGTTCTGCTCGCTGTGCTACCAGCCGACCGACCTCGGCGTCGGCTCGCTGCTCTCCAACGGGCTCTTCGGTGACGGCATCGCCGCCGCCGTGGTCCGCGGCAAGGGCGGCACGGGCGTCGAGCTCGAACGCAACGGCTCGTACCTGATCCCGAAGACCGAGGAGTGGATCATGTACGACGTGCGGGCCACCGGGTTCCACTTCCTGCTGGACAAGCGGGTCCCGGCGACCATGGAGCCGCTGGCACCGGCTCTCCAGGACCTGGCCGGACTGCACGGCTGGGACGCGTCCGACCTGGACTTCTACATAGTCCACGCGGGCGGGCCGCGCATCCTGGACGACCTGAGCAAGTTCCTCCAGGTCGAACCGCACGCCTTCCGGTTCAGCCGGGCCACGCTCACCGAGTACGGCAACATCGCGAGCGCCGTCGTCCTGGACGCACTGCGCCGGATGTTCGACGAGGGCGGTGCCGAACACCAGGCGCGCGGCCTGCTGGCCGGCTTCGGTCCCGGCATCACCG
Organism: Streptomyces sp. NPDC058464; assembly: GCF_042721035.1. Lineage (NCBI taxonomy): Bacteria > Bacillati > Actinomycetota > Actinomycetes > Kitasatosporales > Streptomycetaceae > Streptomyces > Streptomyces sp. NPDC058464. Next base: position 28,941 of record NZ_JBHXMA010000053.1, read on the forward strand.
CGGAAATGTCGCTGGGTCGCTGGCGGCGTTCGGACGAAGAGGCGGACTGACCTCGATGACACTCACCGAACCACTCGACCCCGCCGACGAGGCACCCGGCGAGGCACCCGGTGAGGCCGCCTGTCCGGTCCGGCACTGGGAGGTGCCGGACCTGACGGGGGTGGACTTCGACCCCACCCTGGCCGAGCTGATGCGGGAGGGTCCGGTCACCCGGATCCAGCTCCCCAACGGAGAAGGCTGGGCGTGGCTGGTCACCCGGTACGAGGACGTACGGATGGTGGCCAACGACCCCCGGTTCAGCCGCGAGGCGGTGATGGAGCAGCCGGTCACCCGGCTCGCCCCGCACTTCATCCCGGACCGCGGCGCGGTCGGCTTCCTGGACCCGCCCGACCACACGCGGCTGCGCCGCACGGTGGCCTCCGCGCTCACCTCCAAGGGCGTGGAGCGGGTCCGGGAGAAGGCCCGCCGGATGCTGGACGAGATCGTCGACGAGCTCGTCCAGGACGGCCCGCCCGCCGATCTCACGGCGGCGGTCCTGAGCCCGTTCCCCATCGCGGTGATCTGCGAGGTGATGGGGGTGCCGGCCGCCGACCGGCACAGCATGCACGTCTGGACCCAGCTGATCCTGTCCTCCAGTCACGGCAAGGAGGTCAGCGAGAAGGCCAAACGTGAGATGAGCGCCTGCTTCGGCGATCTCATCGCCCTGCGCGAGGGCAGTACGGGCGAGGACGTGGCCTCCCTGCTGGGCGCGGCCGTGGGCCGCGGCGAGGTCACCCTGGAGGAGGCCGTCGGTCTCGCCGTCCTCCTCCAGATCGGCGGCGAGGCGGTCACCAACAACAGCGGGCAGATGTTCTACCTGCTGCTGACCCGCCCCGACCTCCTGGACCGGCTGCGCACCGAGCCGGCGATCCGCCCCCGGGCGATCGACGAGCTCCTGCGCTACATCCCCCATCGCAGCGCGGTCGGCCTGTCCCGGATCGCCCTGCAGGACGTGGACATCAAGGGCGTACGGATCCGCGCGGGCGACCCGATCTACGTCTCGTACCTGGCCGCCAACCGTGACCCGCTGGTCTTCCCGGACCCCGAGACGATCGACTTCACCCGCAGCCCCAACCCGCACGTCTCCTTCGGGTTCGGCCCGCACTACTGTCCCGGCGGCCAGCTCGGCAGGCTGGAGGAGGAGCTGCTGGTGGACGCCCTCCTCGACCGGCTGCCCGGGCTGCGGCTCGCCGTGCCCCCGGAGCAGGTGCCCTTCAGGAAGGGTGCGTTGATCCGGGGACCCGAAGCGCTTCCGGTGACGTGGTGAGTGGCCCATGACGACTACCGAGGGACTCGCGGAGGGACTCGGGGAGGGACTCCTCGTGCCACCAGGCCAGGGACGCGTGGTCCACACGCCGGCTCAGCGCGTCACGTTCAAAGTGACGGGCACACACTCGCGGATCGCCTCCACCTTCGAGGTGGAGGTCCCGCCGGGGTTCGACGTGGGCGCCCATGTGCACACCCGCAGCGAGGAGTTGTTCTACGTCCTCGAAGGCGAGCTGGACGTCCTCGCCTTCGAGCCCCGCATCCGGACCCCCGACAACTGGCAGAAGTGGGAGTCGAGTTCGGGCACGAGGGTGGTGCGGGCGACTCCAGGTACGGTCATCGTCGTACCACCGGGGTGCCCGCACGCTTTCGCCAACCCGACGGAGACTCCGGCGAAGATGTTCTTCCAGGCATCGCCGCCGCCCGATCACGAGCACTACTTCGAGGAGTTGCTGGAGATCCTGGGGAGCGGTGGTCCGACGGACCACGAGGCGATCGAGGAACTCCGCAAGCGCTACGACATCGAGCAACTCACGCCCTTGAAGCACCGGTGACTGTGCCCACCTGTCTGCGGGCGCGGGGAACTGCGCGAGCGACCACGACGCACCCGCGGACCGCGTCGCGCAGCGCCCCGAACGGCGCTACCGAATCGGCATCCCCGACAGAGTGCGAGCGATGACCAACCGCTGGATCTCGCTCGTCCCCTCGAAGATCGTGTAGATCGCCGCATCGCGATGCATCCGCTCCACCGGATACTCCCGCGTGTACCCGTTGCCGCCCAGGATCTGGATCGCCTGGGCGGTCACCTTCTTCGCCGTCTCGCTGGCGAACAGCTTCGACATCGACCCCTCGGCCGCGTCGAACGGCTTCCCGTTGATCGCCATCCAGGACGCCCGCCACACCAGCAGCCGGGCCGCGTCGATGGACGTCCGCATGTCCGCGAGCGCGAAGGCCACCCCCTGGTTGTCGATGATCGGCCGCCCGAACTGCTCACGGGTCATGGCGTAGTCGAGGGCGACCTCGTACGCGGCGCGTGCCGTACCGACGGCCATCGCACCGACGGCGGGCCGCGAGGCCTCGAACGTGGCCATCGCCGCGTTCTTCACCCGCTCTCCGCCCGACTTCGCCCGCTCCCGGGCCCGGGCCAGGCGCTCGTCCAGCTTCTGCTTGCCGCCGAGCAGGCAGGAACCGGGCACCCGGACGCCGTCCAGGACGACCTCGGCGGTGTGCGAGGCGCGGATCCCGTGCTTCTTGAACTTCTGGCCCTGGGAGAGCCCGGGCGTCCCCGGCGGGACGATGAAGGACGCGTGGCCCTTGGAGCCGAGTTCCGGGTCGACGACCGCGACGACGACGTGGACGTTGGCGATGCCGCCGTTGGTCGCCCAGGTCTTCGTGCCGTTGATCACCCACTCGTCCTTGGCCTCGTCGTAGACGGCCCGGGTGCGCATGGAGGCCACGTCGGAGCCGGCGTCGGGCTCGGAGGAGCAGAACGCGGCGACCTTGACGTCGTTGGTGTCGCCGTACATCTGGGGGATCCAGGTGCCGATCTGCTCCTCGGTGCCGTTGGCGAGGACGCCGACGGCGGCGAGGCCCGTGCCCACGATGGACAGGGCGATGCCCGCGTCGCCCCAGAACAGCTCCTCCATGGCCATCGGGATGCCGAGCCCGGTGGGGTCGAAGTACTGCTGGGCGTAGAAGTCGAGGGAGTAGATGCCGACCTTCGCGGCCTCCTGGATGACCGGCCAGGGAGTCTCCTCACGCTCGTCCCATTCGGCGGCCGCGGGACGGATGACGTCGGCGGCGAAACCGTGCAGCCAGTCCCGGACCTCCTTCTGTTCGTCGTTGAGTTCCATGGTGAACTCGGCCATGACTCCTCCAGCGGCGGCGCATAATGTGTTACTAGCGGTAACCCGAGTCTGTTACTCGTCGGTAGGAAAAGTCAACTCCCAAGGTCACCTCGGCAGCCAGTTCGAGAGCGGATGGCCGTCAGGTGTTAGTTTGCGCAGGCGTCACCGAAACAGCACGGGGTGGGGAGAGCACATGGACACCACGCAGCGGACCGAACAGCAGCGGTCCGCCGACCGCCGACGGCGCGAGCTGTTGGAGGCCGCGGACCGGGTGGTGCTACGGGACGGCCCACAGGCTTCCATGAACGCCATCGCGGCGGAGGCGGGCATCACCAAACCCATCCTCTACCGCCACTTCGGCGACAAGAGCGGGCTGTACGCGGCGCTGGCCAAGCGGCACACGGACGCGCTGCTGAACTCGTTGCGGGCTGCGCTGGACGCTCCCGCGGAGCGCCGTGAGCGGGTCGAGGCAACGCTGGACACCTACCTCACGGCGATCGAGGCGCGGCCTCAGGTGTACCGGTTCCTGATGCATCCCGCGGAGGGCGGCACGGGGGCCGACCAGGGGTTCGACGTCGGGTTGCACTCGGCTCCGCTGTTGCGGCGGATGGGTGAGGAGCTGGCGCAGGTCATCGAGGACCGGCTGGATCTGGGGCCGAACAGTCAGCAGCTGGCGCGGGTGTGGGGGCACGGGATCGTCGGGATGATGCATGCCGCAGGGGACTGGTGGCTGGGGGAACGGCCCTGTTCTCGTGCGGAACTGGTGAAGAGTTTGGCCGACCTGCTGTGGGGTCGCTTGGCGGCTGCGGGGGACAAAGTGGGGGGTCCGGGGTTCTGAGGGGTTCGGTTTCGGCTACCCGCCCGGTGGGGCTTCTCGCGCCCGCGCGGCGGCAGCCGCAAATCAGACACAGCCCCGCGCCCCTTTGGGGCGCGTCCGCTCACCGGTGCCAAGAAGATTTCGCCACCTGGCGCATCAGCTTGCGCCTGCGCCAGCCTGTGACGTGGTCGGCGTAGACGTGACCTTCCAGGTGGTCGGTCTCGTGCTGGAGGCATCGCGCGAAGAAGCCGGTGCCGTGGATCGTGATCGGCTCCCCCGTCGCCGTGAAGCCCTCGACCACCGCGTGGTCGTACCGTTCCGTGCCCGCCTCCAGGCCCGGCAGGGACAGGCAGCCCTCGGGGCCGCGGAGTGTGATGCCGTCCGCCGCCACCAGGCGCGGGTTCACCACATGGCCCAGGTGGCGGACGTCCTCGTCGTCGGGGCAGTCGAAGACGAACACCCGCAGCGGCTCCCCCACCTGGTTCGCCGCCAGGCCCACGCCCTCCGCCGCGTACATCGTCGCGAACAAGTCCTCCACCAGCCGGGAGAGTTCGGGGCCGAAGTCGGTGACCTCCGCACAACGGGCGTGCAGAACGGGGTCGCCGAGCAGGGTGAGAGGCCGGACCCGCCCGTGGGCGCCCGGAATGGAACCGTGTCGCATGGCCGCAAGGGTACGGTTCGGATCGGCCCCTGCTCGCCGCGCAGGCACGGGCCGGAATTCGGGTGTGCGAATGGATCTCGATAGGCTGACCTCACACCACGTTGCCGGATGGCTCAGGCGCGGCGCGTACGCAAGGAGGATCGAGAACTGATGGCAGGCAACTCGGACCCGCTCACGCCGCGGGCCAAGCTGGCCGTGACCGCGGGCAAGGCGGTCGCGGCGGCGTCCCGGGCGGCGGGTCGCGGCAGCGGCTCCGTGATCGGTGGCCGGGTCGCGCTCAAACTCGACCCCGACCTTCTCGCCCGGCTCGCCCAGAATCTGGACGTCACCCTGGTCTCGGCGACCAACGGCAAGACGACGACCACCCGGCTCATCGCCGAGGCGCTGAAGGCCGCCGGGCCGGTCGTGTCCAACGCGCTCGGGGCCAACATGCCGGCCGGCATCACGTCGGCGCTGGCGGGCGGCTCGGAGTCCAAGTTCGGCGTCATCGAGGTCGACGAGAAGTACCTGGCCGGGGTGGCCCGGGACACCGACCCCAAGTGCATCGCACTGCTCAACCTCTCCCGCGACCAGCTCGACCGCGCCGCCGAGACCCGGATGCTCGCCGAGAACTGGCGGGAGGGCCTGGCCGGCACCAAGGCCGTCATCGTGGCGAACTGCGACGACCCGCTGGTGGTGTGGGCCGCGTCCTCCTCCCCCAACGTGATCTGGGTCGCCGCGGGCCAGATGTGGAAGGACGACGCCTGGTCCTGCCCGTCCTGCGGTGGCGTGATGCAGCGGCCCGGCGACGACTGGTTCTGCGGTGAGTGCGGGTTCCGCCGCCCGACGCCGAGCTGGGTGCTCTCCGGGGACCACGTCCTCGACCCGCACGGGTCCGCCTGGCCGATCCACCTGCAGCTGCCGGGGCGCGCCAACAAGGCGAACGCCGCCTCCTCGGCCGCCGTCGCCGCCGTCTTCGGGGTGCCGCCGCAGGTCGCCCTGGAGCGGATGTACCAGGTGCAGGCCGTCGCGGGACGCTACGACGTCGTCCAGTTCCAGAACCGCGACCTGCGTCTGCTCCTGGCCAAGAACCCGGCCGGCTGGCTGGAGACGTTCTCGCTCATCGACCCGCCGCCGGCGCCGGTGATCCTCTCGGTGAACGCGCGCGGCGCGGACGGCACCGACACCTCCTGGCTGTGGGACGTGGACTACACGCGCCTGACCGGCCACCCGATCTTCGTGCTGGGCGACCGCAAGCTGGACCTCGCGGTGCGCCTGGAGGTCGCGAACCAGCACTTCCAGGTCTGCGACTCCCTCGACCAGGCCGTGCAGATGTGCCCGCCGGGCCGGATCGAGGTCATCGCGAACTACACCGCGTTCCAGGACCTGCGCCGCCGCGTCGGCAACTGACCACGAAGGACGAAGAGTTCATGAGCGACAACCAACTGCGGCTGGTGTGGATCTACCCCGACCTGCTCAGCACCTACGGCGACCAGGGCAACGCGCTCGTCGTGGAGCGGCGGGCCCGGCAGCGCGGTCTCGACGTGGCCCGGCTCGACGTGCGCAGCGACCAGCCGATCCCGACCTCCGGCGACATCTACCTGATCGGCGGCGGTGAGGACCGTCCGCAGCGACTCGCCGCCGAGCGGCTGCGCCGAGACGGGCACCTGTACCGGGCGGTGGAGAACGGCGCGATCGTGTTCTCCGTCTGCGCCGGCTACCAGATCCTCGGGCACGAGTTCATCAACGACCTCGGGCAGCGGGAGCCGGGTCTCGGCCTGCTCGACGTGACGACCGTGCGCGGCACCGGCGAGCGGTGTGTCGGTGACGTCCTCGCCGACATCGACCCGCGCCTCGGGCTGCCCCCGCTCACCGGGTTCGAGAACCACCAGGGCGTCACCCAGCTCGGCCCGACCGCCCGCCCGCTCGCCCGGGTCCAGCTGGGCAAGGGCAACGGCACCGGGGACGGCACGGAGGGCGCGTACAACGACACCGTCTTCGGCACGTACATGCACGGGCCCGTCCTCGCCCGCAACCCGCTCATCGCGGACCTGCTGCTGAAGCTGGCGCTCGACGTGAACGCGCTGCCGCCGATCGACGACCGCTGGTACGAGGCGCTCCGCAACGAGCGCATCGCCGCCGCTCAGCAGCCCGCGTAGACCTTCTGGAACGGCCGGTTCCGGGGCCCGCCTGACAGGCTGTCCGCTCACATGTGCGGGCACGTCCAGCAGGCGGACGCCCGGTGCGGAATGACCCCCTTGCGCCGGTAGGGTGGCCGCGATGTCAGCCGGACAGCGTGGTCCGGTCTCCGGCCCACGTGGAGAAGGTTGTTTCGGGCTATGCGCATTGGTGTCCTCACGTCCGGCGGCGACTGCCCCGGCCTGAACGCCGTCATCCGGTCCGTCGTGCACCGTGCCGTCGCCGACCACGGCGACGAGGTCATCGGCTTCCGGGACGGCTGGAAGGGCCTCCTGGAGTGCGACTACCTCAAGCTCGACCTCGACGCCGTGGCCGGCATCCTGGCCCGCGGCGGCACCATCCTCGGATCGTCCCGGGTCCAGCCCTCCCATCTGCGGGACGGTGTGGAGCGGGCCAGGGGCCATGTCGCCGAGCTCGGGCTCGACGCGATCATCCCGATCGGCGGCGAGGGCACCCTCAAGGCGGCCCGGCTGATGTCGGACGCCGGCCTGCCGATCGTGGGCGTCCCGAAGACCATCGACAACGACATCGCCGTCACTGACGTCACCTTCGGCTTCGACACGGCCGTGGGCGTGGCCACCGAAGCGCTCGACCGGCTGAAGACCACCGCCGAGTCCCACCAGCGGGTGCTCGTCGTCGAGGTCATGGGCCGGCACACCGGCTGGATCGCCCTCCACTCCGGCATGGCGGCCGGCGCCCACGCCATCGTCGTACCGGAACGGCCCTTCGACATCGAGGAGCTGGCCCGCCGGGTCGGCGAGCGGTTCGAGGCGGGCAAGCGGTTCGCGATCGTCGTCGCGGCGGAGGGGGCCAAGCCGAAGGCGGGCACGATGGCCTTCGACGAGGGCGGCAAGGACATCTACGGCCATGAGCGGTTCGCCGGGATCGCCCGGCAGCTCTCCGTCGAGCTGGAGCAGCGGCTCGGCAAGGAGGCGCGGCCGGTCATCCTCGGGCATGTACAGCGGGGTGGCACGCCGACCGCGTACGACCGCGTCCTGGCGACGCGGTTCGGGTGGCATGCGGTGGAGGCGGTGCACCGGGGGGAGTTCGGCCACATGACCGCGCTGCGGGGGACCGACATCGTGATGGTGCCGCTGGCGGAGGCGGTGGAGACGTTGAAGACGGTTCCTGCGGAGCGGTACGACGAGGCGGAGACGGTTCTCTAGGGGTTGTGCGGTTGTGTGTTGTCCGCGGGTGCGTGGGGGCTGGTCGCGCAGTTCCCCGCGCCTCTGGGTGGGGATCGTGGGCCCCAGTCACAAGTGCGGTCGGGGGCGGTTCTAGGCTGGGGGCGGCTGTAAACGTACAACCCCCCACGAATCAGGAGCCGGCGGATGGATCACAGCGGGCATGGCATGACCATGGATCTGCCGCCGTTCACGCTGGGGCGCGGACTGGAGTGGTCGGCTGATCCCTTCTTCCTCGTCGCCTGTGTCGCCGGGCTCGCCCTGTACGGGTGGGGTGTGGTGCGGTTGCGGCGGCGCGGGGACTCGTGGTCCGTGGGGCGGACCGTGTCGTTCGTCATCGGCGTGCTGACCATCATGCTCGTGATGTGCACCAGGCTGAACGAGTACGGGATGGTCATGTTCAGCGTGCACATGGTGCAGCACATGATCATCAGCATGCTGTCGCCCATCCTGATCCTGCTGGGCGCCCCGGTGACCCTGGCGCTGCGCGCACTGCCCGTCGCCGGGCGGGGCCGGAAGGGGCCGCGTGAGCTGCTGCTGGCCCTGCTGCACAGCCGGTACATGCGGATCATCACCCATCCCGCCTTCACCATCCCGCTGTTCATCGCCAGCCTGTACGCGCTCTACTTCACCCCGCTGTTCGACTTCCTGATGGGCTCGAAGGCCGGGCACATCGCGATGATGGTGCACTTCCTCGCCGTCGGTGTCGTCTTCTTCTGGCCGATCATCGGCGTCGACCCGGGACCGCACCGGCCGGGGTACCTCATGCGCATGCTGGAGCTGTTCGCGGGCATGCCGTTCCACGCGTTCTTCGGCATCGCGTTGATGATGGCGTCGGAGCCGATGGTCGAGACGTTCAAGCATCCGCCCGCCTCGCTCGGCATCGACGCGCTCTCCGACCAGACCGCGGCCGGCGGCATCGCCTGGGCGTTCAGTGAGGTCCCGTCCGTACTGGTGCTGATCGCCCTGCTGTTCCAGTGGTACGGCTCCGAGCAGCGCCAGGCCCGGCGCCTGGACCGGGCCGCCGACCGGGACGGCGACAAGGAACTCGAGGCATACAACGCCTATTTGGCCTCACTGCACGCACGCAAGGGCTGAAAGGCTTTTCATTCAGTAGCATAAAGCGCGACGGAATAACCGCCGGGGGGAGCGGTCATGGCACTGCGCGCTTTCTTGCACCGGGCATGCGTACTCGTGGTTCTGGTTCCGGTACTGATACTCAGCGGTTGCGGGCGGGGCCCGATCGCCGTCAAGGCGGTCGCCGCCGGTGTACCGGCACTCGACCCGTTCTTCGACGAGGACCAGGGGCTCGGCCACGACGAACAGGTCCGTTCACTGCCGGTGCGCGGCAACCTGCAGCAAGGGAACTCGCCCGGCCTCTACGGGGGCACCCGGCAGCCGACCATCTGCGACGTCGAGAAACTCAGGAAATTCCTCACCGATCCCGCGAATCACCGCAAGGCACAGGCATGGGCCAGTGTCTTCGGCATCTCGACCGAACATATTCCTGATTTCCTCGACCGGCTCACTCCCGTATTGCTGCGTCACGACACCCTCGTGAAAAACCACGATTACAAAAAGGGAAGTGCCGTCCCCTACGACTCCCTGCTCCAGGCCGGAATCGCCGTTCTCGTCGATCGGCAGGGACAGCCCGCCGTGAAGTGCTCGTGCGGAAATCCCCTGCGGCCCTTCGAGGGCGATGCCGGCCGTGTCAAGGTCGGGTTCGAGCACGGCAACAAGGAGTGGCCGGGGTACGACCGGACCGAGGTGACGGCCGTACGACCCGCCGCGCGGCCGCTGAAGCGACTCACGCTCGTCGATGTCACCGACCCCGACCGGGGCTTCGAGCGGCCGGTGGGGACGACGGGCACGCACGACACCGTGTTCCGTACCGGCGAGCTGCACTCTGTGCCCGACGTCATCGGCATGTCCTTCGGGGCGGCGAGCGGACGGCTCTCCGACGCGGGGCTGGCCGTCGCCTCCGACGGTGCCGAGCTGCCGTCCGACGACGCCCGGGTGGTGGGCTCGGACCCGGTGGCGGGGACGGAGCTGGCGTTCGGGGAGTACGTCACCCTGCGGGTGGGCGGCGAGTCCGGGGCGGAGAACCAGTCCCCGGGTGGGGACTCGGGCTCGGACTCGTCTCCGTCGGCGTCTTCGTCACCGTCCGCCTCCTCCTCTTCCGCTTCCTCGTCCTACTCCTCGTCCTCGTCCTCGTCCTCGGGGGATTCCGGTACGGCCGTGTCGCCCTCGTCCGGCGATCCCGCGTCGGGGTCCGCGTCGCCTTCGTCGTCCGCCCCGGACGCGTCGTGGGACGCCGGTTCGCCGTCCGTCGGGTCCACACCGCCCGTCTCCTCCTTCGAGCCGGTCCCGAGTACCCACGCGGCGGACACCACCCCGCCGGCATCATCCGCCTCTCCCCCGCCGGTCACCGCATCCGTCCCGGCCGACACCCCGGCCGACAGCGATCCCCCGGCCTCCGACGTACCGGAGGACGGCGCGCCGGCGTCGGGCGGCGAGTCCAGCGCGAGTACGACGTGACACCGAACCCGGGAGTGGCCGGATGCCTCAAGATTCGCCGTCGTCGGGAGCGGGCCGGGTCATCGCCGACCGGTATGTGCTGCTGAGCCGGCTGGGCAGCGGCGGTATGGGCCATGTCTGGCTCGCCCACGACCCGAAGCTCACGTGCCGGGTCGCGCTGAAGGAGCTGGTGCTGTGGGGTACGGACGAGGAGGAACGGGCCGGCCGGGCGGCCCGCGCCCTGGCCGAGGCGCGGCACGCGGCCGGGTTGCGCGGGCATCCGCATGTGGTGACCGTGCACGACGTGCTGGAGCACGAGGGGCTGCCGTGGATCGTCATGGAGTACGTGCAGGGCGCGGTCGATCTGCGGGCACTGGTGGAGCGGGCCGGGCCGCTACCGCCCGCGGAGTGCGCCCGGATCGGCCTCGCCGTCCTCGACGCGCTGACCGCCGGACATGAGCAGGGCGTGCTGCACCGGGACGTGAAACCGGCGAACATCCTGCTCGCGCCCGACCGCATGGGCGCGCCGTACGGCCGGGTACTGCTGACGGACTACGGCATCTCGGTGCAGCCGGACGGCGGGGAGCCCCGGTACACGCAGTCCGGGGCGCTGGTGGGGACGGCCGGATATCTGGCGCCGGAGCGGATCTCCGGCCGACCACCGACACCGGCCGCCGATCTCTTCTCCCTGGGGTGCACGCTGTACCACGCGGTGGAGGGGCGACGGCCGTTCGAACGGGGTTCGGACACCGCGGAGATCTCCGCCACGGTCACGGACGAGCCCGGTCCGCCGGTGCTGGCGGGTGCCCTGGCGCCCGCGGTGCTCGCGCTGCTCGTCAAGGATCCGGCGCTTCGGATGTCGGCGGTGGCCGCCGAGGCCGCGCTGTCGCTGGTCGTGTCGTCGCGGGCGGAGGCGTACGTCCGTCCCCGCACCGATCCCGGTTCCGTACCGCCCTGGGGCGCTCCCCCGGTGGTGCCCGACTTCGGAGCCCCCGTCGTCGTGTCGGGCCCGGACCCGTCGCCCGCTCCCCCGCCCGGACACCGGCGCGGTCCGCTTCCGCACGCCCTGCGGGCCGCTGTCGCCGCCGCCCTGGGGCTGGTGCTGGCCCTGACCGGAGTCTGGTGGGCGGTCGCGCATCAGAGCGGTGGCTCCGCGGCCGGGCCGTACGGCAGCGTGGTCGGCCTGGCGCAGCCCCTCGATGGTGGTGACTGTGTCGTCGCCGAGTGGTCCAGCGGGACGCGATTCGTGGGCACCCCCACGCTCACCGTCGACCCGACCTGCGCGGACAAGGCGCCGGACGGCCAGGTGATGACGTTCGTGCCGGTGGCGTCCGCCTCGGAGGCGCGGGCGAAGGGGCCCGCCGGGTGCGCGGAGCGGACCGAGGACCTGCGCGGGACACTCCCGGATGTGCGGTCCGTCGCCGTCGTGCCGAGCGGGGACGGGTTCGAGGTGACCGGGGGCCGGGTCGCCTGTCTGGTGCTGGGGGCGCACGGTCCCGTCTACGGGCCGCTCGACGGGTATCGCAGGTTGGGGTCCGCGTTCGTGGGCAACGCCACCATGCAGAAGCGGGACTGTCTCAGGCTGCCGCCCGCGCGGACCGTGCTGCTCGTCTCCTGCTCGGGGCCCCACGACGAGGAGGTGCTCGGATTCACCCGGCTGGCGGCCGACCTGACGCTGGCCGAGGCGGCGAAACAGCAGGACAGGGCGTGTGCCCGGGACGTACCGCCGGAGCAGTTCGGATTCGATCCTTCCGTGTACGAGGCGGACTCCTGGACCAGTGAGGCCACATGGACGGCCGGCTTTCATTTCGCCGTGTGCGCCGTCAGGAAGCAGAACGGGGGCACCATGGAGGGAGACGGACCATGAGGAGGGTGTCGCGATGCCCGGTTCTGCGAACGGCTCGAACGGTGCCACCAAGGCGATGGGGGTGCTCACCGTCGGCGGACTCGTCGTGGTGACGGCCTACACGGTGGCGCTCGGCAGCAACGGCTGGCTCTGGTTCGGCTGGGTGGTGCTGGGCCTGCTGACACTGGCGATGGTGGTGACCCAGAGCAATTGACGCCGGTCGGCTGAAGCGCCGCAGACGACGGCGCACCTCAGAGCGCTAGTGCACTCCGGCCTGGTACTTGGGCAACCGCGCGGTGATCTTCATCCCCGCACCAGGCGCGGTCTCGATGACGAGCCCGTGGTCGTCCCCGTACACCTGGCGGAGCCGGTCGTCGACGTTGGACAGGCCGATGCCCCCGGAGGGACTGGTCTCGCCGGCGAGGATGCGGCGCAGCAGGACCGGGTCCATGCCTGCGCCGTCGTCCTCGATGACGACCAGGGCCTCGGCGCCCTCGTCCTGGGCGGTGATCTGGATGTGGCAGGTGCCGGTCTTGCCCTCCAGACCGTGCTTGACGGCGTTCTCGACCAGGGGCTGGAGGCAGAGGAAGGGCAGGGTGACCGGGAGTACCTCGGGGGCGATCTGCAGGGTGACCGTGAGGCGGTCGCCGAAGCGGGCCCGGACCAGCGCCAGGTAGTGGTCGATGGCGTGGAGTTCGTCGGCGAGGGTGGTGAAGTCGCCGTGCCTGCGGAACGAGTAGCGGGTGAAGTCGGCGAATTCGAGGAGCAGTTCGCGGGCGCGCTCGGGGTCGGTGCGGACGAACGAGGCGATCACCGCGAGCGAGTTGAAGATGAAGTGCGGGGAGATCTGGGCGCGCAGGGCGCGGATCTCGGCCTCGATGAGGCGGGTCCGGGAGCGGTCCAGGTCGGCCAGTTCCAGCTGGACGCTGACCCAGCGGGCGACCTCGCCGGCCGCCCGGACCAGGACGGCGGACTCGCGCGGGGCGCAGGCGACCAGGGTGCCGTGGACGCGGTCGTCGACGGTGAGGGGCGCGACCACCGCCCAGCGGACCGGGCAGTCGGGATACTCGCAGTGCAGGCGGAAGGCCTCGCCCCGGCCGGACTCCAGCGGCCCGGCGAGCCGTTCCGTGATCTCGGTGCGGTGGTGGTCGCCGACGCCGTCCCAGACGAGCAGGTTCTCGTGGTCGGTGAGGCACAGCGCGTCGGTGCCGAGCAGGGTGCGCAGCCGGCGGGCCGAGCGGCGGGCGGTCTCCTCGGTCAGGCCCGCGCGCAGCGGGGGTGCGGCGAGGGAGGCGGTGTGCAGGGTCTCGAAGGTGGCGTGCTCGACGGGGGTGCCGAGGCCGCCGAGGCTCTCGGGGCGTGCGGTGCGGCGGCCGAGCCAGAAGCCGGCGGCGAGGAGCGGGAGGACGGCCACGAGGAGGCCCGCGAGGAACCCGGTCACGCCTTGACCTCCGTGCGCAGCTCTTCCGGCAGGTGGAAGCGGGCCAGGATCGCGGCCGTTCCGGGCGGTACCCGGCCGGGGGTCGCCAGGGACACCAGGATCATGGTGAGGAAGCCCAGCGGGACCGACCAGAGCGCGGGCCAGGCCAGCAGGGCGTGCAGCTCACCGGTGCCGGGCAGGTCGGCCATCGTCGCGGCCACCGCGCAGAACGCCGAGCCGCCTCCGGTCAGCATCCCGGCGGCCGCGCCGGGCGGGGTCAGCCGCCGCCACCAGATGCCGAGGACCAGCAGCGGGCAGAAGGAGGACGCGGACACGGCGAAGGCCAGTCCGACGGCGTCGGCGACCGGCAGGCCGCCCACCAGGACGCTCGCGGCGAGCGGCACGGCCATGGCGAGGACCGTCCCGAGTCTGAAGTGCCGTACACCGCGGGACGGGAGGACGTCCTGGGTGAGGACGCCGGCGACCGCCATGGTGAGGCCGGAGGCCGTGGAGAGGAACGCGGCGAAGGCGCCGCCCGCCACCAGCGCGCCGAGCAGGTCGCCGCCGAGGCCGCCGACGACCCGGTCGGGCAGCAGCAGGACGGCGGCGTCCGTCTCGCCGGTGAGGGTGAGTTCGGGGGTGTAGAGGCGGCCGAGGGCGCCGTAGACGGGCGGCAGGAGGTAGAAGAGGCCGATCAGGGCGAGGACGGCGACGGTGGTGCGGCGGGCGGCGACGCCGTGCGGGCTGGTGTAGAAGCGGACCACGACGTGCGGCAGGCCCATGGTGCCGAGGAAGGTGGCGAGGATCAGGCCGTAGGTGGCGTACAGCGGGCGTTCCTCGCGGCTCTCGGCGAGCGAGGTGGACATGCCGCCGTTGGTGCCGCGGTCGGTGGCGGGGACGCGGGTGCCCTTGGCGAAGGTCAGGCGGGTGCCGCCGGTGATGCGGTGGGTGCCCTCGGGGAGGGTGACCCGGGTGTCCCGGAGCGGGCGGCCGTCGACCGCGCCGGTGACGGTGACCGTGAGCGGGCGGTCGAGCCGGAGGGAGAGGGTGTCCTGGACGTCCACGACGCGCTGGGTGCGGAAGGTGGCCGGTTCGTCGAAGGCGTGGACGGGGGCACCGGCGCGCTGCCAGGCGAGGATCAGGAAGAGGGCGGGGACGAGCAGGGCGGTGAGCTTCAGCCAGTACTGGAAGGCCTGCACGAAGGTGATGCTGCGCATGCCGCCGGCGGCCACGGTGGCGACGACGACCACGGCGACGATGAGTCCGCCGAGCGCGTCGGGGGCGCCGGTGAGGACCGCCAATGTGAGCCCGGCGCCCTGGAGTTGGGGCAGCAGGTAGAGCCATCCGACGCCGACGACGAACGCCCCGGCGAGCCGTCGTACCGGCTGCGAGGCGAGCCTGGCCTCGGCGAAGTCGGGGAGGGTGTAGGCGCCGGAGCGGCGCAGCGGGGCGGCGACGAAGAGGAGGAGCACGAGGTAGCCGGCGGTGTAGCCGACGGGGTACCAGAGCATGTCGGGGCCCTGGACGAGGACCAGGCCCGCGATGCCCAGGAAGGAGGCGGCGGAGAGGTACTCGCCGCTGATCGCGGCCGCGTTGAGGCGGGGGCCGACGGTGCGGGAGGCGACGTAGAAGTCGGAGGTGGTCCGGGAGATGCGCAGGCCGAAGGCGCCGACGAGGACGGTCGCGACGACCACGAGGGCGACGGCCGGGACGGCGTAGCTGGAGTTCATCGAGCCTCGTCGGGGCGGGAGTTCATCGGTCCTGTCGGTCCTCGACGAGGCGGACGAAGTCCTCCTCGTTGCGCTCGGCACGGCGCACGTACCAGCGGGCGAGCAGGATGAGCGGGGCGTAGAGGCAGAAGCCGAGCACCAGCCACTCCAGGCGGCGCGCCTCGGGGGCGGCGGCGAAGACCAGCGGGAGCGGGCCGACGAGCAGCACCAGGACGGCGAACACGGCGAGGGCGACGCGCAGTTGGCTGCGCATGAGGGAGCGGACGTAGGTGTGGCCGAGGGTGGTCTGCTCGTCGATCTCGGTGCGCGGCCGGTAGTAGCCGGAGGTACGGCGGCTGCGGCGGGGCGGGCCGGTGACGGTGACCCGGCGCTCGGCGGGGTCCGCGGCCATCGTCAGGCCCTCCTCATCAGCAGGTCCCGCAGCTCGCGGGCGTGGCGCCGGCTGACCTGGAGCTCCTCGGCGCCGACCAGGACGCTCACCGTGCCCGCGTCCAGGCGGAGTTCGCCGATGTGGTGGAGGGCGACCAGGTGGCGGCGGTGGATGCGGACGAAGCCGCGGGAGCGCCAGCGGTCCTCCAGGGTGGAGAGCGGGATGCGGACGAGGTGGCTGCCGCGGTCGGTGTGCAGGCGGGCGTAGTCGCCCTGGGCCTCGACGTGGGTGATGTCGTCCACCGCCACGAACCGTGTCACGCCGCCGAGTTCGACGGGTATGTGGTCGGGGTCGGGTTCGTGCACGGGTATCCGGGGTGCGGTGCCGCGCAGTTCGGCGGCCCGGCGTACCGCCTCCGCGAGGCGTTCCTTGCGTACCGGCTTCAGCACGTAGTCGACTGCCTTGAGGTCGAAGGCCCTTACCGCGAAGTCCTCGTGCGCGGTGACGAACACGACCAGCGGGGGCCGGGCGAAGCCGGTGAGCAGCCGGGCCAGGTCCAGACCGTCCAGGCCGGGCATCTGGACGTCGAGGAAGACGACGTCGATGGCCTCGGGCCCCTGCGGTCCGGACTCCAGGGCCCGGGTGATGCGGCGCAGCGCCTCGGTGGCGTCCCCGGCGCCCTCGACGCTGCCGATGCGCGGATCGGCCTGCAGCAGATAGAGCAACTCCTCCAGCGAGGGGCGTTCGTCGTCGACGGCGAGGGCGCGCAGCATGAACGGAGTGTAGGCGGCGGAACGCGGCACTGGACACGTGCCGGACGTGGACGTTCGCGGCGGACGAAGTGGCGCTCCCGAACCGTCCTCGCCCGTGGTTACAGTGCGGGCATGAACAGCGGCACCGTCCCCTTCGACGATCTCGACCGGAAGATCACCACCGCGTTGATGGCGAACGCGCGGACCAGTTTCGCCGAGATCGGCGCGGCCGTCGGGCTCTCCGCGACGGCCGTGAAGCGGCGGGTCGACCGGCTGCGCGAGACCGGTGTGATCACCGGGTTCACGGCCACCGTGACACCGGCGGCCCTCGGCTGGCGTACGGAGGCGTACGTCGAGGTGTACTGCGAGGGCGCGGCCCCGCCGCGGCGGCTCGCGGAGGTGGTCCGCAACCATCCGGAGATCACCGCGGCCATGACGGTGACCGGCGGCGCGGACGCCCTGCTGCATGTGCGGGCCCGGGACGTGGACCACTTCGAGGAGGTGCTGGAGCGAATCCGGGTGGAGCCGTTCATCCGGAAGACGATCAGCGTGATGGTGCTGTCGCATCTGCTGCCGGAGAGCCCGGAGGCCGGGGCCACGCACCCCGTGCCGGAGTAAACGCACCGATGCTGCGTTTGTACGACCGGAGACGCAGCGTTCCTGCGCAGACGCGCAACATTCGTTTCTTGTCGTCCGTATCCGACGCTTTCTACCGTGGTGTCAACCCTCAGTCGACACCGCGGGAAAGCGGAGGAACCCCTCTGTGTCCGAAAGCCGTGTGCCGCGCCTCAGGCGCTTCCTCGTCTGCGAACCCAGACACTTCGGCGTGCAGTACGCGATCAATCCCTGGATGAACCCCGACACCAGGGTCGACGTCGACCTGGCCCAGGAGCAGTGGACCGCGCTGATCAGCGCCTACCGCACCCACGGCCACAGCATCGACCGGCTGGATCCGGTCCCGGGCCTGCCCGACATGGTGTTCGCCGCGAACTCGGCGGTCGTCGTCGGCGGCCGCGTCTTCGGCTCGCTCTTCCACGCGCCCGAGCGGCGCCCCGAGTCCACCCACTACGACCTCTGGTTCAAGACCGCGGGCTATGACGTGCACCGTCCGGGCTCGGTGGTCGAGGGCGAGGGCGACCTGGTCTGGACGGGCCGGTACCTGCTGGCCGGCACCGGCTTCCGCACCAGCCGCGAGGCGCACCGGGAGGCCCAGGAGTTCTTCGGCCACCCGGTGATCAGCCTGACCCTGGTGGACCCGTACTTCTACCACCTGGACACCGCGCTCTTCGTCCTGGACGGCGGGCACGACGGAAATATCGTGTACTACCCCGAGGCCTTCTCCCCCGGCAGCCGCGAGGTGCTCCGCCGACTGTTCCCGGAGGCGGTCCTCGCCACCCGCGACGACGCCATGGCATGGGGCCTGAACTCCGTCTCCGACGGCCGCCACGTCTTCATCGCGCCGCAGGCCGAGGCGCTCGCCGCCCGGCTCGCCGACCAGGGCTACGAGCCCGTCCCCGTCGACCTGTCGGAGTTCCACAAGGCAGGCGGCGGCATCAAGTGCTGCACCCAGGAAATCCGCTGAGGACCAGGAGATCCCCCTGATGACCGCACCCGCACGCGCACGCACCTCCGCCGAGCTGATCGAGGCGGAGGGCCCGGTCCTCGCGCACAACTACCACCCGCTGCCCGTCGTCGTCGCCCGCGCCGAGGGCACCTGGGTGGAGGACGTCGAGGGCCGCCGTTACCTCGACATGCTGGCCGGCTACTCGGCCCTCAACTTCGGCCACCGCCACCCGGCGCTGATCGAGGCGGCCCACCGCCAGCTGGACCGCCTCACCCTCACCTCGCGTGCCTTCCACAACGACAGGCTCGCCGAATTCGCCGAACGGCTGGCGGAGTTGACCGGCCTGGACATGGTGCTGCCGATGAACACGGGCGCCGAGGCCGTCGAGTCCGGCATCAAGGTGGCCCGTAAATGGGCGTACGACGTGAAGGGCGTCCCGGCCGACCGGGCCACGATCGTGGTCGCCGCGGACAACTTCCACGGCCGTACGACCACGATCGTCAGCTTCTCCACCGACGAGACGGCCCGGGCGGGCTTCGGCCCGTTCACGCCGGGTTTCCGGATCGTGCCGTACAACGACCTGGCCGCGCTGGAGGCGGCGGTCGACGAGACCACGGCGGCGGTGCTGATCGAGCCGATCCAGGGCGAGGCCGGGGTGCTCATCCCCGACGACGGCTATCTGACCGGCGTCCGCGAGCTGACCCGCCGCAAGGGCTGCCTGTTCATCGCCGACGAGATCCAGTCCGGCCTCGGCCGCACCGGCCGCACCCTGGCCGTCGACCACGAGGACGTCGTCCCCGACATGCTGCTGCTCGGCAAGGCGCTGGGCGGCGGGATCGTACCGGTGTCCGCGGTGGTGGCCCGGCGGGAGGTGCTGCAGGTGCTGCACCCCGGCGAGCACGGCTCCACGTTCGGCGGCAACCCGCTCGCGGCGGCGGTCGGCACGGCGGTGGTCGAGCTGCTGGAGAGCGGCGAGTTCCAGCGCCGGGCCGCCGAGCTGGGCGTGGTCCTGCGGGACGGGCTGACGGAGCTGGTCGGCAGGGGCGTGGTCGGCTTCCGCTCGCGCGGGCTGTGGGCGGGCGTCGACGTGGACCCGGCGATCGGCAGCGGGCGGGAGATCGGCGAGCGCCTGATGCGCGAGGGCGTCCTGGTCAAGGACACCCACGGCTCCACGATCCGGCTGGCCCCGCCGCTGACCGTCACCGCTGAGGAACTGCGGTCGGCGCTGGGCTCGCTGGAGAAGGTGCTCGCGGCCTGAGCCGGGGAGGAGCAGGGCGGGGCGGCCGTGCCCGTGGGCGCGGCCACCCCGCCCCGATCGGTGATCAGCCCTTGCCGAGGAGCTTGTTCATCTCCTTGATCTCGGCGTTCTGGGCGGTGACGATGCCCGCGGCCATGCTCGTGGCCGGACCGTAGGCGCCCTTGGCCTTCTCCGTGCCGGCCATCTCGACGGCGCCCTGGTGGTGTTCGACCATCATGGTCAGGAACATCGTGTCGAAGTCCGTCCCCTTGGCCTGCTTGAGCATGGTCATGTCCTTGTCGGACATCATCCCGGCCATGCCGGCGTGACCGCTGTGGTCCATGCCGGCCATGGGCACGTCCTCGCCCCAGGCCTTGAGCCAGCCGGTCATGGTGTTGATCTCCGGGTCCTGGGCCTTCTCGATCCGGGCGGCGAGGTCCTTCACCTGGGCGGAGGAGGCACGGTCGGCGGCGAGCCCGGCCATCTCCACGGCCTGCTGGTGGTGCGGGATCATGGTCTGCGCGAAGGACACGTCCTGCGCGTTGTGGGCACCGTCGGTGGCGGTGGCGCCGGATGCCGCCGAGTGCGACGCGTGTGCGGCGCCGGCGGTGTCGGTGCTGTCGTCGCCGCTGCCGCACGCGGTGAGGGCGAGGGCGGCGGTCGCGGTGAGCGCGACGAGGACGGCACGGGTACGCGTGGTGGTCATGCTGGATCTCCTGCGACAGGTCCGAGTGGGCACGCGGGAGCACGACCGCTGCGCTGTGCGCGCGGCCGGCTCGGGTGCCTCTAGATCCGCAGGAGCTGGAGTTCGGCCAGGTCGGGGGGTGCCCGTGCGCCTTCCGGGGCCGTGACCGGGCCGGCGGGCAGCGGGCAGGCGGCCGCGAGCACGGGGACCGGGTCCGGGACCAGCGCGGGCAGCCCGGGACCGCCGCTCACCGCACCGGAGGCGCAGGTCACGTCAGCGTGATGCACGTGGTGGTCGCCGCAGTGGCCGTCGTCGTCGGAGCAGCTGTCGTACGCGGTGACCGTGACCGCCGCACGGGAGACGGCCTGCTCATGCCCGCCGTGCATCCCCAGGGCGCCGCCAGGTGCCAGCGCGTGCATGCCGAGCAGCCCGGCCAGCAGCCCCAGTACGAGCAGGGCGCGCCAACGCCGGTACGGCGGTCGCGGGTCGGGCTGCTCGGTGGGGCGCATCGGGGCCATCCTATGCATGCCCTGAGAGCCGGCCGCCACCGGCACACCTCGGGGCGGCCCGGTCCGAGGGTGCCTGCTCCTTGACGCCCTGCGCCCGCCGGGAGACGTGGGCCCAGTCGTCCCAGGTCTTCAGGCGGTCGGCGTAGACGTTCGCGGCGATCTCCAGGACGTCCGTGCCGAAGAAGACGCGCAGCGGCGGGTTCTCCGCGTCGACGATCCGCAGCAGGGCGGTGCCTGCGTCGCTCGGGTCGGCGTAGCCGACGTCGCCCGTCTGCGAGTTCGTGCGGGAGGGACTCGCTCAGCGCCTCGAGGTGGCCGCTGCCCTGAGCACGCAGGATCGGCAGGACGGCCTGGGTCACCCGGAGCCCTTCGGGGGCCTAGGGCTTGAGGACGATCTTGCCGTGGGTGTGGCGGCGTTCGAGTTCGGTGCCGCTCCTGATCCATGTCGCCGAGCCTACCCGGGGCCCTTGGCAGGCACCGTCGGCCGATTCCCCGCCCGCTCTCGATGACCGGCAGGGTTCATCGGGCGGCCGCGCGCAGGCCTGTTTCGAGGTCGGCGATCAGGTCGTCGACGCCTTCGATGCCGACCGACAGCCGCACCAGGCCGGGGGTGACCCCGGCCGCGGCCTGCTGGGCGGGGTCCAGCTGGGCGTGGGTGGTGGAGGCGGGGTGGATGACGAGGCTGCGGACGTCGCCGATGTTCGCGAGGTGGCTGAAGAGCCGGACCCCTTCGACGAAGCGCCGGCCCGCCTCCAGGCCGCCCGCGAGTTCGAAGGTGAGCACCGCTCCGGCGCCGCGCGGCAGATAGCGCTTGGCCTGTGCCTGCCAGGGGCTGGAGGGCAGTGCCGCGTAGTGGACCCGCGTCACCTGGGGCTGGTCCTCCAGCCAGGTGGCGAGCGCCTGTGCGTTGGCGACGTGCCGTTCGATGCGCAGGCTCAGCGTCTCCAGGCCCTGCAGGAGCAGGAAGCTGGTGAAGGGGGAGACGGCCGGACCGAGGTCCCGCACCAGCCGGGTGCGCAGCCGCAGTGCGTAGGCGAGTCCGCGGTCCGCGAAGGAGTCCCAGAAGGACAGGCCGTCGTACGTCGGGTCCGGGCCGGTCAGTCCGGGCCAGCGGCCGGGGTCCGCGCCGAAGTCGAAGCGCCCGCCGTCCACGACGACCCCGCCGATGCCGGTGCCGTGCCCGGAGAGGAACTTGGTGGTGGAGTGCACGACGATGTCGGCGCCGTGTTCGAGGGGGCGCAACAGGTAGGGAGTGAGCACGGTGTTGTCGACGACGAGCGGGACACCGGCCTCGTGGGCGACACGGGCGACCGCCTCGGTGTCGAGGACGTTGCCGCGCGGGTTGCCGAGGGTCTCGCCGAAGAACGCCTTGGTGGTGGGCCGTACGGCCGTGTACCAGGCGGCCAGGTCGTCCGGGTCGTCGACGAAGGTGACGTCGATGCCGAAGTCGGCGAACGTGTGCTCGAGGAGGGTGCGGGTACCGCCGTAAAGGGACGACGAGGCGACGATGTGGTCGCCCGCACGGGCCAGGTTGAGCAGGGCGAGGCTGGTCGCGGCCTGGCCGCTGGCCACGGCGACCGCGGCCGAACCGCCTTCCAGCGCGGCGATCCGCTCCTCCGCCACCGCGGTGGTCGGGTTCGACAGCCTGGTGTAGGCGTGGGTGGCGAGGTCGGCCAGTTCGAAGGCCGCGGCGGCGTGCCCGGTGTCCCGGAAGACATAGCCGGCGGTCGCGTGGATCGGTACCGCCCGTGCGCCGGTGCCCGGGTCGGGGACCGCGCCGGCGTGCACCTGCCGGGTCTCGAAGGCCCAGTCGGCGCTGCTCATCGGCCGCCCTCCTTCCTGGCCAGCACATCGGACCACCAGCGTTCGGCGACCCGTGGATGGGAGCGGAGCCAGCCGACGACGGCGTTCTCGCCGAACGCGGCGAGCAGCGGGTTGCCCGGGTCGTCGGTGACGCCCCGGCTCAACGCGGCCAGTTCGGAGGGGAGTTCCAGTGGCTTGACGACCGCGTCGAGGCGCGGGCCGAGGAAGAACGGGATCGAGTAGCGGTCGACGCCCGGCTGCGGGCTGACGACCCGGTGCTGCGTGGCCTTCAGATAGCCCTGGGTGGCGATCTCCAGCATCTCGCCGATGTTGAACACGAAGGCGTCGGGCACCGGCACCGCGTCGATCCAGCCGCCGTCCTCCCGCTGCACCTGGAGCCCCCCGACGTCGTCCTGCTGGAGGAGGGCGAGGTAGCCGTAGTCCTTGTGCGCGCCCACTCCCTGGTCGGCGTCCAACGCGGCCCGCGGCGGATAGTGCACGATCTTCACATGGACGGCCGCTTCGTCGTCGAACCACTGGTCGAAGTAGCCCTCGTCCTGTCCGAGCGCGGCCGCCAGGGCGCGCAGCACCTCACGGCTGACCCGCAGCGCCTCCGCCTGCCAGCGCAGCACGATGTCCTTCAGCTCCGGGAGGGCGGCAGACCATTGGTTGGGGCCGGCCAGGCGCAGGTAGTCGGGGTCGTCCGGGCCGGTGTCCAGCGCCGGACGCTCCGGGCCGATGTCGATCTGCTCCCGCCAGTCGGCGCTGCCCGCCGTGTACTCCGTACCGGTGCGCGTATAGCCGCGGAACTGGGGCGAGTTGAGGTTCTCGATCTCCAGTCGCTGCTGCTCGGGCAGGGCGAAGAAGGCGCGTGCCGCGGTCAGCGCCTCGTCCCGCAGGGCTGCGGGGACACCGTGTCCGGTGACGTAGAAGAAGCCCACCTCGTGGGCCGCGGACCGGAGTTCGGCGAGAAAGGCGGCCCGGTCCGTGTCCGGGGCGCGGAAGCGGGAGATGTCGATGACGGGCAGGGCTGTGGGCTGGGCCATGGGGGTTCCTTCGCGGCTACGGCAGCCGACCGCCCCTCACGACCCGCCCTGGACAGGGGCTGGTCGGAGACAGGCGGAACGAGCGGACGGGAAGAGGGGAAACGAGGTCGCGAGCCGTGGGACGGCGGTCAGCAACAGACCTGGTCGAACTGGTCGGCGCGGCGGCTCACCCAGAACGGGTCGAGCAGCACCGTGTGTGCCGGTCCAGTGGTCTTCATGGCCGGATGAAAGCACACCCGGGATCGATGCGTCCAGCACGCGTCCCGGCGGGCGGGACAGGACCGCTCCGCCGGGGCGCCGCGTCCGCGCGGGACGCCGGCGCGCCGCGTCCGCGCGGAGTTCAGCCGCGCTGTCGCTCCGAGAGCGCCTTGGTGAAGTGGGTGACGGGACGCTCCACCCGTTCGCCGTCGAGGGTGATGTCCACCGCCTCGTTGTAGAAGGCGAGGAGCCCCTGGACGGCGCCGACCGCGGGCAGCGGGTCCGGGTAGCTCCAGACGAGGTTGGGCGGGACGTCGGCCTCCCCTCGCCACGACCAGTACTCGGCGGTGCCCTTGTAGGGGCAGCCGGTGTGGTGGCCGGTGGCTTCGAGCAGGTCGAGCCGGACGTCCTCGCGCGGGATGTAGTAACGCGTGGGCAGACCGGTCTCGAACAACAGCACGGGACGGTCGGTGTCCGCGACGACCGTGCCGTCGATCTCGACCACCAGGTGGCGGCTGCTCGGGATGGCGTCGACCCGCTTGTGCGGGTCACGGGGGTGGACGAAGATCTCTTCCTCCTCCTCGAACCAGTGGTCCAGACCCCGCCCCGCGCGCCGGAACCACTCGAAGGCGATGTGGCCGGCCAGGTCGGCGGCCGGGAAGGTCCAGGCGGCGTTCTCCAGCAGCTCGCCGTCGACCTCGACGTCGTAGAAGATCCGCGAGCCGGTGTGCGTGCCAGTCGGGGGGTTCTTCGCCGGCCGGAGCAGGTCCTCGCGCACCTCCGCGCGCGGGAACGCGTACAGCGGTACGGGAACGCCCGGCTCCCAGACCAGGACGGGGTGGCGGCTGTCGACGACGGTGACGTCGCCGTGGCGGCCGCGCACCCAGCGCTCGCTGGGCTCCCACAGGAGCCCCTCGGGAGTGGTCCGCACGGCCTGTGCGGTGGGGAACATGCTCATGCGCGACTCTCCTCCGACTGGTTCACGCCAGGGCGTCCGCTCGTAGTGACGCGCCCTCATATCGCTGGGACACTGACCGAAGATCCAGAAGTACTCGACCGTGCATGTCCCCGGTACATTGAAGCCCTTCGAGCACAGCCGCCGCCGAAGTCCCACGCATGGCGCACCTGGGCCGACTGCCGTGAAACCGATACTGACCTGGGATGACACCGGCTCGCAGGGGAGCTGGTGAAGTGAGGGGCGAGGCGTGTTCTACTACCTGCTCAAGTACGTACTGCTCGGGCCGCTGCTGAGAGTGGTGTTCCGGCCTCGGATCGAGGGCCTGGAACATGTGCCGCCGTCGGGACCGGCCATCGTCGCCGGCAACCACCTCTCCTTCTCCGACCACTTCCTGATGCCGGCCGTCCTCAAACGGCGCATCACCTTCCTCGCCAAGGCCGAGTACTTCACGGGGCCCGGGGTCAGGGGCCGGCTGACCGCCTTCTTCTTCCGCAGTGCCGGGCAGATCCCGGTGGACCGCTCCGGCAAGGAGGCGGGCCAGGCCGCGATCCGGGAGGGGCTCGGGGTGCTGAGCAAGGGCGAGCTGCTCGGTATCTACCCGGAGGGCACGCGCTCGCACGACGGCCGCCTGTACAAGGGCAAGGTCGGGGTCGCCGTGATGGCGCTGCGGGCCGGTGTCCCGGTGGTCCCCTGCGCGATGATCGGCACGTTCGAGGCGCAGCCGCCCGGCAAGGTCATCCCGAACATCCACCCCGTCGTGATCCGCTTCGGCAAGCCCCTGGAGTTCTCCCGCTACGCCGGTATGGAGCACGAGAAGGCCGTCCTGCGTGCCATCACCGACGAGATCATGTACGCCATCCTGACCCTGTCCGAGCAGGAGTACGTCGACGAGTACGCGGCCGTCGTCAAGGCCGGGCAGGCGGCTGCGAAGGGGGAGAAGGAGCGCAAGTTCCCGCGGGCACCGCTCAGTTGAGGTCCCACGAGTGAGAGGAGGGGCGGCCGGGGTGTTCCGGCCGCCCCTCGTCGTCGTGCAGGGAGCTGTTACGGCTGCGGGGTGGCGTGCGGGGTGCAGGTGACGTCCGCGCTGTCCAGCTGCCCGGTGAGCAGGTAGGTGTCGACGCGGCTGTTGATGCACGGGTTGACCAGACCGGTCACACCGTGCGAACCGGCGCCCTGCTCGGTGATGAGGCGGGAGCCCTTGAAGCGCTGGTGCAGTTCGACGGCGCCGGGGTACGGGGTGGCGGCGTCACGCGTGGACTGCACGATCAGCACCGGCGGCAGGCCCTTGTGGGTCTTGACGTTCACCGGGGTCTGCTGCTTGACCGGCCAGGTGGCGCACGGCAGGTTCAGCCATGCGTTGGCCCAGGTCATGAAGGGGTACTGCTTGTTCAGCTCGGTGTTGTCGCGGTCCCACTTCTTCCAGCTGGTGGGCCACTTGGCGTCGGTGCACTCGACGGCCGTGTAGACGGCGTTGCCGTTCTCCGAGGTGATGTTGCCGGCGGTGTCGGTCAGGTCCGGGGCGGCCGCGTCGACCAGGGCCTGGGTGTCACCGGCGAAGTACTTGCCGAACACCGTGGCGACCGGGACCCACGAGGAGTCGTAGTACGGCGCGCTCTGGAAGAAGCCGATCAGCTCGGCCGGGCCGACGACCCCGCCGATCGGGTTCGCCTTGGCGGTGGCACGCAGCTGGAGCCACTTGGCCTGGACGGCGTCCCGCGTGGTCCCCAGGTGGAAGGCGGAGTCGTGCGCGGCGACCCAGTCCTCCCAGTCCTTCCAGCGGCCCTCGAAGGCGACGTCCTGGTCCAGGTTGGCCTGGTACCAGATGCTCTTCCTGGACGGGTTGACGACACTGTCGACGATCATCCGCCGGACGTGCCCCGGGAACAGCGTCCCGTACACCGCGCCGAGGTAGGTGCCGTAGGAGACACCGAGGTAGTTGAGCTTCTTCTCGCCGAGCGCGGCCCGGATGACGTCCAGGTCGCGGGCGGTGTTCGCGGTGGTCATCTGCGCGAGCATCGCGCGGCCGGTGCGCTCGGCGCAGCCGTCCGCGTACTGCTTGGCGAGCTTGCGCTGTGCGGTCTTGTCGGCCTCGGTGTCCGGCACCGGGTCGGCCTTGGGGGCCTTCACGAACTCCTGCGGGTCCTCGCAGGAGATGGGCGCCGAGTGGCCGACACCGCGCGGGTCGAAGCCCACGAAGTCGTACGCCTTCGAGGCGTTGACCCACAGGGGGTTCTTGTTGGTGACCCGGAGCGGGAAGCGCATCCCCGAGCCGCCCGGACCGCCGGGGTTGTAGACGAGCGCGCCCTGGCGCTCGGCCGGCGTCCCCGTGTTGCCTATTCGGTCGACGGCGAGCTTGATCTGTTTGCCGTAGGGCTTGGTGTAGTCGAGCGGCACGCTGACCCAGCCGCACTGGACGGGCTTGGTCAGAGCCCAGTCGGCCGGGCAGTCGGCCCAGTCGATGCCGGCCTTCTCGGCCCGTGCGGCCGCGATCGCCGCGCCCTGCTGTGCGCGGTCCTGGCCGTCGTGGCGGGCCTCGGCGCCGGCGGCGGGTGCCGCGAGCGCTCCGGTGATCAGGCTGGCCGTGACGAGCGCTCCGGCCGAGCCGAGCGCCAGTACCCGGCTCCTCGATCTGAAGTTGTCCCTCAAGTGGGCCCCTCCCCGTACATGGTTACGAATGGTCAGGGGGGATCCTTCCGGCTGTGAGGTCCCTGAGGACAGGCCTCAACAGCCGTCTTTACCAATCCGATAACCGGACGCCCACGTCCCGCTGAGCGGATCAACCGCCCAACTGGGCCAACGCCTCGTCCAGTACCCGGCGCAGGCGCAGCGCATCGGCCGCCACCGCGCTCACCAACACGGCGGGCCCGGCGAGCGGAGTGAGCGCGGCGCACTCCCCCAGCATCCGTGCCGCCATCGGCTCCACCGCGAACTCCGGCCTCACGACGACGAGTTGTCCCACCGCGCGATGTCCCGCCAGCACGGCGGCCCCGTCCCAGCCACCGGGCGCCCCGGGCCCGCAGGCGAGCTCCTGATCCAGCACAGCCCGCCCGGCCACCCGCACGGTGAGCCGGCTGCCGAGCCGCCCCGGCTCCTCGCCGACCCTGCCGAGCACCTGCTCCTCCCGCAGCACGAGCCGCCCCCGGGCCCCGACGTCCACCCGCGTGGAGACCCGCAGATCACTCCCACCGGCCGAGATCAACTGCTCGGGCAGCCAGCGCAGTTCACCCCCGTCGGCGACATCGAGCCGGACGTCGTAGCGGGCCTCCTCCTTCCCCTGCCCCGGCAGGGCGATGGTCGCGGCGGCCGACCCGACGCTCAGCCGGGCCCCGCCCTCGACCCGTGCCTCGATCCCGAACCGGTCCCCGCCGAGCGGCCCGCTCATCGCCCCGACGACCATCACCCGCGCCTCGGCCCCGCTCCCCCGGGTGCGCCGCAGCGCGAGCGGTCCCTCGCCCTCCAGCACGGGGAGCGCGGTACCGCCCCGTCCGTCGTCCCGGGCGACGATCCGAGCGGTCGCGTGCACCCCGGTGAGCGTCATGCGGTCCATGCGGCGAGCCGCTCCCGCACCCACGCGGCCACGTCCGCGACCCCGGTCTCACTGCGCAACGACTGGAAGACGACGGGCAGTTCGGCCCGCTGCGCCTTGGCGTCGGCGGCCATCCGCGCCAGGTCCGACCCGACGTACGGAGCGAGGTCCGTCTTGTTGACGACGAGCAGGTCGGCCGTGGTGACCCCGGGCCCGCCCTTCCGCGGGATGTCGTCGCCTCCCGCCACGTCGATCACGAAGATCTGCGCGTCCACGAGCCCCTTGGAGAAGGTGGCGGTGAGATTGTCCCCACCGGACTCGACGAGGACGAGGTCCAGCGGCCCGACCTCGTCCTCCAGGTCCTCCACCGCCTCCAGATTGGCCGAGATGTCGTCCCGGATCGCGGTGTGCGGACAGGCCCCCGTCTCCACGGCGGTGATCCGCTCCGGCGGCAACACGGCCTCCCGGAGCAGGAATTCGGCGTCCTCGCGGGTGTAGATGTCATTGGTGACGACGGCGAGGGAGAGGTTGTCGCGCAGGGCCCGGCACAGGGCGGCGACGGTGGCGGTCTTACCGGACCCGACGGGCCCCCCGAGCCCTATCCGGAGAGCACGACGAGACCCGTCGGGCCGGTGGGCGTCGGCACTGAGGGCGACGGGACCGTGGTGGTGGTCGTGGTCGAGATGCATGTACGGCTCCTTAGTAGTGCTCGGCCTTCCGATCGGCCTGTTCTGCAACTCCAGCCCGTCCGGCGGGACGAAGGCCGGTCCGCACCCCCACCCACCAGCCCGTCCGGCGTTTGAGGACGAGGCCGTTCAGGCCGAAGCGGGGGTCCGGGGGCGGCAGCCCCCGGGACGGGACGGGTAGGGGCGGCGGGGGCGACACTCCCCTACGACGCGAACAACCGCACCGCCCACCCCGCATGCCACTCCGCCCCGATCTCCACCATCGGCGCCGACGCCGCAGGCAACGCGTCGAGCCCGCCCCCCGCCCCTCCGACGACGGCCTCCCGCGCCGCCTCCACCGCCCGGTCGGCCACCAGGTCCACCTCCGACGCCAGCCGGGCCAGCACCCCCGTCGCCTCGAACGGATCCAGACTCAGCAAGCGCACCACCGCCGTGGCCGGCCCGCTCACGCACTCGTACGCCGCGCAGTACGCCGCGTCCGCCGCCGAGAGCCCCGCCGCCCGAGCCACCATCCCCAACACCACGGGCTGATGGGCCCCCTTGGGGAACTCCCGTGCCAGGGCGTCGAGTTCGGCGCCCGGCCAGGCCACCCGCGCGGCCCGCAGCAGCTGCCGCCCGAGCCTGCGCGCCGCGCCCCGGAGCGCGGCCGACGGCGTCCGCGCATCGGCCGCCGCGTCCAGCTCCCGTACGTCCGCACCGAGTACCGCGGCCGCGGCGAACGCGCCCGCCACCAGCCCCGCCGTGTGCAGCCGCCCGCGGCAGTACTCCTCCAGGCTCGCGGCCCCGGTGATCCGCCCGGCCTTGACGGCCGCCTCCGCCCCGCCGGAGTGCGCATGCCCTCCGGCGGGAAAGCGGCCGTCGGCCAGTACCAGCAACGCTGCCCGAGACACCACACCCACCAGCTCTCAGAAGAGGAAGTAGCGCTGGGCCATGGGCAGTTCCGCAGCCGGCGCCGCCTCGACCAGCTCCCCGTCGATGTACACGGCGAAGCTGTCGGGATCGACCCGGACGCTCGGACGCGCGTCGTTCTCCCGCATGTCCGCCTTGGTCACCCCACGGGTCGACTCGATCGCGACGAACCGCTTCCCGAGCTGGAGCCGCTCCGGCAGGCCGTCCTCGATCGCCAACGGGGCGACGAAGTTGAAGGAGTTGGCGGCCGGTGCCCGTCCGATCGCCCCGTACATCGGGCGCGGAAGGATCGGCTGCGGCGTCGGGATGGACGCGTTGGCGTCGCCCATCTGCGCGTAGGCGATCTGTCCGCCCTTGAGGACGAGGTGCGGCTTGACCCCGAAGAACGCGGGCTCCCAGAGCACGAGGTCGGCCAGCTTCCCGGTCTCCACCGAGCCGATCTCCCTGGCCAGCCCCTGCGCGAGGGCCGGGTTGATCGTGTACTTGGCGACGTAGCGCCGTACCCGGTGGTTGTCGGCCCGCCCGTCGCCCGGCAGCGCGCCCCGCCGTCGCTTCATCACGTGCGCGGTCTGCCAGGTCCGCAGGATCACCTCGCCCACCCGCCCCATGGCCTGGGCGTCGGAGGAGATGATGGAGATCGCGCCGAGGTCGTGCAGTATGTCCTCCGCCCCGATGGTCGACGGCCGGATCCGCGACTCGGCGAAGGCCAGGTCCTCGGGCACCGCCGGGTTCAGGTGGTGGCACACCATCAGCATGTCGAGGTGTTCCTCGGCGGTGTTCACCGTGTACGGCCGGGTCGGGTTGGTCGAACTCGGCAGCACGTGCGGTTCGGAGACGACGGTCATGATGTCCGGGGCGTGCCCGCCGCCCGCGCCCTCGGTGTGGTACGCGTGGATCCCCCGACCGCCGATCGCGGCGAGGGTGTCCGCGACGAAGCCCGCTTCGTTCAGCGTGTCCGTGTGGATGGCGACCTGGATGCCGGTCCGGTCGGCGACGGTCAGGGAGGCGTCGATGACGGCCGGGGTCGATCCCCAGTCCTCGTGCAGCTTCAGGCCCAGTGCCCCGCCCCGGATCTGGGACAGCATGGCCTCGTGCGAGACGGTGTTGCCCTTGCCGAGGAAGCCGATGTTCAGGGGGTACTGCTCCATCGCCTCCAGCATCCGGGCGAGGTGCCAGGGGCCGGGGGTGACGGTGGTCGCCTTGGACCCCTCGGCGGGGCCGGTGCCGCCGCCCACCAGCGTCGTGATGCCGGCCGACAGCGCCTCGTCGGCGATCTGCGGGCAGATGAAGTGGACATGCGCGTCGACCCCGCCCGCGGTGAGGATGCGCCCGTTGCCGGCGATGACCTCGGTCTCGGGGCCGATCACCAGGTCGGGGTGGACGCCGTCCATGGTGTCGGGGTTGCCGGCCTTGCCGATGCCGGTGATCCGGCCGTCGCGGATACCGATGTCGGCCTTGACGATGCCCCAGTGGTCGATGATCACGGCACCGGTGACGACCGTGTCGGGGGTGCCGTCTGCGCGCGTAGCACGCGACTGGCCCATGGACTCGCGGATGACCTTGCCGCCGCCGAAGACCGCCTCGTCCCCGGCGAGTCCGGGCCCGCCGGAGCGGTCCTCCTCGATCTCGACGATCAGGTCGGTGTCGGCGAGCCGGATCCGGTCGCCGGTGGTCGGCCCGAACAGGTCGGCGTAGGCGGCGCGGGAGATCTCAGGCATCGAGGGCACCTCCGGTCTCGCCGCGCAGCCCGGGGACCACGCGGGCGCCGGCGAGCGGGACGAGTTCGACGTCGACGGGGATGCCGGGCTCGAAGCGGACGGCGGTGCCGGCGGGGACGTTCAGGCGCTTGCCGCGCGCCGCGTCCCGGTCGAACTCCAGTCCGGGGTTGGCCTCGGCGAAGTGGTAGTGGGAGCCGACCTGGACGGGCCGGTCGGCGGCGTTGAGGACGGTCATCCGGGTGACCTCGCGGCCCGCATTGAATACGACGGGCTCGTCGGCGAAGAGAACCTCTCCGGGAATCATCGGCGGCCCCCTCAGACGATCGGGTCGTGGACGGTGACGAGCTTGGTGCCGTCCGGGAAGGTCGCCTCGACCTGGACGTCGTGGATCATCTCGGGGATGCCTTCCATGACGTCGTCCCTGGTGAGCAGCTTGCGCCCGGAGGCCATGAGTTCGGCGACGGTACGGCCGTCACGAGCCCCTTCGAGGATGTGCGACGTGATGAGGGCGACCGCCTCGGGGTGGTTCAGCCGGAGGCCGCGGGCCCGGCGCTTCTCGGCGACGTCGGCCGCCACGTGGATCAGCAGCCTCTCTTGCTCGTGCGGGGTCAGTTGCACGTCCCACCTCACAGTCCTCGCTCCGGACCGTGCGGGGCCCGGTTGCCGCAGCCACCCCGTCCGGACACAAAACCGCTGGTGGCGTGGATGGGCAGGCTAGTTCGCCGGAGTTTCAACGACGTTAACCGGGCCATGGTCGCGCAGAGCGGCCGCCGGAACGGCGTTCAGCGCACCGCGCGGACCACCAGATCGGCCGGCTGCCGGCCCGCCGCCTCGTCCAGGGGTGCGTGGCCGAGGAGCAGGCGGTACCACAGCACGCCGTGGACGACGTCGATGAGCAGGTCGGGGTCCAGGCCGGCGGCGATCTCGCCGCGCACCCGCGCCCACGCGCCCGTTCGGGTGAACGCGGTGTCGCCGGGGGCCGTCGACACGCCCTGGTGGGGCTTTCTGCCCCGGGAGCAACGGCAGGCGCAGTTCGAGGCGGCCGCGGACGCGGTGCCGGCCGGACGGGTGGGGCGCGCCGAGGATGTCGCGGTCGGCATCCGCTGTCCGGTGGACGCCACCTACGTGACCGGCCCGGTCCTCCCGGTCGACGGGGGCTTCACCGTCGCCTGACGACGCCCCGTGACACCCGAGCGGCCCTCCCCCGGACGCTCCGCGGGAGGGCCGACGTCATGCCGAAGGTCAGGAGCCCGCGGCCCCCCGGTGCTCCGCCGCGATGCCGAAGCGGCCGCGTTCGGAGCGTACGGCGGTGGCGGGCTCGCGGACCGTGGAGACCGCGCTGACCACGTGGTCCACGTGCTCCTCGGCGGGTTCCGGAAGCCCTTCGAGGCGTTCGAGGTCGGCGGCGGAGACGAGGGCGACCAGGGGCTTGCCGTGGCGCGTCACGACGACGCGCTCACCGCCGTACACCACCCGGTTGATCAGTTCGGCGAGCTCAGCCCTGGCTTGGGTCACCGGAATCTCGTAGGCCATGGACCCAGCTTACGGGGCACTCCGGACAACGCCTCGTGTTCGGCGACAGCGGAATCCCTACCCCACTGTATGTACGTCCTGTACATTTTTTACAGAGAGCTCGGCCGCCGAGACGCTCAGCCACGAGGAGGGGTATGCCATGACCCGACCGTCCGCCCGCTATGTCCTGCCCGAGTTCACGGAACGCACGGCCATGGGGCAGCGCACCCTGGATCCGTACTCGAAGCTCCTGGAGGAGCGGATCGTCTTTCTCGGCACGCCCGTCGACGAGACCTCGGCCAACGACGTGATGGCGCAGTTCATGTATCTGGAGTACGCGGCTCCGGATCGGGACATCTCGCTGTACATCAACTCCCCGGGCGGGTCCTTCAGCGCGATGGCCGCGATCTACGACACGGTCCAGTACGTGAGCTGTGACGTCGAGACGATCTGCCTCGGACAGGCCGGGGCGTCGGCGGCGGTGCTGCTCGCGGCCGGCACGCCGGGCAAGCGGTCCGTGCTGCCCGGCGCACGCATCGTGCTGCAGCAGCCGTCGCTGCCGGAACCGGTCCACGGCCAGCCGAGCGATCTGGCGATCCGGGCCGAGGAGTTGGACCGGGAACGGGCACTGCTGGAAGCGATGCTCGTGCGGCACACCGGGCGCACGGCGGAACAGGTGCACCGGGATCTGGAGCGGGACCTGATCCTGGACGCCCAGGAGGCGCTGGCCTACGGGCTGGTGGACCGGGTCGTGCCCAGTCGCCGGGCCTCGCTCGGCCTGCCGGACGCGGGGTGAGCCGCCGATGCTGCCGCCGGAACTCCCGCCGCTGCCCGCACTGACCCGCGCCGAGGGCGAGCTGATCGACCGTTACCTGGACGTGGTGGACCTGCTGGGCCGGATCAATCCGGCGCAGAACGAGGACACCTACCGCGGGCTGCGCGCCGCGCAGGCGCTGGTGCGCGCGGCGTCCGAGCTGCGTGACGCGCTGACCCTGATGCATCGTCGGGGCGAGACGGAGCTTCACGGGGACACGCTGGCACGGGCGTTGCGGGTGCTCGACGGCGAGCGCCGGACCGCTCGCGTCGCACTCCCGCCCGACTGCGTACGGTGACACCCGCGGGACTGCGGTCCTGTGCGTCGACGGCGCGACCGGGCCGGAGTCGAAACGACCCAAAGGGGTTACTGCCGTTCGGCGGAGCGTGGCGTGGTTTTACCTGCCCGCAGGAGCCGCTCGACCCGCCTGCACGGGGGTGCCCGCGAGCGGCTTTCGCGCAGGTCCGGGGCTACGCAGGGCAGTTGACGGAGAATCGAACAAAGGGTTGTCCACCCGAACGGGTGGGTGGTGAGTAACCCCACAAATCCCCGATTCCGTTGGGTTTTTCGGACACGAGTGAGTGAAGATCCCTGTCTGACGACAAGCCCCCGCCACAGCGGCGGGGCGGTCCGGGCGGACGCCGAGTCCTGCCGCCGCCCGGATTGACCCGTCGACAGAAGTGCATCGGCAGGAGTGGAGGACCCAAGCAAGCCGGGTCGCCGGCACGGTCGCACCATGACCGGGCCGAGCAGCCCTTGGGGTGAAGCCGTGGCAACACGGCCGGGCAACTTCGCCAGCCCGAATCCGACAGGTCATCCTTCACAGGCGGCTGACGAAGGGTTGCGCATGAATGCGCTCAATCGTGTTCCGTCGCTGATGGCCCGGGCCGGTACGGCCTCGGCACTGACCATCGCCGCCGTGGGCGGCTCGATCGTGATCCCGGGTGTCGCCTCCGACGCCTCGGCCGCCACGATGGCGACGAAGGCACTTCAGGTCGCTGCCTCGAAGAAGGGCGCGCCCTACAGGTGGGGCGCCACCGGGCCGAACAGGTTCGACTGCTCCGGGCTCACGCTGTACTCGTTCAAGAAGGCGGGCAAGAAGCTGCCTCGTACGGCGGCCCAGCAGTACAACAAGACCCGTCACATCTCGGCCGGCAACCGCAAGGCCGGGGACCTGGTCTTCTTCCACTCGGGTTCCAGCGTGTACCACGTCGGCATCTACGCCGGGAAGGGAAAGATCTGGCACGCCCCGAAGACCGGGGACGTGGTGAGGCTCCAGAAGATCTGGACGCGCAGCGTCTGGTACGGCCGGGTCAGCTGATCCGCGCGGCAGCACCCGGTGGCCGGCCGGCGGGGACTCAGGGCTACGGTTCCTGCTGGCCGGCCGCGGTGACGGTGCCGGCCGGGACCGTCCAGGGAAGTTCGATGGAGACGGTCTTGCCGCCCTCCCGGGTGGGGCGCACCCGGAGCTTGCCGCCGCATTCGGCGGTCAGCCAGCGGATGATGACCATGCCGCGCCCGTTGTCCTGCTGGACCGCGGCGGGAAGTCTCTTGGGGAAGCGCGGATGACTGTCCGTGACGCCGATGCGCAGCTGTTCGTCGCGGTCGAGCACGAGGTCCACCGTGAAGGTGGGTGACTGCCCGAACGTATGCTGCACGGCGTTGGTGGCGAGTTCGGAGACGATGAGGCGAACGGTGTCCGCGGTCTCCGTCTCCGGTGGCAGTCCCCACTCCGCGAGAGTGTCCAGCACGTAGGAGCGGGCGGTGGAGACCGAGGCGGGATCGCTCGGCAGAGTGACGGATGCTTCCAGGTGGTCTGCCATGGCGACGTCGTCCCTTTCCTCGGGACCGGAGTCCGACACAGCGCGGATGGTTCGAGTACGGTCCCGGACTGGTGCTTCTTCGCCAGACTGCCATTACCGGGCCGGTCAGGGGAGCGATCCACCAAGATATGCATATATCTGTCGCTCGAAGCGGTGAACTCTGCTACCTCAGACCGTATTTGGGCGGCTCGGAAGGAGTAAGGAGTAGCCCATGCAGAACGGTCCCGCGGTACGCCGCCGGAAACTGGGCGCCGAACTGCGCACACTGCGCACCGGCGCCGGCCTCACGAGCGGTGAGGCCGCCCGTCTGGTGGGCTGGCATCAGTCGAAAGTGAGCCGGATCGAGACCGGCGCCAGCGGTGTGAAACCGGCCGATGTGCGGTTACTCCTGGACGCCTACGGCGTGGTCGAGGGGCAACTGCGCGAGTTGCTCCTGGTGTTGGCGGGGTCGGAGGACACGGCGGGACGGCACCACTGGTGGCACGCCTACCGTGGGGTACTGCCGCCCGCCTACCGGGATTTCATCAGCCTGGAGTCGCAGGCCAGCGCCATGCGCACGCTGGAGACCTCGGTCGTGCCCGGGCTGCTGCAGACCCCGGAGTACGCGCGTGCGGTGACCCGGGCAGCCGTGGACGGGCGTGACGACGAGGCCCTGGACGCCCTGGTGGAAGTGCGTCTGGCCAGGCAGGACGTGCTGCACAGCGATCCGCCGCTGGAGCTGAGCGCGGTCTTGGACGAGGCGGTGCTGCGCCGCGAGGTGGGCGGTCCCGGCGTGATGGCGCGGCAGCTGGTCCGGCTGATGGAGGCGGCCCGGCTGCCCCATGTACGGCTCCAGGTGCTGCCGTTCGCGGCCGGGGCGCATGTCGGCATCACGGGACCTTTCGTAATCTTCTCATTTCCGAGCACTTCTGATCTGGACGTGGTTGTTATCGACCAGTTGACGAGTAGCCTCTACCTGGAGCGGAAAGAAGACCTCCAGGCCTACACGGAAGCCTTCAACACGCTTCGGATCCACGCCCTTTCGCCCGAGGACTCGTTGGATTACATCGCCGTGATAGCTGACGGCACGTAAGGAGGCACCATGACTGCACTGCCTCGGAACGTACCTTCAAGTGCTGATCTGCACGGATTGCGGTGGCTGCGCAGCAGCTACAGCACCGGAGCGAACAACTGCGTGGAGACGGCACGGCCGCGCTCCGGCCCGTCGGCCGGACTGCTCGCCGTGCGCGACTCCAAGGCTCCGGCCGGACCCGCGCTGCTCTTCTCCCCCGAGAGCTGGGCGGGTTTCGTCACCGCGCTTGTCAACTGATCAGCCCAAGATGAGTCTGATCAGATTCGAACGAAAGCGATCAGAACGAAACTGATCAGACGCCCACCCGTTCCACGAACTACTCCGTATCCGCTTGCGAGCCAGGCCCGGCCGTGTCACGCCGACTCATGGTCGTGTCTCGCCGATCACTCGTACAGCGCGTTCGATCTCGGCCCCGGAGAGGTCCGCACGGGCGGTCAGCCTCAGCCGTGAGATGCCGTCCGGCACCGACGGCGGACGGAAACAGCCCACGGCCAGGCCTGCCGTACGGCAGTCGGCCGCCCACTGCACGGCCTGCTCCGGGGACGGGGCCCGCACGGAGACCACCGCGGCGTCCGGACGCACCGCTTCCAGACCCGCGGCGGTCAGCCGTGCGTGCAGTTCCGCGGCCACCTCGCGGGCCCGGGCCGCCCGTCCGGGCTCACGGCGCAGCAGCCGCAGGGCCGCCAGCGCCGCGCCCGCCGCGGCCGGGGCCAGGCCGGTGTCGAAGATGAAGGTCCGGGCCGCGTTGACCAGATGGTCGATCACCCGGGCCGGGCCCAGCACCACGCCGCCCTGGCTGCCCAGCGACTTCGACAGGGTCGCCGTGACCACCACGTCCTCGGCGCCGGCCAGCCCGGCCGCGTACGGCGCGCCCCGCCCGCCGTCCCCGAGGACCCCGAGTCCGTGGGCGTCGTCGACCAGCAGTCCGGCGCCGCGCTCCCGGCACGCCTCGGCCAGCGCGGCCAGTGGTGCCGCGTCCCCGTCGACCGAGAACACCGTGTCGGAGACGGCCACCGCGGGCCCCTCGTGCGTCCCGAGCGCCTTGCGCACGGCGTCCGGGTCGGCGTGCCCGACGACCTGGGTGGCGCCCCGGGCCAGCCTGCAGCCGTCGATCAGGGAGGCGTGGTTGAGCGCGTCGGAGACGATCAGGGAGCCGTGCGGGCCGAGCGTGGTGACGGCGGCCAGGTTCGCGGCGTAGCCGGAGGAGAAGACCAGGGCGGCCTCGAACCCGCAGAATCCGGCCAGTTCCCGCTCCAGCTCGGTGTGGAGTTCCGTCGTACCGGTCACCAGCCGGGAGCCGGTGGAGCCGCCGCCCCAGGTCCGGGCCGCCCCGGCGGCGCCCTCGGCGACCTCCGGGTGGTGGGCGAGGCCCAGGTAGTCGTTGCTCGCCAGGTCCAGCAACGGCGAGTCGGCGGGGCGGGGGCGCAGGGTCCGTACCAGTCCGGCGCGGCGGCGCTGCTCCGCCTGATCGTCGATCCAGCCGAACGCCATGGCCCCTCCGGTGATTTTGTAGGCAGTGAACAGACCCTAGCGGGACCACCCGCCCCCCACTGTGTGGCAATACCCACACGTCGAACTGACAGGGTTGTGCAAACTCTCCTTGGCCCGGAGCAGCCTCGTAGTACAGGATCGGCTCTCATGGACCTGCTGAACACGCTGGTGGACAAGGGGCTTCGGCGCGAGCTGCCGACCCGCGAGGAAGCGCTCGCCGTACTGGCGACCTCCGACGACGACGTGCTCGACGTGGTGGCCGCGGCCGGCAAGGTGCGCCGGCACTGGTTCGGGCGGCGCGTGAAACTCAACTACCTGGTCAACCTCAAGTCGGGCCTGTGTCCGGAGGACTGCTCCTACTGCTCGCAGCGGCTGGGCTCCTCCACCGGGATCCTGAAGTACAGCTGGCTGAAACCCGACGAGGCCTCGAAGGCGGCCGCCGCGGGCCTGGCCGGGGGCGCCAAGCGGGTCTGTCTGGTGGCCAGCGGGCGCGGCCCGACCGACCGGGACGTGGACCGGGTCGCCGGCACCATCAAGGCCATCAAGGAGCGACACGAGGGCGTCGAGGTGTGCGCCTGCCTCGGCCTGCTCTCCGACGGCCAGGCGGAGCGGCTGCGCGAGGCGGGCGCGGACGCCTACAACCACAACCTCAACACGTCCGAGGGGACGTACGGGGACATCACGACCACGCACACGTACGCCGACCGGGTGGACACGGTCAACAAGGCGCACGCGGCGGGGCTGTCGGCCTGCTCCGGTCTGATCGCCGGCATGGGCGAGAGCGACGCGGACCTGGTCGACGTGGTCTTCTCGCTGCGCGAGCTGGATCCTGACTCCGTTCCGGTGAACTTCCTGATCCCGGTCGAGGGCACCCCGCTGGCCAAGGAGTGGAACCTCACGCCGCAGCGCTGCCTGCGCATCCTGGCGATGGTCCGGTTCGTCTGCCCGGACGTCGAGGTCCGGATCGCGGGCGGCCGAGAGGTCCACCTGCGCACCATGCAGCCGCTCGCGCTGCACCTGGCCAACTCGATCTTCCTCGGCGACTACCTGACCACCGAGGGCCAGGCCGGCCAGGCCGACCTGGAGATGATCACGGACGCCGGGTTCGTGGTGGAGGGCGCGGACGAGGTGACGCTCCCGCAGCACCGGGCCGAGGCGCAGGGTGCCGGCTGCGGGTCGCACGGGGCCGAGGGCGCCGGGTGCGGGTCGCACGCGACGGAGGGCGCGGGCTGCGGATCGCACGCGGGCGAGAGCGCCGGCTGCGGGTCGGTCTGCGGTTCCCACGAAGATGTGGCCGAGGCTGTGACCGTCCCCGCCAACGAGCCGCGCACCGACCTGGTCGCCGTCCGCCGCCGGGGTGCCGGAACGGATCTCGCGCCCAATGCCTGACGTGCCTGGCCTGAGCGTCCCCGAGCTGCTGGACCTCGACCGTCGGCACGTCTGGCATCCGTACGGTCCGATGCCCGGCCGGGCCGAACCGCTCGTCGTGGAGTCGGCGAGCGGGGTCCGGCTGCGGCTCGCGGACGGCTCGGGCGATCTTGTCGACGGCATGTCGTCCTGGTGGTCGGCGATCCACGGCTACAACCACCCGGTGCTCAACGAGGCCGCGCACGACCAGCTCGGCCGGATGAGCCATGTGATGTTCGGCGGGCTCACCCACGAGCCCGCCGTCCGGCTGGCCAAGCTCCTCGTCGACATCACCCCCGCCGGCCTGGAGCACGTCTTCCTCGCCGACTCCGGGTCCGTGTCGGTCGAGGTCGCGGTGAAGATGTGCCTGCAGTACTGGCGCTCCCTCGGCCGCCCCGCCAAGCAGCGCCTGCTGACCTGGCGCGGCGGCTATCACGGGGACACCTGGCAGCCGATGTCCGTCTGCGACCCCGAGGGCGGGATGCACGAGCTCTGGTCCGGGGTGCTGCCCCGCCAGGTGTTCGCCGACGCGCCGCCGGCGGAGTACGACGAGTCGTACGCCGCGCACCTGCGCTCGACGGTCGAGCGGCACGCGCACGAGCTGGCCGCGGTGATCGTGGAGCCGGTGGTGCAGGGCGCCGGCGGGATGCGCTTCCACTCCCCCGCCTACCTGCGGGTGCTGCGCGAGGCGTGCGACGCGCACGACGTGCTGCTGGTGTTCGACGAGATCGCGACCGGCTTCGGGCGCACCGGCGCGCTGTTCGCGGCGGACCACGCGGCCGTCACCCCGGACGTGATGTGCGTGGGCAAGGCGCTGACCGGCGGCTACCTGACGATGGCGGCGACCCTGTGCACGCCCGGGGTCGCCGAGGGGATCTCGCGGGGCGAGGTGCCGGTGCTGGCCCACGGGCCGACGTTCATGGCCAACCCGCTCGCGGCCTCGGTCGCCTGCGCCTCGCTCGGGCTGCTCCTCGGCCAGGACTGGCTCGCGGAGGTCAAGCGGATCGAGGCGGGGCTGCGGGAGGGTCTGGCACCCGCCCGGGAGATCCCCGGCGTCCGGGACGTCCGGGTCCTCGGTGCCATCGGGGTGGTCCAGCTCGACCACGAGGTCGACATGTCGGCCGCGACGGCCGCCGCGGTCCGCGAGGGCGTGTGGCTGCGGCCGTTCCGCGACCTGGTGTACACGATGCCGCCGTACGTCACGGGTGACGCGGACGTGGCACGGATCGCGCGCGCGGTGTGCGCCGCCGCGCGGGAGGGATGACCATGCCGATCCTGGTGATCACGGGGACGGGCACGGAGGTCGGCAAGACGGTCACCACGGCCGCGATCGCCGCCGCCGCGGCCGCCGCGGGCCGCTCGGTGGCGGTCCTGAAGGCCGCGCAGACGGGCGTGGGACCGGACGAGCGCGGGGACGCCGACGAGGTCGCGCGGCTCGCGGGAGCCGTGACGGCGGCCGAAGTGGCCCGCTTCCCGGAGCCGTTGGCGCCGGGCACGGCGGCCCGGAGGGCGGGAATGGCCCCCGTGCATCCGCAGGACGTGGCGGAGGCGGCGGCCAAGCTGGCCACCGAGCACGAACTGGTGCTGGTGGAGGGCGCGGGCGGCCTGCTCGTCCGGTTCGACGCGGCGGGCGGCACGCTGGCGGACGCGGCCCGGCTGCTGAACGCGCCGGTGCTGGTGGTGGCGTCGGCCGGGCTCGGCACGCTGAACACGACCGAGCTGACGGCCCGTGAACTGCGGGCCCGGGAGCTGGAGTTGCTGGGTGTGGTGATCGGCAGCTGGCCCGACTCCCCCGATCTGGCGTCGCGGTGCAATGTCGCCGACCTGCCGGAGGTGGCGGGGGCGCCGCTGCTGGGTGCGGTGCCGGCCGGGGCCGGGGCATTGGCGCCGGCGGACTTCCGTGCGGTGGCGCCCAGTTGGCTGTCCGCGCGGCTGGACGGGAGCTGGGACGCGGAGGCGTTCCGGGGGCAGGTAGCGCCTTAGCCGCGCCGGTCGGGTGCGGCGCCATCGTGGCTGGTCGCGCAGTTCCCCGCGCCCCTGAAGGGGCGCTCCACTGGCGCCCCCGAAGGG
>NZ_JBHXMA010000054.1:0-69679 GCF_042721035.1 Streptomyces sp. NPDC058464
TTTCCAGGTTTCCGCTCTCGCGTTTCCCTTTCCGGCGGTTCCGACTCTATCAGATCCTTTCGGCGTCTGATTCCCAGTCAGCGGGAGTTGTCTTCCCGGCCGCTGGGCCGTTCCGACGAGTGAGACTTTAGCGGATTCCCGGCCTCCGAGCTAATCGGGGCCGCGTCCTTTCGAACGTGGATTCCTCATTTCGCAAATACGCACGCCAAAGCCCCCGACGACGTATCGCCGATTGCTGGTAGCTACTTGCGGAATGGCTGTCCGGGGACCGACCGAGGTCGGCGCTCACGTCGGACAACTCGGAGAACACTACGTACCCGGTTGGGGCGTGTCAACTCGCGGCGGGACGGCACCCCCGGGGCGTATCGTGGCCGGCATGACTACGCGTACGTGTACCCAGCAGTGGTGGCCCGCCTGACGGCGGCCGCGCTCACGTACGTATTCAACGGCCGCCGCTTCGGCGGCCGTTCGCGTATCTCCCTCCAGAACCTCTGAGGGCCGGCCGCCGGGGACGGCGGTCCCGACCAGGAGGTGGAGTGGGAATGACACGGGTCTTCAGCGGGATCAAGCCGACCGGGCACCTGACACTGGGGAACTACCTGGGAGCGATGCGGCAGTGGGCCGCCGTGGACCAGCACCAGGCCGACGCCCTGTTCTGCGTCGTCGATCTGCACGGGATGACCGTGGACCACGATCCGGCCCGGCTGCGCAGGCTCACCCGGCAAGCGGCGACGCTGCTGCTGGCCGCGGGGCTGGATCCGGAGCTGTGCACCGTGTTCGTACAGAGCCATGTCGACGAGCACACCCGGCTGTCCTACGTCATCGAGTGCGTGGCGACCGACGGTGAGATGCGGCGGATGATCCAGTACAAGGAGAAGGTCGCGAGCGAGGGGGCGCGTGGGCGGGGCGTACGGCTGTCCCTGCTGACGTATCCGGCGCTGATGGCGGCGGACATCCTGGCGTACGGGGCGGACGAGGTGCCGGTCGGGGACGACCAGTCGCAGCACGTGGAGCTGACGCGGGATCTGGCGGTGCGGTTCAACCAGCGGTACGGGCACACGTTCGTAGTGCCGAAGGCGACCGTGCCGGCGGTGGCGGCGCGGGTGATGAATCTGCATGATCCGGCGTCGAAGATGGGGAAGAGCGACGACTCCGGACCCGGGATCGTCTATCTGCTCGACGAGCCGGACGTGATCCGGAAGAAGGTCATGCGGGCCGTGACCGACAGCGGGCGGGAGGTCGTGTACGACAGGGAGGAGCGGCCCGGGGTCGCGAATCTGCTGGAGATTCTCGCTGCGTGCACGGACGGGAACCCTGAGTCACTGGCAGCCGTTCACGATTCGTACGGCGCTCTGAAGCAGGCCACCGCGGAGGCGGTGCTGGAGACGCTGAGGCCCGTGCAGGCCAGGCACAAGGAGCTGTGTGCCGATCCGGGATATGTGGAGGAGGTGCTGCGGCATGGGGCGGAGAAGGCTCGGGCGATCGCCCGGCCGATCGTCGATACGGCCTACCGGGCGATCGGACTGTTGCCGCCGGGCGCCTTCTCGGGCTCGGGGGCGGTGGGGGCGGAGCCCGCGTTGAACGCGGCACGGTAGGCGCAGGAGCCTGTGGGGCGGTGATCCACCGCCCCACGGATCCACAGACCTTTCGGCTCCACCAAGTCCCTAGCTAGTCCTTCTTGCCGGAGGCGAGTTCGCGGCTGCGGTCGCGGGCGGCTTCGAGGGCGGCGATGAGGGCGGCGCGGACGCCGTGGTTCTCCAGTTCGCGGATGGCGTTGATGGTGGTGCCGGCGGGCGAGGTGACGTTCTCGCGGAGCTTGACGGGGTGTTCGCCGCTGTCGCGGAGCATCACGGCGGCGCCGATCGCGGACTGGACGATGAGGTCGTGGGCCTTGTCGCGGGGCAGGCCGAGCAGGATGCCGGCGTCGGTCATGGCCTCGACCAGGTAGAAGAAGTACGCCGGGCCCGAGCCGGAGAGGGCGGTGCAGGCGTCCTGCTGGGACTCGGGGACCCGGAGGGTCTTGCCGACTGCGCCGAAGATCTCCTCTGCGTGGGCGAGGTGGGCGGCCGTGGCGTGGCTGCCGGCGGAGATGACGGACATCGCCTCGTCCACGAGGGCGGGGGTGTTCGTCATGACACGGACGACCGGGGTGCCCGGGGCGAGGCGCTCCTCGAAGAAGGAGGTGGGGATGCCCGCCGCGCCGCTGATGATGAGGCGGTCGGCGGGGATGTGCGGGGCGAGCTCGTCGAGGAGGGTGCCCATGTCCTGCGGCTTGACCGTGAGGATCAGGGTGTCGGCGGTCTTCGCGGCCTCGGGGTTGGTGACCGGGGTGACTCCGTGGCGGGCGCGGAGTTCTTCGGCCCGTTCGGGGCGGCGGGCGGTGACCAGGAGGTCTGCGGGGGCCCAGCCGGCGCGGATCATTCCGCTGAGCAGGGCTTCGCCGATCTTGCCGGTGCCGAGGACTGCGACTTTCTGACTCATGCGGTTCAGTCTGGCACCGGGGGTCGGGGCGGGGGTCGTTTGTCCGCTGGCCGGACTTCGGCGCATCTGCCGACGGTGGGCGGCGGTGGCTAGGCCGTCCGGCGTCGCAGGGTGGCCGCTCCGAGGGCCAGGACCAGCAGGGCGCAGCCGGCGACGATCAGGACGTCCCTGACGAAGGTGGCGGTCATGTCGGTGTGGTGGAGGACCTCGTTCATGCCGTCGACGGCGTAGGACATCGGGAGGACGTCGGAGATGGCCTCGAGGACGGGGTGCATCTCGGAGCGGGGGGTGAAGAGGCCGCAGAGGAGGAGCTGGGGAAAGATCACCGCGGGCATGAACTGGACCGCCTGGAATTCCGAGGCCGCGAAGGCCGAGACGAAGAGACCGAGGGCCGTGCCGAGCAGGGCGTCGAGCAGGGCGACCAGGAGCAGGAGCCAGGGGCTGCCGGTGACGTCGAGGCCGAGGAGCCAGACGGCCAGGCCGGTGGCGAGGGCCGACTGGATGATCGCGAGGATGCCGAAGGCGAGTGC
Source organism: Streptomyces sp. NPDC058464 (assembly GCF_042721035.1). Lineage (NCBI taxonomy): Bacteria > Bacillati > Actinomycetota > Actinomycetes > Kitasatosporales > Streptomycetaceae > Streptomyces > Streptomyces sp. NPDC058464. Next base: position 3,012 of record NZ_JBHXMA010000054.1, read on the forward strand.
GTAGCCGGCGATGAGGTCGGCTTTGCCGAGGGGCATGGCGAGGAGGCGTTCGAGGGTGCCGGAGGTGCGTTCGCGGAGGGTGGCGATGGAGGTCACCAGGAACATCGTGATGAGCGGGAAGATGCCGAGGAGTGAGGCGCCGATGTTGTCGAAGGTCTGCGGGCTGCCGTCGAAGACGTAGCGGAGCAGCACCAGCATCAGGCAGGGGATGAGGATCAGCAGCGCGATGGTGCGGGGGTCGTGGCGGAGCTGACGCAGGACGCGGGCGGCCGTGGCGGTGGTGCGGGAGAGGTTGAGGGCGCCGACGGGGATGGTGTCGGCGGCGGTGGTGGTCGCGGTCTGGGTGGTCATCGTGCCGTTTCCTTCGTGCGGGAGTTGGCGGCGGCTTCGTCGACGAGGTGGAGGAAGGCGGCCTCGACGGTGTCGGAGCCGGTGCGGGTGCGCAGGGCCTCGGGGGTGTCGTCGGCGAGGATCTCGCCCTCGCGCATGAGGAGGAGGCGGTGGCAGCGTTCGGCCTCGTCCATGACGTGGGAGGAGATGAGGAGGGTGGCGCCGCGGGTGGCGGCGATGGAGTGGAAGAGGTTCCAGAGGTCGCGGCGCAGGACGGGGTCCAGACCGACGGTGGGTTCGTCGAGGACGAGGAGTTCCGGGCTGCCGAGCAGGGCGACGGCGAGGGAGACGCGGTTGCGCTGGCCGCCGGAGAGGTTGCCGGCGAGGGCGTCGGCGTGGCTGGTGAGGTCGACTTCGCCGAGGACCCGGTCGACGTCGGCGCGACGGGCGGCGGTGGGGCGGGTGGGGTCGAGGATCGAGCCGAAGTAGTCGAGGTTCTGGCGGATGGTCAGGTCGTCGTAGACGGAGGCGGCTTGGGTGACGTAGCCGATGCGGGTGCGCAGGGAGGGGTGACCGGCGGGGCGGCCGAGGACGTTCAGGGTGCCGGTGACCTTGGCCTGGGTGCCGACGATGGAGCGCATCAGGGTGGACTTGCCGCATCCGGAGGGGCCGAGGAGGCCGGTGATCTGACCGCGCGGGACGGTGAAGTCGAGACCGCGCAGAACGGTGCGGGGGCCGCGGACCGCGGTGAGTCCGGCGGCTTGGACGGAGGGGGGCAGGGCGGAGTTGCCGGGGGCCTGGGGCGGCTCCGGCGAGTAATTCACCATGTGATGAATAATGCTCGGGAGGGGGTGGGGCGTCAAGGGGCGAGGGCCGGGGCCGTGGCGGGCTTGGGGGCGGGGGCGCGGGTGCGGGCGCGGGCGGCACTGAAACGAGCGGCGCATGTAGCGCCCCCGTCAGGGCCGCTGGGGGTACCCCCGGCCGAAGGCTGGGGGAGGAACTGCGCGACCAGCCCCCACCGGCCCGCGGCCGAGTCGCTGCCGCGGGCCGGTGGGGGGGTGTGGCGGCGCTCAGGTGTTGAGGGCGACGAGCAGGAGGACGTCGTACGTCTCCTCCACGACACCGTCCGGGAAGGCCTTCAGGAGGTGCGCGCGTTCCTCGGCGAGGAAGGCGGTGCGGCGGTCCTCGGGGGTGACGAGGAACGCCGAGTGGCTGCCGATGTTGGCGAGGTGGGTGTCGACCGGGACGCGGCGGCTCCAGCGGACCTGGCGGCGGGCGAAGCGGAGGCGGCCGCTGGGGTCGGCGAGGTCGGTGCGGTCGGCGGACTTGCTCTGTTCCGCCCTGACGTCGATGCCGAAGAACCGGCTGATGCGGTCGGCGGATTCGGCGATCCAGTCGACGTCGAGCGCGTCGGTGTTCCACCACAGTGCCAGCGCCCCGCCGGGACGCAGCACGCGCAGCGCCTCCGGCACGGAGCGGGCCGGGTCGGTCCAGTGCCAGGCCTGGGCGTAGGTGAGGAAGTCGGCGGTTTCGGCGGCGAGCGGGAGGGCGTTGCCGTTGCCGCGGACGATCGGGACGTCGGGGAGGGTGGCGTGGAACTGCGCCGCCATGCCGTCCCCCGGCTCCACCGCGACCACGTCGGCGCCGCGCGCGTGCAGGAGGGCGGTCGCGATGCCGGTGCCCGCGCCGACGTCGACCACCCGGGCGCCCCTGAGGGAGCGGCCGGCCTCCTCCTCGACGGCGTCGAGCAGGGCGGGCGGGTAGGAGGGGCGGTTCTCGGCGTACTGGGCCGCGGCGGCGTCGAAGGAGCGGGCGCGTGCGGCGTGGGAGGGAGCGGGGGTCGAGGTCGGGATCACGTTCCGGGGATACGACTGCGACTGGCCTGTGGTCATGCGGCCATGGTCCCGGGTGGCGGGCCGGGGGCGACAGAGATTTCCGGGGGGGGGCGTGGGCCAGATGTCACGGGCGGCCGACGGGCAGCCGAGGGGTGGTCGGCTGGTGGCTGGCGGGCGGCCGGCGGGCGGCCTCGGTGCCCGCGCCCCTCACCTACGACCGGCAGGCGGCCCGGCCTCTGTGCCCGCGCGCTTTCTGTCCGACCGGCACGTCGGCGACGACGCCTGCGCATCTCCTGCGCGACCGGAGCAGCCTCTCTGCCGGCCCTATCGCTTCCGCTTCTTCTTCGACGGGTTGCCCGAGCGGCGGGTGGCGCGGTGTTCGTGCTGCTGGACGGCGGTGTCGTACTCGGCTCGGTGGAGTTTCTCGCCGGGGGCCTCGATGAGGGAGCGGAAGAAGTAGGCGAGGAGCGAGCCGACGAAGCCGATGGCGAGGAGGCCGCGCAGGGAGGCCTGGCGTTCGGGGTCGGGGCGCTTGCCGAAGGACTCCCAGGTGTTGCGGAAGGCCAGGGCGCTGCAGATGGCGAACATCGCGACGACGAGGACGGAGACGAAGGCACCGGTGTCGGCCAGCTGCACGCCCTCGTAGGCGAGGCGGAGGACCAGGCAGGAGACGACGGCGGCGGCGAGCGAGCCCACGGCCACGCCGATCCGGCGGGCGGTGTAGCCGTCGTCGTGGTTCACCCAGGTCGTGCCGAAGAAGCGGAGGGGCTCGGGGCGGGGTCCGCCGGTGGAGCCCGCGGGGGTGTCCGGGGTGCCTGGTTCGTCGCTCACGGGACGATTATGGCGCCGGTCGGCCGCGGGCTCCGGGTCGGGTCGGACCGGTCTCGTCAGGAGCAGCGGTCGGCTATGTAACCGTCGCTGCCCGTGTTGACGTAGGCGTCCGAGACGAATTCGCCGTTGCTGATGTTGTCCCAGATGTTCGAGGTGCCGTAGTAGCCGGACACGGTGGAACCAGGTGTCTGGCAGTAGATCGGCACCTTGGCGCCCTCGGGGAGGGTGCGCGTGATGTCGTAGCTGGAGCCCGGGCCGCTGCGGACGTTCAGTCGAACGCCCGGGGCGACGTCGTAGTAGCGGACACTGGCGGCGGCGTTCGCCGTGGCGGCGGAGCCGAGGAGCATGAGGAAGGCGCTGCCGGTGGCTGCCGCCAATAAGAGGGTGGATCTGCGTCTGAGCGATGTCATACGAGTCCTCCGGAGTCCGAAGACCGGATAAGGCAGAACCGGTTCGCGGGCCCGGACGGCGAGACCGGACCGCGAGCCCGGGTCAGGCGCAGCGGTCGGCCACGTAACCGTCGCTGCCGGTGTTGACGTAGGCGTCCGAGACGTATTCGCCGTTGTCGATGTTGTCCCAGATCTTGGACGTGCCGTAGTAGCCGGACACCGTCGTGCCGGGCGTCTGGCAGAAGATCGGGACGCGGGTGCCCTCGGGGAGGGTCCGCGTGATGTCGTAGCTGGTGCCCGGGCCGCTGCGGACGTTGAGGCGGACGCCCGGGGCGACCGCGTACGTCTTCACGGACGCCGCCAGCGTGGTGACGGCCTCTTCCTCGCCGCCGCTCCCGGCTTCCTGCGCTTGACCGACAGACATGTACTGCTCCCCCCACTGGACCCATGAGTGCCATGGAGTCCCGTTGATTCCCCGCATTCGAGCCACGAAACACATGTGCGTAACTCGTACGCCGAAGCTAGCAAGCCGCCTCTGTCTCGTACGAGTCATCGACTAGGCTCCGTGCGTCGCGCTCCGCGGAACCAGCACGGGGGTGGTCCCTTGACGCCACAGCGCAACACCGGAGCGGGCGCGGAAGCGGAACTTCCAGAGTACGCCGGGCACTACCGCCTGGAGTCCTGCCTCGGCTCCGGTGGCATGGGCGTGGTGCACCTGGCCCGCAGCACCTCGGGGCTGAAGCTCGCGGTGAAGGTCGTGCACGCGGAGTACGCCAAGGACCGTGAGTTCAGGGGCCGTTTCCGGCAGGAGGTGGCCGCCGCGCGCAAGGTCAGCGGCGCCTTCACCGCACCCGTCGTGGACGCCGATCCCGAGGCCGCTCGGCCCTGGATGGCCACCCTGTTCATCCCCGGCCCGACCCTCTCCGAGCACGTGAAGCGGAACGGGCCGATGCCCTCTGCCCAGTTGCGCCGGCTGATGGCCGGGCTGGCGGAGGCGCTGCGCGACATTCACAGGGTCGGCGTGGTGCATCGGGATCTCAAGCCGAGCAACGTACTGCTCGCCGAGGACGGTCCCAAGGTCATCGACTTCGGTATCTCCCGGCCGAAAGACAGCGAACTGCGGACCGAGACCGGAAAGTTGATCGGTACGCCGCCGTTCATGGCACCCGAGCAGTTCCGGCGGCCGCGTGAAGTGGGGCCCGCCGCCGACATCTTCGCGCTCGGGTCGGTGCTGGTGCACGCGGCGACGGGGCGGGGGCCGTTCGACTCGGACAGTCCCTACGTCGTCGCCTACCAGGTCGTCCATGACGAGCCCGACCTCACCGGCATGCCGGAGGAGCTCGCTCCGCTGGTGCTGCGCTGCCTCGCCAAGGAGCCCGAGGACCGGCCCACGCCCGACGAACTGATGCGGGAGCTGCGGTCGTTGTCGGCGTCGTACGACACGCAGGCGTTCATACCGGCACAGCGGGTCAGGGTCGACGACGAGAGTGGTGCCGACGACGACCCGCCGGAGGAGCCGGCTGCCGCCGTACCGGAGCGGACGGCGCGGAAGGCTCGGAAGGCGCCGCGTCGGCGCATGGTCGTCGCTGCTGGGGCGGGTGTGCTGGTCCTGGGTGGTGTGTTCGCCTCCGCGCTGTGGCTCGGGGGCAGTGCTCCGGCCCCGGTGGGCGGTACGGTGCACAGCTCCGCGACCGCGTTCGAGGCATGGCAGGCGGAGGCAGTCGCCAAGGGCGGTTCGGGGATGCCTCAATGCGTCGCCGGTGCGGGAAAGTTGCTGTGCTTCCGGTCCGGACTGGCCTTCGCCCTCGATCCGGCGGACGGCCGTCTGCTGTGGCGGCACAAGGTCGCGGACGATCGTACGAGCGGCTCACCGTTCCTGTCCGGCGGGCTCCTGCTGCTGCGGACGGACGGTGGCCGGCAGGTCGAGGCGCTCGACCCCGCCTCGGGTACGTCACGTTGGAAGCAGACCATGCCCGCACACCGTGGGACGGAGATCACCGGCAGTACGGTGCTGCTCGTCGGGGCCGACAGGGTGATCACGGGAGTGGACAGCAGGTCCGGCCACACCAAGTGGACCCTGCCCTTCTCCGGCAGCGGCACGCCGTCCCTGAGCTCGTTCACCGGAGATCCGTTGGCGTACATGACCAGCACCACCGCCGACGGGACGGACACCCTGGTCACCGCGCTGGATCCGGCCACGGGTGCCAAGCGCTGGGAAGCCCGGCTGGCAGGGGACCTGCGGCCGGTCGGTGGTTCGGGCGGGTCCCTGTTCCTGCTCTCCGTGAACACGTCCTCCGGGGAGACGGACGCGGTGGTGCGCTACGCGCCGGACGCGAAGGCGACCAGCCGGGTGACGCTGCCCGTTCCCCGGGTGGCTCCGGGTGCCGGCGTGCGCGGCGATGTCGTTTATCTGCTGGCCGCCGGCGGCTCGCTGGAGGCCGTCGACTTCGGGAGCGGCAAGCGGCTCTGGGCGCTCCAGACATCGGTGACCCGGGGCTCGGCGCCCGTGGCCGACGACCGGCACGTGTTCTTCACGGCGCCCGATGGACGCCTGCTCGCCGTCGACGCCCGCAAGGGAACGCTCACGGGCCAGACCCCGGCGCGCCTCGGTGCGAACTCGGGCCAGATCACCGCGGCCCTGCCGACTCCGCTGATCATCGACGGCCACCTCTACGCCGCCGCCCCCGACGGCACCGTCTTCGCCGTGGACCCGGAGGATCCTGCCGGCTGGTGACGGCGAAGGGGCCGCCCCCCTTGTGCGGGAGGCGGCCCCTTCGGCGGCTTCGGCGGGTCAGCCCAGCTTCGACACGTCGCGCACCGCACCCTTGTCGGCGCTGGTGGCCATCGCGGCGTAGGCGCGCAGGGCCGCGGAGACCTTGCGGTCGCGGTTCTTCGGGGCGTACACGCCGTTCAGGGCCTGCTCGCGGCGGGACAGTTCGGCCTCGTCGACGAGGAGCTCGATCGTGCGGTTCGGGATGTCGATGCGGATGCGGTCGCCGTTCTCGACGAGGGCGATCGTGCCGCCGGAGGCCGCTTCGGGGGACGCGTGGCCGATGGAGAGGCCGGACGTGCCGCCGGAGAAGCGGCCGTCGGTGATCAGGGCGCAGCTCTTGCCGAGGCCGCGGCCCTTGAGGAAGGACGTCGGGTAGAGCATCTCCTGCATGCCGGGGCCGCCCTTGGGACCCTCGTAGCGGATCACGACGACGTCGCCGTCCGTGACCTGCTTGTTGAGGATCTTCTCGACGGCCTCCTCCTGCGACTCGCAGACGACCGCGGGGCCCTCGAAGGTCCAGATGGACTCGTCGACGCCGGCCGTCTTCACCACGCAGCCGTCGACGGCGAGGTTGCCCTTGAGGACCGCGAGGCCGCCGTCCTTGGAGTACGCGTGCTCGACGCTGCGGATGCAGCCCTCCGCCGCGTCCTCGTCCAGGGCCTCCCAGCGCTCGGACTGGGAGAAGGCCTCGGCGGAGCGGACGCAGCCGGGGGCCGCGTGCCACAGCTCGACGGCTTCGGGGGACGGGGAGCCGCCGCGCACGTCCCACGTCTTCAGCCAGTCCGCGAGGGAGGGGCTGTGGACGGAGTGGACGTCCTCGTTGAGCAGGCCGCCGCGGTGCAGCTCGCCGAGGAGGGCGGGGATGCCGCCGGCGCGGTGCACGTCCTCCATGTAGTAGGTGCGGGTCTTCGCGACGTTCGGGGCGACCTTGGCCAGGCAGGGGACCCGGCGGGAGACCGCGTCGATCTCCGGGAGGCCGAAGGTGACGCCCGCCTCCTGGGCCGCCGCCAGCAGGTGCAGGATCGTGTTGGTGGAGCCGCCCATCGCGATGTCCAGGGCCATCGCGTTCTCGAACGCGGCGAAGGTCGCGATGTTGAGCGGCAGGACCGTCTCGTCGTCCTGCTCGTAGTAGCGGCGGGTGAGGTCCATGACCGTGCGGGCCGCGTCGACGTACAGCTGCTTGCGGGCCGTGTGGGTGGCCAGGACCGAGCCGTTGCCGGGGAGGGAGAGGCCGATCGCCTCCGTCAGGCAGTTCATCGAGTTGGCGGTGAACATGCCGGAGCAGGAGCCGCAGGTCGGACAGGCGTTCTCCTCGATCCGGAGGACGTCCTCGTCCGAGACGTTCTCGTTCGCCGCGTCGACCATCGCGTCGATCAGGTCGAGGGTGCGGACCGTGCCGTCGACCAGGGTGGCGCGGCCGGCCTCCATGGGGCCGCCGGAGACGAAGACCGTCGGGATGTTCAGGCGCAGGGCGGCCATGAGCATGCCCGGGGTGATCTTGTCGCAGTTGGAGATGCAGACCAGGGCGTCGGCGCAGTGTGCCTCGACCATGTATTCCACGCTGTCCGCGATCAGGTCGCGGGAGGGGAGGGAGTACAGCATGCCGCCGTGGCCCATCGCGATGCCGTCGTCGACGGCGATCGTGTTGAACTCGCGCGGGATGCCGCCCGCCTCCTTGATCGCCTCGGAGACGATCCGGCCGACCGGCTGGAGGTGGGTGTGGCCCGGCACGAACTCCGTGAAGGAGTTCGCGACGGCGATGATCGGCTTGCGGCCGATGTCCGCACCGGGTACACCGGAGGCGCGCATAAGGGCGCGGGCGCCCGCCATGTTGCGACCGTGGGTGACTGTGCGGGACCTCAGCTCGGGCATCGTCGCTCGCTCCTTCAGACAGATAGGGCTGCTAACGAGCGTACGCCCGTTGTTCAGGCCTCGGGACGAGGTGTCCGGAATGCGGGACGAGTGTCTCGGGAGGACGGGCCGGGAGCGGGGCCGGGAGTGGGGGCTGGGAGCGGGCCGGGAGCCGGCTGGGAGCGGGACCGGGAAGGAGCCGGTCGAGGGCCTCAGGGCCCGGTCAGATGCCGCTGCACCGCCGGTGCGACCCTGGCCACGAGCTGCTCCACGTCCGCTGACGCCAGCGGCTCCACCTTGATCACGTAGCGCAGCATCGCGCAGCCCACCAGCTGTGCCCCCGCCAGTTCGGCGCGCAGTTCCGCGTCGGGGAGGTCCAGCTGCTCCGCGAGACGGCGCAGCAGCTGGGAGACGATCAGGCGGCGGAAGACGGCGGCGGCCGTCTCGTTCGTGACGGCGGAGCGGAGGATCGCGAGGAGGGGCGTACGGGTGGTGGGGTTCTCCCAGATGCCGAAGATGAACCGGGTCAGGCGCTCGCCGACGCCGTCCAGCGGGCCGTCCGCGATGGCGGTGGGCGCGTTGAGCGCGGGCGCGAAGGCGACCGAGATGGCGGCCTCGAAGATCTGTTCCTTGGTGCCGAAGTAGTGGTGGATCAGGGCGGAGTCGACCCCGGCGGCCTTGGCGATGGCGCGTACGGACGTCTTCTCGTAGCCGTGTTCGGAGAACTCCTCGCGGGCGGTGACGAGGATGCGGTCCCGGGTGTCGGCCGACTCGGTACGCGGCGGCCGGCCGCGGCGGCGGGCGCCGGTGCCCTTTCCGGCGGGGGCGTCCGTCATCGGCGGGGCACCTTCACCGCCGAGGCCAGGTGCAGCCGGGTGAAGGCCAGGGCCTCCGCGAGGTCGGCCTCGCGCTCCGCGCCGGACATCGCGCGCCGGGTGTTGACCTCGATGACGACATGCCCGTCGAAGCCGGTGACCGCGAGCCGCTCCAGCAGCTCGGCGCAGGGCTGGGTGCCGCGGCCGGGCACCAGGTGCTCGTCCTTGGCGGAGCCGCGGCCGTCGGCGAGGTGGACATGGCCGAGCCGGCCGCCCATGCGGTCGAGCATGGCGAGCGCGTCGACGCGGGACGTCGAGGCATGGCTGAGGTCGATCGTGAAGTGCCGGTAGTCGTCCTTGGTGACGTCCCAGTCCGGGGCGTACGCGAGCATCTCACGGTCGCGGTAGCGCCACGGATACATGTTCTCCACCGCGAACCGCACGTCCGTCTCGTTCGCCATGCGCCAGATCCCCTCGACGAAGTCGCGGGCGTACTGGCGCTGCCAGCGGAACGGGGGGTGCACGACGACCGTGCTCGCGCCCAGCTTCTCGGCGGCGGCCCGGGCCCGCTGGAGCTTCACCCAGGGGTCGGTGGACCAGACCCGCTGGGTGATCAGCAGACAGGGGGCGTGAACGGCGAGGATCGGGACGCGGTGGTAGTCGCTCAGCCGGCGCAGGGCCTCGATGTCCTGGCTGACCGGGTCGGTCCACACCATGACCTCGACGCCGTCGTAGCCGAGGCGCGCGGCGATCTCGAAGGCTGTCGCCGTCGACTCCGGGTAGACGGAGGCCGTGGAGAGCGCGACCTTCGCATCCGGGATGCGGACGACGTCCCTTGGGTTTGCCACGAGGGACAGGTTACGGGGTGGGGGTGAGTGGGCAGGGGGCGCCTGCTCGCCGGTGTGACCAGGGTCGCGCCGGCGACTGGGCGCTCAAGCTGATCCCATGTGATCAAGGCGCCGGAGGATGACCCCCTCCCTGAGCGCCCACGGACACACCTCCAGGTTCTCCACCTCGAAGAGGTCCATCGCCGCCTCCGCCACCAGCGCACCCGCCACCAGCTGGCCCGACCGTCCCTCCGACACCCCCGGGAGTGCGGAGCGCTGGGCCGTGGTCATGGCCCCCAACCTCGGGACCCAGGTCTCCAGGGAGCCCCGCTTGAGCTCGCGCTGGACGTAGAGGCCGTCGGCGGAGCGGGCCGCGCCGGCGATGCGGGCCAGCTGCTTGAAGGTCTTGGAGGTGGCGACCACGTGGTCGGGGGCGCCGAAGCGGCTGAACTCGCCGACCGTACGGGCGATCTCGGCGCGCACATGGCGGCGCAGCGCCCGTATGTCGTCGGAGGAGGGCGGGTCGCCGGGGAGCCAGCCCGCGGTGAGCCGGCCGGCGCCGAGCGGGAGCGAGACGGTCGCGTCGGGCTCCTCGTCGATGCCGTAGGCGATCTCCAGGGAGCCGCCGCCGATGTCCAGGACCAGCAGCTTTCCGGCGGACCAGCCGAACCAGCGGCGGACCGCGAGGAAGGTCAGCCGGGCCTCCTCGGCGCCGCTGAGGACCTGGAGCTCGACACCGGTCTCGGCCTTCACGCGCGCGAGGACGTCGTCGGCGTTGCTGGCCTCGCGCACGGCGGAGGTGGCGAACGGCAGCAGGTCCTCGACGCCCTTGTCCTCCGCGGCCTGGAGGGCGTCCTTGACGACACCGACCAGTTTCTCGACCCCGTCGGGGCCGATCGCCCCGTTGCCGTCGAGGAGTTCGGCAAGGCGCAACTCCGCCTTGTGCGAGTGCGCCGGAAGCGGGCGCGCGCCGGGGTGTGCATCCACCACCAGCAGATGCACCGTGTTAGATCCCACGTCGAGGACACCGAGTCTCATGTACGGAACTGTACGGAACACTGCTGACCGCGGGCCCTGAGCAGTCCCCGGAGTCGCTCTCGGCGACTTACCCTGGACGGGTGCCAAAGACGAAAAAGACGAAGGACCACAAGGGTGCCAAATCAGCCGATGGTTCTTCGCAGGTGAAGCCGGCGAAGGTGGCGAAGACGCCGATGCTGTCGAAGAAGGCCCTCGCCGCGGACGAGAAGGGCCTCGACTTCGCGCGCGCCTGGGTGGAATTCCCTGACCCGGCGGACGACGAGCAGGTGTTCCGCTGCGATCTGACCTGGCTGACCTCCCGCTGGAACTGCATCTTCGGCAGCGGCTGCCAGGGCATCCAGGCGGGCCGCGCGGAGGACGGCTGCTGCACGCTGGGCGCGCACTTCTCGGACGAGGACGACGAGAAGCGGGTCGCCGATCATGTGGCGCGGCTCACCCCGGACATCTGGCAGAACCACGCCGAGGGCACCGAGCACGGCTGGGTCTCGGAGGACGACGAGGGCTCCCGCCAGACCCGCCCGTACAACGGCTCCTGCATCTTCCAGAACCGCCCCGGTTTCGCCGCCGGCGCCGGCTGCTCGCTGCACATCCTGGCGCTGCGGGAGGGCCGCGAGCCGCTGGAGACCAAGCCGGACGTCTGCTGGCAGCTCCCGATCCGCCGCACGTACGACTGGATCGACCGCCCCGACGACACGCGCGTCCTGCAGATCTCGATCGGCGAGTACGACCGCAGGGGCTGGGGCCCGGGCGGCCACGACCTGCACTGGTGGTGCACCTCGGCGACCTCGGCCCACGGCGCGGGCGACCCGGTCTACGTCTCCTACCGCGCGGAACTGACCGAACTGATGGGCAAGGCCGGCTACGACCGCCTCACAGAACTCTGCGAGACCCGCCTCGCCTCCCAGCTCCCCGTACTGGCCCCGCATCCGGCGGACCCTTCCGACTGACGCCCGCGAGAGCGCCCCATCAGGGGCGCGGGGAGAGCAGATCCTCTCGACCGGCGCCCACTGAAGCGCCCCGAAAGGGGCGCGGGGCTGTATTCGCTGTGCGGCTCCGCCGCGTGGGCGCGACCAGCCACGACGGCGCCGCACCCACCGACGCACCGCATCCGCAACGGCGAATGGCGCGCCCAACCCGGCACCGCCGAACTCCACCGTCGTGGCGAAGCACCGTCGCGGCGGAAAGAAGAGACCGGCGGAAGAAGGGCACCGGCAGAGGAACGGACCGGCAGAGGAACGGACCGGCAGAGGAACGGACCGGCGGAGGAACGGACCGGCGGAAAGAGGGCCGCCGGTGACGGTGCCCGCGGAGTCGGTCGTGGGCCCGCTACGCCCGCAGCGGGCCCCCGGCACTCACGCAGTCGGTGGTGGGCTCTCGCTGTCGGGGTCCGTTGGTGAGGGCGACGTCGTCGGGGTCGCGGGGTCCGACTCCGTGGGTGTCGGTGTGGGCGAGGCCGAGGTCGGTGGATCGGTGGCCGGTGGGGTCGGCTGGGTCGGGTCGGATGCCGTCGGCGTCGGCCTCCCCGCAGGGGGCGGTTTCGGCCCTCGGCCCGTCGGCGGAGCCGTCCCGTACCCGTCGATCGACACCACCGCCCCCGCCGGCGCCACCGCCACCCGTGCGCTCCAGTACCCGGACGGCTCCCGCAGCTGATCGACGTACACCTTGATCGTGATCGACTCGCCCGGCCGCAGCGTTCCCGACGGCCGGGAGAAGTACAGCCAGCCCGCCGGGGTGGACACCGACCACCGCACCGCCGCGTCCCCGGACGCCGCGAGCGTGATCAGTGTGGTGTCGCCGTCGTTCGCGGCCGTCACCGCGAGGAGCCCCGCACCGACCTTCGTCCGGTCGGCCCCGGTGACGCCGATCACCTCCACCGACACGTCGGCCTTGCCGTCCTTGCCGATCCGCGGCCCGGGTCTGGTGCTGGCGTTGCCGGCGTTCTCGTAGCCCCCGCCCGTGTCGCCGTCGAGCGCGTCGGGGCCGGCGGACTCGCGCGCGGTCGCGGACGGCGCCTCGTGGCTCTCCCCCGCCGGCGACCCCCGGTACGCGGCCCACAGGGCCAGCACCGGCGCGGCCACCACCGTGGCGACGACGGTCGTCGTGACGGCACGCGCGCGGATCCGGTCGCGGCGGGCCGCGCGGTCCTTGGGGTCCATCGGGAAGCCGCGCCGGTCGAAGCGCGGGGCGGCGGCGCCACGCGCGCGTGGCTGGTGTGCCATGGCCATGTGCAGGGCCGCGCGGGGCGCCTCCAGGACGGGCAGCTCGGCGGGCGTGGTCATCGCGCCGGGCCACCGGCCGGGGGCCGCGCGTTCGGCGGTACGGCGGCAGCGCGGGCAGTCGTCGACGTGCCGGACCAGTTCCCGGCGCAGGGCGCTGCTGAGGACCAGCTGGCTGTCGCCGGTGAGGTGGGAGACGCTCGGGCAGCCGCCGGTCTCGACGACGGCGAGGGCCGCGCGGGTGCGTTCCACCTCGCAGGCGGCGGAGGCGAGCAGTTCCCGGGCGCCGGCCAGGTCCATGCCGAGGACGGCGGCGACCTCGTGGGCGGCGAGGTGGTGGCGTACCGCGAGTTCGAGGGCCTCGCGCTGCTCTGGGGTGGTGCCGGCGGCCTCCGGCCAGGCGAGCAGGGCGAGTTCGCCGCGCCGCTGCTCCTGGGTGTCGGCGGGGACCACGGGGTCGGGGGCGCTGTGCCGGCCCGCCGCGTGGGTGGCCTGACGTTTCTGCTTGGCCTGGGCGAGCCCGCGCAGACAGGCCCAGCGGGCCAGCGCGTACAGCCAGGCCCTGCGGTCCCCGGCGGCCTCCGGGACGCGCTGGCCGCGCCGCTCGGCGAGGGCGAGGACGTCCCCGAGGGCGGTGGTGGCCGCGTCGTGGTCGCACAGCACCGAGAGGCAGTAGGTGAACAGCCCGTCCAGGTACGGCTCGTAGCGGGCCGGCGGCCGCTGCGCCAGCGCACGCGCCGCCGCGCGGTCACGCGCCGTGCGCGCCTCCCGGTGCGCCCGGTGTGCGCCGGTCATGCGGGGCGAGGTTTCCGGACTGATGCTCATCACCCGTGCGACCGTAGGCGGCGCCGTATGGCCCCTTCTGGCGGCTTGAGCTCTTTTAATCCGTACGGGTGAAACGATCCCTCAATAGGGGACAGGAACCTGTTCTACCGTGGCTCGTTCCCGTCCCGGGGTGGCCGGGACCGGTCCACCCACACCTGTCACTCGGGCCACCGCGGACCCACTGTCAGTGGCGGGGGCTACGGTTTCCGCATGGCTGCCCGTACCAAGACCTCGAAGGACCGTCCGTCCTACCGCTGCACCGAGTGCGGCTGGCAGACGGCCAAGTGGCTCGGCCGGTGCGCCGAGTGCCAGGCGTGGGGGACGGTCGAGGAGTACGGCACGCCCGCGGTCCGTACGACGGCACCCGGCCGGGTCACCACCTCCGCGGTGCCGATCGGCCAGGTCGACGGCCGTCAGGCCACCGCCCGCACCACCGGCGTCCCGGAGCTGGACCGCGTCCTCGGCGGCGGACTGGTCCCCGGCGCGGTGGTGCTGCTCGCCGGCGAGCCCGGCGTCGGCAAGTCCACCCTGCTGCTCGACGTGGCGGCCAAGTCGGCCAGCGACGAGCACCGCACGCTGTATGTCACCGGCGAGGAGTCGGCGAGCCAGGTCCGGCTGCGCGCCGACCGTATCGGCGCCATCGACGACCACCTCTATCTCGCCGCCGAGACCGATCTGGCCGCCGTCCTCGGCCACTTGGACGCGGTGAAGCCGTCGCTGCTGATCCTGGACTCCGTGCAGACGGTCGCCTCCCCCGAGATCGACGGCGCCCCGGGTGGCATGGCCCAGGTGCGGGAGGTGGCCGGGGCGCTCATCCGCGCATCGAAGGAGCGGGGCATGTCCACCCTCCTCGTGGGCCATGTCACCAAGGACGGCGCGATCGCGGGACCGCGGCTCCTCGAACACCTGGTCGACGTCGTCCTGCACTTCGAGGGCGACCGGCACGCCCGCCTCCGCCTGGTCCGGGGCGTCAAGAACCGCTACGGCGCCACGGACGAGGTCGGCTGCTTCGAGTTGCACGACGAAGGCATCACGGGCCTCGCCGACCCGAGCGGCCTCTTCCTGACCCGCCGCGCCGAACCGGTCCCGGGCACCTGCCTCACCGTCACCCTGGAGGGCCGCCGCCCGCTGGTCGCCGAGGTCCAGGCGCTGACGGTGGACTCGCAGATCCCCTCCCCGCGCCGGACCACCTCCGGCCTGGAGACCTCCCGGGTGTCCATGATGCTGGCGGTGCTGGAGCAGCGCGGGCGCATCAGCGCGCTCGGGAAGCGGGACATCTACTCGGCGACGGTCGGCGGGGTGAAGCTCTCCGAGCCCGCCGCCGACCTGGCCATCGCCCTCGCCCTGGCCTCCGCGGCCAGCGACACCCCGCTCCCGAAGAACCTGGTCGCCATCGGCGAGGTCGGCCTCGCGGGCGAGGTCAGACGGGTCACCGGGGTGCAGCGCAGGCTCACGGAGGCGCACCGGCTCGGCTTCACGCACGCCCTCGTGCCGGGCGATCCCGGCAAGATCCCGCCGGGCATGAAGGTCCTGGAAGTCGCCGACATGGGGGACGCCCTGCGGGTGCTGCCGCGCTCCCGTCGGCGAGAGGCCCCACGGGAGGCGGAGGAGCGCCGGTAGACTTTGCCCTGGTCTCGCCCGTCCGTACGAACCGAGTACGGGGACGGCAGCGCCTCAGAACCTGCGACCGGAGGAGTGCAGTGGCAGCCAACGACCGGGCAGGAGCTCCCGGAAAGTCCGGTGGGAGTGCCGGTTCCGATGGCCTGATGCGCGCCTCGCTGAGCGCCGTGGCGCCGGGCACGTCCATGCGGGACGGCCTGGAGCGGGTCCTCCGCGGCAACACCGGCGGGCTCATCGTCCTCGGCTTCGACCGGACGGTCGAGGCGATGTGCACGGGCGGTTTCGTGCTGGATGTCGAGTTCACGGCGACCCGGCTGCGGGAGCTGTGCAAGCTCGACGGCGGCATCGTGATCTCCTCCGACCTGTCGAAGATCCTCCGGGCGGGCGTGCAGTTCGTGCCCGACGCGACGATCCCCACGGAGGAGACGGGCACCCGGCACCGCACGGCGGACCGCGTCTCCAAGCAGGTCGGCTTCCCGGTGGTCTCGGTCTCCCAGTCGATGCGGCTGGTCGCGCTGTACGTCGACGGTCAGCGCCGCGTCCTGGAGGACTCGGCGGCGATCCTCTCCCGCGCGAACCAGGCGCTGGCGACGCTGGAGCGGTACAAGCTGCGCCTGGACGAGGTCGCGGGAACGTTGTCGGCGCTGGAGATCGAGGACCTGGTGACGGTCCGGGACGTGTCCGCCGTCGCCCAGCGTCTCGAGATGGTCCGCCGGATCGCCACGGAGATCGCCGAGTACGTGGTCGAACTGGGCACCGACGGGCGGTTGCTCGCCCTCCAGCTGGACGAGCTGATCGCCGGGGTCGAGCCCGAGCGCGAGCTGGTGGTCCGGGACTACGTCCCCGAGCCCACGGCCAAGCGCTCTCGCACGGTCGACGAGGCGCTCTCCGAGCTGGATGCCCTGAGCCATGCGGAGCTGCTGGAACTGCCGACGGTGGCACGGGCGTTGGGGTACACGGGGTCGCCGGAGGCGCTGGACTCCGCGGTGTCGCCGCGCGGGTTCCGGCTGCTGGCGAAGGTGCCGCGGCTGCCGGGGGCGATCATCGACCGGCTGGTGGAGCACTTCGGGGGCCTGCAGAAGCTGCTCGCTGCGAGCGTCGACGACCTGCAGACCGTGGACGGGGTGGGAGAGGCTCGCGCCCGCAGCGTCCGGGAGGGTCTGTCGAGGCTGGCGGAGTCTTCGATTCTTGAACGGTATGTCTGATTTCGCCGATTAGCTCGGCGGGCTGCGTCGTGTGGCGTGTGCGGCCCGGTGGGGGTTGATCGCGCAGTTCCCCGCGCCCCTTACGGGGCGCTTCGCCCGCCGCTTCTCCCAGCCGCGGGCAGTCGTGCCGCTGGGGCGGCACGGGTGGGCGCGGGCGGCGCCCTGCCAGCGCCGGCAAGCGTCCCAACCCCCGGCTCGCGCTAGTCCGCCGTCAGTACGAAGGACGCCTGCGCCTTGGCGTGCCCCGGGGCCGCCGCCTCCAGCAGGTACGTGCCCGTCCCGGCCGACCCCGCCGGAGGCGTCGCGCACTGGGCGGCGCTCGGCTTGCGGTCCCACTTCAGCGTGTACGTGATGCTGCTGCCGGCCGGCACCCGGTACCACCGGCTCCCCGCCGCCTTCGGGCAGTCCGCCGACGACCAGTAGCTGTCGTCCGCGCTGGCCTGCGTGATGGTCAGCACCGCGCTCTTCGGCCCGAGGTCGATCTTGCAGTCGCTGGACGACGTGTTCCGCGCGGTGAGTTCGAAGGTCGGCGTCTGCTCCGGCGAGTACGAGTTGTGCAGGCTCTTCAGGCTCAACGCCACGGAACCGGCGGTGCAGTTGGGCAGTGCGGAGGATCCCGGCAGCGAGGCGACCGTACCGCCGGAACCCGACGTGACGTCGTCACCCGAGCCGGACGAGGAACCCGACGAGCCCGACGAGCCCGAAGAATCCGAGGAACCCGACGAACCTGCGGAACCGGGCGACGAGGCACCGCCCGTCCCGGCCGAACTCCCGCCGCCGGAGCCGGAACCGCCCCCGCTCGACTCGTCCCGTCCACCCGGTGCCTGGCTGATCGCCGGCCCGCTGCCGGACGGCCCCGGCGTGATGGTGGACACGGGGTTCTTGCCGTCCGACCCGCCGGCGTTCTTCTTGCCGCCCCCGCCGTTCGACGTCACGATCCACGCGATCAGCAGCGCCAGGACGGCGAGCGCCGACAGCATGAAGACCCTCCGTCGCCAGTAGATGGAGGAGGGAAGCGGCCCGACCGGATTGCGCAGAGATCCCACGGCCCAAACTGTACGAGAGATCCGTGCACTTCCTCGCCCCACCCACCGCCCAAACCTCAACTTTTCCGGATCATCATTTCGGCAACTCCCGTCGGCACGGCCCCTCTTCGTCACGTCAACCCCCGACCCCGCCGCGGACCACGTCCGCCCCTGCCGTCGCCGGACGTGGCAGGATCGGAAGGGCCATGACTGAGAAGCTGCACACCCCCGTGATCGCCTGGTTCGACGCCCACGCCCGCGACCTCCCCTGGCGCCGCCCGGAGGCGGGTCCGTGGGGGGTGATGGTCAGCGAGTTCATGCTGCAGCAGACCCCGGTGAGCCGGGTGCAGCCCGTGTACGAGCAGTGGCTGGCCCGCTGGCCGCGCCCCGCCGACCTCGCCGAGGAGGCGCCCGGGGAGGCCGTGCGGGCCTGGGGGCGGCTCGGGTACCCGCGCCGCGCCCTGCGGCTGCACGGCGCCGCCGTCGCCATAACGGAACGGCACGGCGGCGACGTACCGACGGATCACGCGCAGCTGCTCGCGCTGCCGGGCATCGGCGAGTACACGGCCGCGGCCGTCGCCTCCTTCGCCTACGGGCAGCGACACGCCGTGCTCGACACCAACGTGCGGCGGGTGTTCGCACGGGCGGTCACCGGCGTGCAGTACCCGCCGAACGCCACCACCGCCGCCGAGCGCAGGCTCGCCCGCGAGCTGCTGCCCGAGGACGAGAAGACCGCCGCCCGCTGGGCCGCCGCCTCGATGGAGCTGGGCGCGCTGGTGTGCACGGCGAAGAACGAGACGTGCCGGCGGTGCCCGATCGCCGGGGAGTGCGCCTGGCGGCTGGCCGGCAAGCCGGAGCACGAGGGACCGCCCCGGCGCGGGCAGACGTACGCCGGCACCGACCGCCAGGTGCGCGGCAAGCTGCTCGCCGTCCTGCGCGAGGCGCACACCCCCGTACCGCAGACGGCGCTCGACCGGGTGTGGCACGAGCCGGTGCAGCGGGCCCGCGCGCTGGACGGGCTGGTCTCGGACGGGCTGGTGGAGCCGCTCGCGGGCGGCCTGTACCGGCTTCCGCTGGGCTGACGTACAGCCACATCACAGCGGAAGGGGCTCTGTTACGGCCCCATCCGCATCCCAAATCACCGTATAGCCGGGCATAAACCCGTACCCGCCTACCCCGCACCTACTTCCGTTACACAACCGACGGACAGCCGATTGCTACCCGCAGGCTGCTCCGCACAGGCCCGTGACAACGGGTCCGTAGCTTCGTTTCTGTGCCCGCCAGGACCGCGGGACGGCGGGAACTCAGGCACAGGGCCGGGGAAAACGGGGATCGGGAGGCGGTTGATCATGGCGCAGGGCGAGGTGCTCGAATTCGAGGAGTACGTCCGCACTCGGCAGGACGCGCTGCTGCGCAGCGCCCGCCGGCTGGTCCCGGACCCGACGGACGCCCAGGACCTGCTGCAGACCGCGCTGGTACGGACGTACGGCCGGTGGGAGACCATCGAGGACAAGAAGCTCGCCGACGCCTACCTGCGCCGGGTCATGATCAACACGCGGACCGAGTGGTGGCGGGCCCGGAAGCTGGAGGAGGTCCCGACCGAGCAGCTGCCCGACGCCTGCGTGGAGGACTCCACCGAGCAGCACGCGGACCGCGCTCTGCTCATGGACATCATGAAGGTGCTGGCTCCGAAGCAGCGCAGTGTCGTGGTGCTGCGACACTGGGAGCAGATGTCCACGGAGGAGACGGCCGCCGCCCTCGGCATGTCGGCCGGAACGGTCAAGAGCACGCTGCACCGGGCGCTCGCCCGGCTCCGCGAGGAGCTGGAGTCACGCGACCTCGACGCACGCGCGCTGGAGCGTGAGGAGCGGGAGCGTTGCGCGGCCTGACCGGCACGGGGCCCAGCAGGGGCCCGGCGAGTGCACAGGCGGCGATCACGGCGACGGCCGTGCTCGCCGCCCTCGCCCTTTTCGCCGCGGCCTGCGGCACCGGCGGTACCGGAGCCCGTGACGAGGGCCCGGCGCACGAGGACTCGGTCGCGCCCGCCCCGGCCGCCAAGGCCCCCTCGCCCAACCCGTCGCAGACGTACGAGAAGGTCGACGCGGTCGCCCTGGTGAAGGCCGACCCGGTGGTCTCGGCCACGGTGAAGCGGGACCTGAAGCCGTGCTCGGGCGACGAGTACCCCGTCGACGTGACGTACGGCGATCTGACCGGAGGCTCGGTCGAGGACATCGTCGTCAACGTGCTGACCTGCGGGGACGCGGTCGGGGTCGGGGCGTACGTGTACCGCAGCGAGAGCGGCGCGTACAAGAACGTCTTCAAGGCCGAGGAGTCCCCGGTGTACGCGGAGATAGACCGGGGCGACCTGAGCGTGACCAAGCAGGTGTACGAGAAGGGCGACCCAGTGTCGAGCCCCTCCGGCGAGAACGTGATCACCTACAGCTGGGCCGCGGGACGCTTCGTCCAGGAGGACTTCCACCACACGGACTACGGCAACGCGGCCGGCGGCGACGACGTCACGCCGGAGCCCTCCCCCGGCAACTGAAGCCATAGAACCCGCTGAACCCGCGCCACACGCTCAACCCGTTCGACCCCCAGCACCCACCGACCACCGAGAGAGCCGGGATGGCAGACCAGACCCACGTTCTGTTCGTCGAGGACGACGACGTCATCCGCGAGGCCACCCAGCTCGCCCTGGAGCGGGACGGCTTCGTGGTCACCGCCATGCCCGACGGTCTGTCGGGCCTCGATGCCTTCCGCGCCGACCGGCCCGACATCGCCCTGCTGGACGTGATGGTCCCGGGCCTGGACGGGGTGAGTCTGTGCCGGCGCATCCGCGACGAGTCGACCGTCCCGGTGATCATGCTGTCGGCGCGCGCCGACTCGATCGACGTGGTGCTGGGCCTGGAGGCGGGCGCCGACGACTACGTCACCAAGCCGTTCGACGGCGCCGTACTGGTCGCCCGGATCCGGGCGGTGCTGCGCCGTTTCGGGCACGCGAGCGGCGGCGAGAAGCCGCACGAGGACGCGGCTCCGGTCTCCGGCGGCCTGCTCGTCTTCGGCGACCTGGAGATCGACACCGAGGGCATGGAGGTGCGCCGGGCCGGGCAGCCCGTCGCGCTCACGCCCACCGAGATGCGGCTGCTCCTGGAGTTCTCCTCGGCACCGGGGACCGTGCTCTCCCGCGACAAGCTGCTCGAACGCGTCTGGGACTACGGCTGGGGCGGGGACACCCGGGTCGTCGACGTCCATGTGCAGCGGCTGCGGACCAAGATCGGCCAGGACCGGATCGAGACGGTCCGTGGTTTCGGCTACAAGTTGAAGGCCTGAGCGAGGCGGTCATGCGGGGGTTCTCCAGCCGGTACAGGGGTCCGGGTCTGCGCACCGGACTCAGATGGAAGCTGAGCGCGGCGATCGCGCTGGTCGGCGCGCTGGTCGCGATCGCGCTGAGCCTGGTGGTGCACAACGCCGCCCGGGTCTCGATGCTGGACAACGCGCGCGAGCTGGCCAACGAGCGACTGCAGATCGGCCAGCGCAACTACGAGCTGTACGGGAGGGCGAACTTCCCGGACGTCAAGGTCGACGACCCGCGGCTGCCGCCGGCGCTGCGCGAGCGGGTCGACGCGGGCCGCCGGGCGACCGACGTCATCGACCACGGCACCGGCGCCCCGGACATCTGGGCGGCCGTGCAGGCCAAGGACGGGCGTGTGCTGTCCCTGCACAGCACCTTCGCGAACCGCAGCAGCAATGTGCTGAAGGACCTCGACCAGGCCCTCGTCATCGGCTCCATCGCGGTCGTCCTCGGCGGCAGCGCGCTCGGCGTGCTGATCGGCGGACAGCTCTCGCGGCGGCTGCGCAAGGCGGCTGCCGCGGCCAACCAGGTCGCCCAGGGCGAGCCGGACGTCCGGGTCCGGGAGGCGATCGGCGGGGTCGTACGGGACGAGACCGACGACCTGGCGCGGGCGGTGGACGCCATGGCGGACGCGTTGCAGCAACGCCTCGAGGCCGAGCGGCGGGTGACGGCCGACATCGCGCACGAGCTGCGGACGCCGGTGACCGGTCTGCTCACCGCGGCCGAGCTCCTCCCTCCCGGCCGTCCGACCGAACTGGTCCTGGACCGGGCGAAGGCGATGCGCACCCTCGTCGAGGACGTGCTGGAGGTGGCCCGTCTCGACAGTGCCTCCGAGCGGGCCGAGCTGCAGGACATCATGCTGGGCGAGTTCGTCGCCCGGCGGGTGGCCGCGAAGGACCCGGAGATCGAGGTGCGGGTGGTGCACGAGTCGGAGGTCACCACCGATCCGCGCCGGCTGGAGCGGGTGCTGTTCAACCTGCTCGCCAACGCGGCCCGGCACGGCAAGCCGCCCATCGAGGTGACCGTCGAGGGCCGGGTCATCCGGGTCCGCGACCACGGCCCCGGATTCCCCGAGAAGCTGCTCGCGGAGGGCCCGAGCCGCTTCCGTACCGGCAGCGAGGACCGCGCGGGCCAGGGCCACGGCCTGGGCCTGACCATCGCGGCGGGCCAGGCGCGCGTCCTGGGCGCCCGGCTGACCTTCCGCAACATCCGCCCGGCGGGCGCCCCCGAGCACATCCCGGCGGAGGGCGCGGTGGCCGTGCTGTGGCTCCCGGAGCACGCGCCGACGGCCACGGGCAGTTATCCGATGCTGCCAGGGCCCGCCCAGTCGGGAAACCGCTGACGAACAGCCGCCCGCGGTCGGGCGGGGGCCGGGCGCGCTCCTCCCGGCGGGCCCTTCAGGTGGCCCTTCAGCCAGCCCTTCAGGTGACCCCTCAGGTGGTGGCCACGAGGAGTTCCTCGCCGCGGGACGGGCGCAGGCCGTCGGTGCGGTCGGCGAAGTAGCGGTCGGCGAGTTCCTCGGCCGGGACGTGCCGGGTGCCCCGGAAACCGGCCTCGCGGGCGAGGGCCGCCATCCGCTCGGGCGTGTAGAAGCTCAGGAAGGGCGTGCCGGAGGCCCTCGCGCCCCGCTGGGCCACCCGCAGCTGCTCCTGCTGGTCCGGCTCGACGTCCTCGATGGGCCGCAGGAACGTCGTGACCAGCGTCGATCCGGGGGCGAGCGCGGCGATGTGCCGGAAGGTGGCGGCGATGGCGTCCTCCGTGAGGTACATCGTGACCCCGGCGGACGCGACCACGGCCGGCCGGCCCGGATCGAACCCGGCGGCGACCAGCTGCCCCCACCAGTCCCCCTCGAAGTCCACCGGCACCAGCGCCAGCCAGTCGGGCACGCCGTATCCCAGCTCGGTCAGCCGCCGCCGCTTCCAGGCCACGGCTCCGGCCCGGTCGGCCTCGAACACCCGTAGCCCGGCGGCCACCGCGTCGGCGGCCCGGCGCTGCGCGAAGGTGTCGAGCCCGGCGCCGAGGACGAGGTACTGGTCCACCCCGCGCCCGGCCTCCGCCAGCACCAGGTCCTCCACGAACCGCGCCCGGGCCACGATGGACGCCCGGGTCCGCCGGGTGCCCTCGACATCCATGTCCGGCCGGGCCCACCAGCCACCCCCGGCACCCCCGACCCCGGCGCGCCCGACCCCGGCGCGCCCGTCTCCGGCGCTCCCGTCCCCTGCGTGCCCGCCCCCGGCCTGCCCGTCTCCGTCCCCGGCCTGTCCGCCCCCGCCCGCGTCCGGCTCGGCGAGCCGGAGCCCGACCTCGTCCTCGATCACGTACGGCGGCGGATCGGCGCGCAGGTGCAGCGCCCGCCACAAGGCGGTGCGGACGGCGGTGTGGTCGGGCCCGGTCTCCGTCGGCACGCTCAGAACTCCTTGGAGAAGTCGAGCTCTTCGCTGCGCTCGGTCAGCGAGTACCAGTTGCCGTTGTCGTCGCGGAAGATCGCCTCGATGCCGTACGGCCGTTCCTTGGGCTCCTGGACGAACTCGACGCCTCGCGCCCGGAAGGTCTCGTAGTCGCCGCGGCAGTCGTCCGTGCGGAACGCGCCGGCCCCCATGACCCCCTTGGCGACCAGTTTGCGCAGCGCCTCGGCGGACTCGGGGTCGAGGCCCGGCCCGTCCAGGCGCATCAGGGCGAGCTCGACGCCGGGCTGGCCCTTGGCGCCGACGGTGACCCAGCGCATGTCGCCCATCGCGATGTCGTCGCGCAGCTCGAAGCCGAGCTTCTCGGTGAAGAAGGCCTTGGTGCGCTGCTGGTCGAAGGTCCACACGGTGGTGATGGCCAGACCCTGGATCATGGCTCCGCTCTCCTGCCTGTCCGGCCGCGGCCGCCGGACGGTCGCTGTTCCTGTCCGTCACCGTAGGCAGCCGGGTCCGGGCCGCGCTTCTCGGAAGTTGCGCTTCTGCTCGGGAACCCGCCGGCCCACAGGAGGGCGTAGCAGCCGGGGATGAGGGAGGCGCCGCGGCCGACGTGCTCGGTCCGGTACTCGGTGGGGCTGAGCCCGGTACGGGCCTTGAACTTCGCGGAGAAGGTGCCGAGGCTGCTGAAGCCGACCAGGTGGCAGATCTCGGTGACGGTGAGGTCCGCGCCGCGGAGCATCTCCTCCGCCCGCTCGATCCTGCGGTGCGTCAGGTACTGGCCGGGTGTCTCGCCGTACGCCTCCTTGAAGGCGCGGAGGAAGTGGTACCGCGAGTACCCGGCGTGCGCGGCGACCGCGTCGAGGTCCAGGGCCGGGTCGGCCCAGTCCCGGTCCATGGCGTCCTTGGCGAGGCGCAGCTGGCGCAGTTTGTCCACGCCGCCCATTCTCGGCCCGGAACGGCGAAGCGGGTGGTCCCGGGGGCCGTAGCCCCGGAACCACCCGCATGTCGATCGGCCGTCCCGCGCCGGCGGGCCTTGCTCAGCCTGCCCCGGCGGCCACCCGGACCTCGCTCAGACCGCCTCGACCACCGGCAGCGGCGCCGCCTCGTCCGTCTTCTGCGGTCCGCCCTTCAGCGGGACCTCCTTCACGAAGACCGCAGCCACCAGCACCAGCACGGCGACCACGGCGCCGAGCAGGAACGCCGAGTGGGTGCCGGCCGACACCGCGTGCTGGTACGCCTCGCGCGCCGCGGCCGGCAGCTTCGCCAGGCTCTTCGCGTCCAGCTGTGCCGACTGCTCGGTGATCTTGGAGCCGAGCGAGCCGGCCCGTTCGGCCATGACGTCCTTGACCCGGTTGTTGAAGATCGCGCCCATGATGGCGACGCCGAAGGACGAGCCGAGCGTGCGGAACAGGGTGGTGGACGAGGACGCGACGCCCATGTCCTTCATCTCCACGCTGTTCTGCGCGACCAGCATGGTGATCTGCATCAGGCAGCCCATGCCGAGGCCGACGACGGCCATGTACACCCCGGAGGTGAACCGGGTGGTGTCCGTGTCCATCGTGGACAGCAGGTACAGCCCGACGGTCAGCAGCACACCGCCCGCGAGGGGGAAGATCTTGTAGCGGCCGGTGTTGGTGGTGACCCGGCCGGCGACCATCGAGGTCACGAGCATCGCGCCGAGCATCGGGAGCAGCAGCAGACCGGAGTTGGTCGCGGACGCGCCCTGTACGGACTGCTGGTAGAGCGGCAGGAACAGCGTGGCGCCGAACATCACGAAGCCCACGATGAAGCCGATGATCGACATCAGGGTGAAGTTGCGGCTGCGGAAGATGTGCAGCGGCAGGATCGGCTCGGCGGCCTTGGTCTGCCAGAAGACGAAGCCGATCAGAGCGACGACGCCGATGGCGATCAGTTCCATGATCCGCGCGGACGTCCAGGCGTACTGGGAGCCGCCCCAGGTGGTGACCAGCACGATCGAGGTGATGCCGAGGGTCAGCAGTGCGGCGCCCAGGTAGTCGATGCGCGTCTTGTTCCGCTTCTTCGGCAGGTGCAGTACGGCGCTGATGGCGGCCAGCGCGACGACGCCGAGCGGCAGGTTGATGTAGAAGGCCCAGCGCCAGCCCCAGTTGTCGGTGATGGTGCCGCCGACCAGCGGGCCGCCGATCATGGCGAGCGCCATCACGCCGGCCATCATGCCCTGGTACTTGCCGCGCTCGCGGGGCGGCACGAGGTCACCGATGATCGCCATGACGCCGACCATCAGACCGCCGGCGCCGAGCCCCTGAACAGCCCGGAACCCGATCAGCTGGCCCATGTCCTGGGCCATGCCGCTGAGCGCGGAGCCGACCAGGAAGATGACTATGGAGGTCATGAAGGCGCCCTTGCGCCCGTACATGTCACCGAGCTTGCCCCAGAGCGGGGTGGCCGCCGCGGTCGCGAGGGTGTACGCGGTCACGACCCACGACAGGTGCTCCAGACCGCCCAGCTCGCCCACGATGGTCGGCATCGCCGTGCCCACGATCATGTTGTCGAGCATCGCGAGCATCATCGCGATCATGAGCGCGAGGATCACGACCCGTACGCTCTTCGGCTCTTTCTCCGGCACCTCGGCCGCTGCCGGTGCCCCCGGTGATTCCTGGCCGGTCTCGGCCGCCTGGGTGTCCGCCATCTCTCCCACTCCCCCTGGCGACAGCTACTTACTTGCCGCCCGGCTAGTTCAGTACACTCGGAAGTTAGACCCGTTGCTAGCCGGGCGTCAAGTAAGTTTACTAGCCGGGCGGCAAGCAAGTTTTCGCGGGAGCACGAGGAGTTAGAGGATGAGCGTCACCATGGACGGCACCAAGCAGCAGCGCCGCGGGAACACCCGCCAGCGCATCCAGGACGTGGCCCTCGAACTCTTCGCCGAGCAGGGCTACGAGAAGACCTCCCTGCGGGAGATCGCCGAGCGCCTCGACGTGACCAAGGCGGCCCTCTACTACCACTTCAAGACCAAGGAAGAGATCCTGGTCAGCGTCTTCGAGGACCTGACGCGGCCGATCGAGGACCTGATCGAGTGGGGCAAGGGCCAGCCGCACACCCTGGAGACCAAGCAGGAGATCGTACGCCGGTACCACAAGGCGCTCGCCGACGCCGAACCGCTGTTCCGGTTCATGCAGGAGAACCAGGCGACGGTCCGGGAGCTGCGGATCGGCGACACCTTCAAGGACCGGATGCGCGGCCTGCGGAACATCATCATCGACCCGGACGCGGCGCTGACCGACCAGATCCGCTGCATCAGCGCGCTCTTCACCCTGCACGCCGGCATGTTCGTGATGCAGGACGTCGAGGGCGACCCCCGGGAGAAGCGCGAGGCGGTCCTGGAGGTCGCCGTGGACCTGGTGACCCAGGCCCACCGGGGCTCACACCCGGCCGAGGGCCCGGACCAGGGCCCGGACCAGGCGCCGTCGGACGCCTCTTAGAGGGTCACACCCTTGGCGCGCAGGAAGGCGACGGGGTCGACCGCGGAGCCGTAGTTCGGGGTCGTACGGATCTCGAAGTGCAGGTGCGGGCCGGAGGAGTTGCCGGTGTTGCCGGAGCGGGCGAGGTGCTGACCGGTCTTGACGATCTGGCCGACCCTGACGTCGATGCGGGACAGGTGCGCGTACTGCGAGTACTGGCCGTTGCCGTGCTTGACGACGATGGCGTTGCCGTACGCGGGACCGTCGCCGGCGCCGTTGCCGCCGGCCTTGACGACGGTGCCGCCGTGCGCCGCGACGACCTCGGTGCCGCTCGGCACCGCGAAGTCCTGACCGCTGTGCCTGGCGGCCCACATGCCGCCGGCCTGGTTGAAGGTCGCGGAGAGCGTGTACTTCTTCACCGGGTCGACCCAGGCGGCGGCACTGGAGGTGGCGGCCGACGCGACCCCCGACCCCACCACGGCCGCGACTCCGACACCGGCGGCCAGAACGGCGGCACGCTTGCGGAGCGAGGACGTACGGGGGGAACGGGAAGTGGCGCGCAGGGACATCGGAACCTCGTGGGGTAGACAACAGGACCCCCCTCCGGCACCGGCCCACAGGGGCGGCCGCCGAACGGGGCATCCCTTGGTAACCCGGAGGCCGGGCCCCGCTCAAACCCCGCCGCCTACGAGGCTTGTTAGTAACAATGCCCAGAATTGACCGTTTCTTGACAGAGCCACCCTGACCGGACAGGCCATTCACGGCAATCGGCCCGCATGCGCCCCGTGAGGCAAAAATCCCTGTTCGCCCTCACGACGGGTCCACTATGTCACCTAGTAACGGGCATTTCGCCCGTGCGCTATGTCACCGGCGACCGAGATCCACAACCACCGAAATGTGACGGGCGCTACGCCGGTGGTTTCTCTCCCCGACCTCTCCGACCTCTCCGACCGCAGATCTCGTGATGCACGCCCCTAGCCACCTACTCCCCAGTAACCCTACCGTTCCCCTCACGCCACTTCCCTCGCTCACCATGCCCCTGACACAGCCGGACGTGAGAGGACACCCCCACCGATGACCACAGGCAGCTGGACCCGCCGCATCTCCGTCACCGCCGTCTCCGTGGCCGCGCTCGCCGGGATGGCCGCGCCGGCCCAGGCCGCGACGGAGACCAGCTCCACCACGGTCGACTACGCCACCTGGCAGCAGGACTGCCAGTCCGTGATGGACCAGGCCCTGCCGTACCTGAAGGAGCGCATCGCCGCCGCCAAGCCGGGCGAGAAGCAGGCGATCGTCTTCGACATCGACAACACCACGCTGGAGACCGACTTCGGCTTCAGCTACCCCCAGCCGGCCAACAAGCCGGTCCTGAACGTCGCCAAGTACGCCCAGCAGCACGGCGTCTCCCTGTTCTTCGTCACCGCCCGCCCCGGCATCATCTACCTGCCGACCGAGTACAACCTCGAGTACGACGGCTACCAGGTCTCCGGTCTCTACGCGCGCGGCTTCCTCGACCTGTTCAAGGACGTCGCCGCCTACAAGACCGCCCAGCGCGTCGACATCGAGAACAAGGGCTACGACATCATCGCGAACATCGGCAACAGCGCCTCCGACCTCTCGGGCGGCCACGCCGACAAGGCGTTCAAGCTGCCGGACTACAACGGCCAGTTGTCGTAGGCCGCCGATAGGCTCCATCCGCTGACGGGACTCACGGGGGTGGCGGATGGAGCCGACGGTACTGGGCGGGAAGCTGGCGTCGAGCCTGATGGGCCCGCTGCTGAAGAAGCTGTTCGTGGCCGACGGGCCGGGCGCGGGGCTGGTGGATCGGCCGGTGCGGCTGAAGGACCTGGTGTCGTTCCGGGGCGAGAAGCGTGTGCTGGTCGAGAAGGACGTGCACAGACTCGCCGAGCACCTGGTCCGGCAGGCGGTGGACTCGCCCGGTGAGCCGCCCTTCCGGGCCGACGAGCGGATCGCCGTCGCCGACGCCCTCGCCCGCCGGCTGCTCGCCCTCGGCGACCTGGACATGGACGACGTCCAGGCCGTACGGCTCGGCCACGGGGAACTCGCCCGGACACTCGTGCGCTCGTCACCCGCGCCCGACGGACTCTCCGCCGACGCCGGCCACTTCCTCGACTCCGCGACGGAGTGGGCCTGCCTGCAGATCCTGGAGTTCTTCACCCGCCGCTCCACCTTCGTCGCCCGCACCCTCGTGGAACAGACCCGGGTCCAGGCCGAACTCATCGCGAAGACCGACGAGTTGCTCGCCCGCATCCCCCGCCCCGACGGCCGCGACACCGCCTTCGAGCGCCGCTACCGCTCCTACGTCGCCGAGCGCCACAACCACCTCACCATCTACGGCATCGACCTGCGGGACTCCCCCGACCGCTGGCCGCTCGAAGTCGCCTATCTCAGCCTGGAGGCGACGGCCGCCGCCGACGACGACGCCCTCCCCGGTGACGGCCCCGGCGCGGCCCCGGTCACCGTCCAGCTCCCCGCCGAGGAAGCCCTGCTCACCCACGACCGCGTCCTGGTTCGCGGCGACGCCGGCTCCGGCAAGACGACGCTGGTCCAGTGGCTGGCGGTGACGGCGGCACGCGAGGGCGTCCACATCCCGTACGTCCTTCCGCTGCGTACCGTGATCCGCGGCTCCGGCGCGCTGCCCTTCCCCTCCGCCTTCGTGAGCTCGGTGGGCGCCCCGCTGTCCGCACCCGAAGGGTGGACGGAACGCGTCCTCCGGGCGGGCCGCGCCATGATCCTCGTCGACGGTCTGGACGAGATCCCCACCGTCGACCGCCGTTACGTCCGTGACTGGCTGCTCTCCCTCATCAACGCCTACCCGGGCAACCGCTGGCTGCTGACCTCCCGCCCCACCGCGGTCCGCCCGGACTGGCTCGCCGCCCAGGGCTTCCGCGAACTGACCCTGGCCCCCATGCGCCGCGCGGACGTGGCGGTCTTCGTCCACCGCTGGCACACGGCGGCCGACGCCCCGCAGTTCGAGGGCCCGCTCCTCGACTCCCTGCGCACCAAACGCGACCTGGCCCGCCTCGCCACCAACCCCCTGATGTGCGGCCTGATCTGCGCCCTGCACCGGGAACGCCGGGGCTACCTGCCCACCGGCCGCAAGGAGCTCTACGACGCCGCCCTCACGATGCTGCTGGCCCGCCGCGACCGGGAGCGGGGCATGGGCCCGGTGGACGAGGTGGAGCTGAGCGAGGAGGCCCGGCTGGAGCTGCTGCAACGGCTCGCCTACGCGCTCGTACTGGGCAACCGTACGGAGATGGACCTGGAGACCGCCGAAACGATCGTGGACCGCAGTCTGCCCTCCCTCGCGCTGCCGCGCGGGCAGTCGGACGCGTCGGCCGTGCTGCGCACCCTGCTCCTGCGCAGCGGCCTGATCCGCCGGCCCGCCGACGGCGTACTGGACTTCGTCCACCGGACCTTCCAGGACTACCTGGGTGCCCGGTACGCGGTGGAGGAAGGCCACCTGAACGTCCTCGCCGACCATGCGGACGACACGCAGTGGGAGGACGTGATCCGCATGGCCGTGGCCCATGCGCGGCCCGCGGAACGGGCAGCGCTGCTAAGGCGGTTGCTCGCGGCGCGGTCGCCCCGGCTGACCCTGCTGGCGCTGGCCTGTCTGGAGCACGCGGTGGCGCTGGACGCGGGCGTGCGGGCGGAGGTGGAGCGGCGGGCGGCGGAGCTGATCCCGCCGCGGACCACCGAGGACGCGAAGGTGCTCGCGGAGGCCGGGCCCCTGGTGCTGGAGCTGCTGCCGGGGCCCGAGGGGCTGACGGCGGAGGAGGCGCGGAGCGTCACCGTCACCGCCTCCCTGCTCGGCGCCGAGGAACCGGAGGGAGCCCTCGCAGTGCTGCGCCGGTTCCGCGACCACCCGGACCTCAAGGTGCGCCGGCAGCTGGTGGGGACCTGGAGCCGCTTCGACACCACGGCCTACGCGTCGGAGGTGCTGGACGAGCTGCCCCGCACCGGCCTCTATCTCACCTGTGAGTCCGCCGAGCAGCGTGCCGCCCTGACCGGTATGCGGCCCTGGCGCGGTCTCGCGTTCCTGGGCCGGCACTCGGCCGACCAGATCCTGGACGCGGTCCGCGAGCCCGGGGCCTTGACCCTCCTGGACCTGCGGGACAACCCGCTCCTCAGCGACCTGGGCGACCTGTCGCCCTTCGGGTCCCTGCGCGATCTGCTGCTGGCCCGCTGTCCGGCGGCACACGGCCTGGAGCGGCTCGCGGAGCTGCGGATCACCGAGCTGATCTGCGGACAGATTGCCGACGTCTCCGGCCTGCGGTCGCTGGGCTCGCTCGTCCGGCTCACCGTGGAACAGGAGCTCCCCGGCGACAGCCTCGGCGAGGTGCTGCCCGCCGACGCGGCACTGGAGTTCCTCTTCCTCGGCCGGAACAGCACGAACCGCACCGGGCTGCGCGGCCTGGAGCACTGGACCACCCTCACGGACCTCAGCCTCGGGCCACTGACCACGGAGCTGACGGCGGCCGACTGGCAGGCGGTCGCCGGACTGCCGGAGCTGCGGACCCTGCATCTGAACGCGCGGATCCTGCGGGAGCTGCCGCGCTCCGTCGAGCGCATGCCGGAGCTCTCCGGCGTCAAGGCACTGCGCGTCCCCGGGCTGCTCGGCACCGAGGACTTCTCCGTCCTGGCCCGCCGACTGCCCGCGGTGCGCTCCGTGATCCTGCAGAACATGCCGGGACACGCCTTTCCCACGTCCCGGTTCTCCGAGTACTTCCCCGGAGTGGACATCGGCCTGGTGGAACGCTGAAGGGGCCGGTGCTCCGAAAAGCACCGGCCCCTTCAAGGCGTGGCCCTGAGGCTTACGCCTCCTTGCTCAGGTTCGGTCCGGCTCCGCCGGCCGCCTGCTCGATCGGCGGGACGTCGGGCAGCGCCGACTTCTCCTCGCCGCGGAAGGTGAAGGTCGCGGTCTCGCCCTCGCCCTCCGTGTCGACGACCACGATGTGACCGGGGCGCAGCTCGCCGAAGAGGATCTTCTCCGAGAGCGTGTCCTCGATCTCGCGCTGGATCGTGCGACGCAGCGGACGCGCGCCCAGCACCGGGTCGTAGCCCTTCTTGGACAGCAGCTCCTTGGCGGACTGGGAGAGCTCGATGCCCATGTCCCGGTCCTTGAGGCGCTCGTCCACCTTGCCGACCATGAGGTCGACGATCCGCAGGATGTCCTCCTGCGTCAGCTGCGGGAAGACGACCACGTCGTCCACGCGGTTGAGGAACTCGGGCCGGAAGTGCTGCTTGAGCTCGTCCTGGACCTTGTTCTTCATGCGCTCGTAGTTGGACTTCGTGTCACCAGTGGCCGCGAAGCCCAGGTTGAAGCCCTTGGAGATGTCCCGGGTGCCGAGGTTGGTCGTCATGATGATGACCGTGTTCTTGAAGTCCACGACCCGGCCCTGGGAGTCGGTCAGGCGACCGTCCTCCAGGATCTGCAGCAGCGAGTTGAAGATGTCCGGGTGGGCCTTCTCGACCTCGTCGAAGAGGACCACCGAGAACGGCTTGCGCCGCACCTTCTCCGTCAGCTGGCCGCCCTCCTCGTAGCCCACGTAGCCGGGGGGCGAACCGAAGAGACGCGACACCGTGTGCTTCTCGCTGAACTCCGACATGTCGAGGGAGATCAGCGCGTCCTCGTCACCGAAGAGGAACTCGGCGAGGGCCTTGGACAGCTCGGTCTTACCGACACCGGACGGGCCGGCGAAGATGAACGAGCCACCGGGGCGCTTCGGGTCCTTCAGACCGGCACGCGTACGGCGGATCGCCTTCGACAGCGCCTTGACGGCGTCGACCTGGCCGATGACCCGCTTGTGGAGCTCGTCCTCCATGCGCAGCAGGCGCGAGGACTCCTCCTCGGTGAGCTTGAAGACCGGGATGCCCGTGGCCGTGGCCAGCACCTCGGCGATCAGCTCGCCGTCGACCTCGGCGACGACGTCCATGTCGCCGGCCTTCCACTCCTTCTCCCGCTTGGCCTTGGCGGCCAGGAGCTGCTTCTCCTTGTCGCGGAGGGAGGCGGCCTTCTCGAAGTCCTGCGAGTCGATCGCGGACTCCTTGTCCCGGCGGACGGCGGCGATCTTCTCGTCGAACTCGCGGAGGTCCGGCGGCGCGGTCATCCGGCGGATGCGCATCCGGGAACCGGCCTCGTCGATCAGGTCGATCGCCTTGTCCGGCAGGAAGCGGTCGGAGATGTAGCGGTCGGCCAGGGTGGCGGCCTGGACCAGCGCCTCGTCCGTGATGGAGACCCGGTGGTGGGCCTCGTACCGGTCACGCAGACCCTTGAGGATCTCGATCGTGTGCGGCAGGGACGGCTCGGCGACCTGGATGGGCTGGAAGCGGCGCTCCAGGGCCGCGTCCTTCTCCAGGTGCTTGCGGTACTCGTCCAGGGTGGTGGCACCGATGGTCTGCAGCTCACCGCGGGCCAGCATCGGCTTCAGGATCGAAGCCGCGTCGATGGCGCCCTCGGCGGCACCCGCACCGACCAGCGTGTGCAGCTCGTCGATGAACAGGATGATGTCGCCGCGGGTGCGGATCTCCTTGAGCACCTTCTTCAGGCGCTCCTCGAAGTCACCGCGGTAGCGGGAGCCGGCGACCAGGGCGCCGAGGTCCAGGGTGTAGAGGTGCTTGTCCTTGAGGGTCTCGGGCACCTCGCCCTTGACGATGGCCTGGGCGAGGCCCTCGACGACGGCGGTCTTGCCGACGCCGGGCTCACCGATCAGGACCGGGTTGTTCTTGGTACGGCGGGACAGCACCTGCATGACCCGCTCGATCTCCTTCTCGCGCCCGATGACCGGGTCGAGCTTGGACTCACGAGCGGCCTGGGTGAGGTTCCGGCCGAACTGGTCGAGGACCAGGGACGTCGAGGGGGTGCCCTCGGCAGGCCCGCCTGCGGTGGCGGTCTCCTTGCCCTGGTAACCGGAGAGCAGCTGGATGACCTGCTGCCGCACCCGGTTGAGATCAGCGCCCAGCTTGACCAGGACCTGGGCGGCGACGCCCTCGCCCTCACGGATCAGGCCGAGCAGGATGTGCTCCGTGCCGATGTAGTTGTGGCCCAGCTGAAGGGCCTCCCGGAGCGACAGCTCCAGGACCTTCTTGGCACGGGGGGTGAAGGGGATGTGCCCGGACGGGGCCTGCTGCCCCTGCCCGATGATCTCCTCCACCTGCTGGCGGACCGCCTCGAGCGAAATCCCGAGGCTCTCAAGGGCCTTGGCGGCGACACCCTCACCCTCGTGGATCAGGCCCAGGAGGATGTGCTCGGTGCCGATGTAGTTGTGGTTGAGCATCCGGGCTTCTTCCTGAGCCAGGACGACAACCCGCCGCGCGCGGTCGGTGAACCTCTCGAACATCGTTAATCGCTCCTCAGAGCGGTCAGGCAGTGGGGGGAACTTCCCCTCCCTGTCCTTCCGCAGCTTAGTCCCGCAAGCGGGGACCGCTCATTCCAACTGCCGACACCGTCGATGGCCTCCTGACCCCGAACGCCGACATATGCTCCAACCCGATGGTGCGAGACGATGTTCCCGCAGGCCAGGCAGTTACCCCTTCCGTCAGTACGCCGATGGCGAACGTGAGACGGCCTCGCCTGCGTGTCGCCCCCTCCCACTAGGGATGTCTTACCCGCAGCTACGGACAGTCCATGCCGTGGGCCCCCGGTCCCTCCGCTACGGGCGAACAACCTTGCGTCTCTCCGGACCCCCACCCGACCCGTTTTCCGGCACCCTGCGCGGTCACACGTACACCCAGCGTAACTCTGGTGGCTTGGCGACGGTTGCACCCGGCATGGCTGGCACAGCGCCTCCGGCAGCTTCCACGGTCCCTCACCCCCGTCGTCCGTTCGATTCCGGTTCCGGTTCCGGCCCAGGTTCCGGTTCCGAGTGCGGTGCCGGTCCCGATTCCGGGCAGCCGGGCCGGCTCCGGCACTGGTACGAGAACGAACTGGGATGGGCGACGGTGCCCGCGACGCCCGGAGAGCCGCTACGGCTGGTCACGGGTGTGCGCTTCGACGTCCTCGAGGTGCCGGCGCGGGCGGGCGTGCGGGCGCTCGGGCACCTGGCGCCGGGCTCTCCGGTGGCCCTTCAGGGCGGCCGGATGCGGCTGCTGGTTGCCGCGGGCAGCGCTGAGGAGCTGCCGGGGCTGCTGGACTGGCTGGAGTGGGGCGCGCCGGCCCTCGGCCTCGATCTACGGGCGCTGGGCGCCGGGGGCGCGATGGACGCCCCGGCGCGGCCCGGGCCGGCGGTCGACGGGGTCCGGTCGTCGTCCGGACCCGGCGACGGGCCGTGCGGGCCCGTACAGGGGGCCGCCGTCTGGTTGCGGCCCCCCGAGTCGGGGTGCGAGGTCGAGGCCTCGCTGCCGACGCTGTCGGCCATGGGGGGCGTGAAAGGCGCCCCCGATCTCGTACGGCTGGTGAACACGGTGGCCACGGAGTGCCACCGCATCCGGCTGCGGCGCGCGGGCCGCGGGCCGGACGGCTGTCAGGCGTTGGCGTCCTCGTAGGCCTGGCGAATCGTCGCGGGAACACGGCCGCGGTCGTTGACCTCGTAACCGTTCTCCTTGGCCCACGCGCGAATCTGCGCGGTGTCCTGGCTGCCGCCGGAAGCCGCACGGGCCTTTCCACGTCCGCCCGCCGCACGGCCACCGGTACGCCGACCGCCCTTGACATAGGGGTCGAGAAGACCGCGCAGCTTGTCCGCATTGGCGGTCGTGAGATCGATCTCGTACGTCTTGCCGTCCAACGCGAACGTCACGGTCTCGTCCGCCTCGCCGCCGTCGAGGTCGTCGACAAGAAGGACCTGAACCTTCTGTGCCACCGGATTTCCTTTCATCGAAAACTTCAGGGCCGGGGGTGTGCGGCGTCCGCCGTTTCGCCGCCCCCTGTTATATGCAGTACTGCAGTACGTCGGAAAGCAAACCGCTTTTGCGGGAAAAACACAAACCCCTGGGAGAGACCGAGGGGCCCGCTCCCACCCGGAAACATGCGCGTTTCGGACATAGGGCACCTGGGCAAGGCGGGTCGCCGGGAATAGCTCCCTCTTGACGATCACAGATGCAGAAGCATCCGGCT
Organism: Streptomyces sp. NPDC058464; assembly: GCF_042721035.1. NCBI lineage: Bacteria > Bacillati > Actinomycetota > Actinomycetes > Kitasatosporales > Streptomycetaceae > Streptomyces > Streptomyces sp. NPDC058464. Next base: position 38,859 of record NZ_JBHXMA010000054.1, read on the forward strand.
GTTGCCCAAGGTGTTCGGTTTCACTCGTTCGAGTCCGAGGAACTCCGCGACACCCTCGTCATAGGAACGCAGCAGCTCCGCGTAGACATCGGTGTCGACGGGCGTCTCGCCGATCTCCACGAAGCCGTGCTTCCCGAAGAACTCGACTTCGAAGGTCAGACAGAAAACGCGGCGAACACCAAGCCAACGCGCGGTCTCCAGCAACTTCTCCAGCAACTGATGACCGACACCGGCGCCCTTGAGGCTCCGGTTCACCGCGAGTGTGCGTACTTCCGCGAGGTCTTCCCACATCACGTGCAGAGCGCCGCAGCCGACCACCTCGGCGTTGTCGTCGCGTTCCGCGACCCAGAACTCCTGGATGTCCTCGTAAAGTGTCACGGTGGCTTTGTCGAGCAGGATGCGGTCGCGAACGTACGCGTCGAGGAGGCGGCGCACCGCCGGGACATCGCTGGTCCGGGCCCGCCGGACGGTGATGGCTTTTGCGGTGACTTCGGGGCGCGTCGCTGACATGAGCGGACGCTATCGCCCGCGGGTGTCCGCCACGGAGCCGGGGTTCTCCTCTTGCGGAGCTTCCCGGCCTTCCCTCTCTTCCCGCCGTTCCCGGCTATCCGGACCCTGCACGATGCGTACGGCGTCCTGCAGGGCCTGCCGCTGTTCGTCGCTCATCATCCCGAAGAAGGCGACGAGTGCGGCGGCCGGGTTGTCGCTCTGCGACCAGGCGTCGTTCATCAGGGCGGCGGCGTAGGCGGCCCGGGTGGAGACGGCCTCATATCGATAGGCGCGCCCTTCGGCCTCCCGCCGGACCCAGCCCTTCTGATGGAGATTGTCCAAAACGGTCATCACCGTGGTGTAGGCGATCGACCGTTCCTGCTGAAGGTCTTCCAGGACTTCTCGAACGGTCACCGGGCGGTTCCACTTCCACACCCGCGTCATGACCGCGTCTTCGAGTTCTCCCAATGGGCGAGGCACAGCTCAGAACAATAGTGGGAGATCCTGCCAATGACATGCCGGACGTGCACTTTTATCAGCAAAGGCGAACAAAAAGGGCGCACGACTCGGAAAGCGCGGCCTCGACGGGCGACGCGCGGCGAGCCGTACGCCGGGAGACCGCGGCCCGGTTCAGGCCCCGTCGGGCTTGGAGACGGCGGCCTGGCGGGCACTCGCCGCGCGCTCGAGGGCGGCGTCCACGGCCGCGTCCTCCTTGGCCTTGGCGGCCCCGCCCTGGGTCTTCACGATCACCCGGACCAGACCGATGAAGAAGACGGCCATGACGACCGGAGGCAGCAGCGCGGAGACGTAGTCCATGCGTCCAGAGTAGCCACGGGGTACCGGGCGAAAGGGGCGGGGTGGGCGAACCGCCCCCGGACGGCCGCTCAGCCCGCGGCGAGCTGCTGCGGGGGCCCGGCCGGCGGCGAGGCGGGCCGACGCCGGGGGAAGACCTCGCCCGGAGTCGGAATGGGCCGCTTCGGCGCGTCGGGCTCGGGGGCCGCGGGCTGCGGGGCGGGCCGTTCGGCGGGCTTCTCCTTGGGCTTCCTCTCCGGCTCCTTGGCCACGCCGCCCGGCAGGGCCGTCAGCCGGACCCTGGAGCCCGGAACGGCGGGGGCGGGCACCTTCCGGGCCCCCTGGGCGAGCCGGGCCCGCACATCGCGCTCGGCGAGGTCCTGGCAGCGGCCGAGCAGTGCGGCGGCGCCTGCGTTCCCCCGCAGCGCCCGCAGCGCGGCGAGATCGTCCGGGGTGGGCCGGTACCCGGCCCCCAGCGCCTCCTCCAGAAGGGCTAGGTAACCGGCGACGGTCCCCGGCAGGGCGGCGCGGTACCGGGCCAGATCGGCCACCAGGAAGGCACGAAGCCGGGCCCCCTCGCCGATCGCCTCGTCGAGCGACTCGGCGAGCCGATGACAGTCCTTGACGTCCTCGGCGGAGACGGGACCGGGGTGAAGGGCGAGGGCGAGAGCACGGCGGAGCACACGCAGCTCCTCCGCACCGAACACCATGCCGCCGCGGGATCCGTATGGCGTGGGCATGGTCCGAAGATACGCGTAAATCAGACAAACTCGACATACCGCACGGGTGTGGCGCCCCAGCGCCACCCGCCTGGCCGCCGCCGACCAACAAGCCCGCCACTCCCCAGCCCGTCCGGCGTTTGAGGACGAGGCCGTTCAGGCCGAAGCGGGGGCCCGGGGGCGGCGGGGGCGAAACACCCACGCCCGCCCCCACCGGCCGCTCACATCCGCGACACGTTCCGCTCGTACACCAGCCGCAACCCCACCAGCGTCAGCCACGGCTCGTGCTCGTCGATCACCGACGACTCCCCGAGCACCATCGGCGCCAGCCCACCCGTCGCGATCACCGTCACATCGTCCGGATCATCGGCCAGCTCCCGCGCCATCCGCCCGACCACCCCGTCGACCTGCCCGGCGAACCCGTACACGATGCCCGACTGCATGGCCTCCACCGTGTTCTTCCCGATCACACTCCGCGGCCGCGCCACCTCGATCTTCCGCAGCTGCGCGCCCTTGACACCCAGCGCCTCCACGGAGATCTCGATACCGGGCGCGATCACACCCCCGACGTACTCCCCGCGCGCGGACACCGCGTCGAAGGTCGTGGCCGTACCGAAGTCGACGACGATCGCCGGCCCCCCGAACAGCTCGACGGCGGCGACCGCGTTGATGATCCGGTCGGCGCCGACCTCCTTGGGGTTGTCGGTGAGGATCGGCACCCCGGTCTTCACCCCGGGCTCCACCAGCACCGCCGGCACGTCGCCGTAGTAGCGCCGGGTCACCTCGCGCAGCTCGTGCAGCACGCTCGGCACGGTCGCGCAGATCGCGATCCCGTCGATGCCGTCGCCGAGCTCGTCGCCGAGCAGCGGGTGCATGCCCATCAGGCCCTGGAGGAGCACCGCCAGCTCGTCGGCGGTACGGCGCGCGTCCGTGGAGATGCGCCAGTGCTCGACGATGTCCTCGCCGTCGAAGAGCCCGAGGACGGTGTGGGTGTTGCCGACGTCGATCGTGAGGAGCATGGGGTCACTCCGCGTCGCGCAGGTCCAGGCCGATGTCCAGGATCGGCGAGGAGTGGGTGAGGGCGCCGACGGCCAGGAAGTCCACGCCCGTGTCGGCGTACGCCCGCGCGTTGTCCAGCGTGAGCCGCCCGGACGCCTCCAGGAGCGCGCGCCCGCCGACGATCGCGACGGCCTCCTCGCACTCCATCGGCGTGAAGTTGTCCAGCAGGATCAGGTCGGCGCCCGCGTCGACGACCTCGCGCAGCTGGTGCAGGGTGTCGACCTCGACCTCGATCGCCAGCTCCGGGAAGGCCTCGCGGACGGCCTTGAAGGCCTGGGCGACACCGCCGGCGGCGATCACGTGGTTGTCCTTGACGAGGGCCGCGTCGGAGAGCGACATGCGGTGGTTGACGCCCCCGCCGCTGCGCACCGCGAACTTCTCCAGGGAGCGCAGCCCCGGAGTGGTCTTGCGGGTGTCCCGCACGCGTGCCTGCGTACCCTCCAGCTCGTCCGCCCACACGCGCGTGGCCGTCGCGATGCCGGAGAGGCGGTTCAGGATGTTGAGCGCGCTGCGCTCGGCGGTGAGCAGGTCGCGGGTGCGGGTGGTGATCGAGAGCAGCTTCTGCCCGGCCTCGACCCGGTCGCCGTCCTCGACGTGCCGCTCGACCTCGAACTCGTCGGTGCAGACCACGGAGACCACGGCCTCTGCGACCCGCAGGCCCGCGACGACACCGGCCTCGCGCGCGACGAAGTCGCCGGTGGCCACGGCCTCCTCGGGGATCGTGGCCACGGTCGTCACGTCCAAGCCGCCCGCCAGGTCCTCCTGGATGGCCACGTTGGCGATGTCCTCGACCTCGATGGGGTCGAGTCCGGCCGCGGCCAGCAGCTCGGCGAGCGCGGGGTCGAGCCCGCACTCCAGGTACTCCTCGTCGCCCTCGGCGCCGCAGGCACAGCCGTCGCCGCAGCCGCCGCCGTCGTCGAGGGGAAGGTCGTTGGTGCTCACGTCTGTCACTGCTCCTGGTGTGGCTGGTGGGGCCGGGTAGGGGGGAAGTCTGCGGTGTCGGTGGTGGCCACCGCCAGCGTGCGGTCCGGATTCAGCCGTACGACGATGTGGCGCTCCCACCGGGCGTCGTCGCGGTCGGCGTGGTCCTCCCGCCAGTGGCAGCCGCGGGTCTCCTCGCGGCGGCGGGCCGCCTCGACGAGCACGCGCGCGACGCACAGGAGGTTGGTGGCCTCCCAGGTGTCGACGCCGGGCTCGGCGGTCTTGCCGTTCTCGTCCAGTGCGCCGCGGGCGTCGGCGTGCAGCCGCTGGAGCTGTTCGGCGGCCCGGGCGAGGGACTCCTCGGAGCGCAGCACGCCGGCGCCCTCGGTCATGATCCGCTGGATGGCGAAGCGGGTCTCGGGGGCGAGCAGCGGGTGCGCGGGCTTCTCGGGGTGCGGGACCGGTGCGGGCACGCGCGCGTGCAGGCCGTGCTCCGCGCGGGCCGCCGTGATGTCGGCGGCGATGCTCTCGGCGTAGACGAGGCCTTCGAGCAGGGAGTTGGAGGCGAGCCGGTTCGCGCCGTGCACGCCGGTGCACGCGACCTCTCCGCAGGCGTAGAGCCCGGGGACGGTCGTGCGCCCCCGCGCGTCGGTGCGTACGCCCCCGGAGGCGTAGTGCGCGGCCGGCGCTATCGGGATGGGCTCGGTGACCGGGTCGATGCCGTTGGCCCGGCAGGCGGCCAGGATGGTCGGGAAGCGGTGCTCCCACATGTCGGCGCCGAAGTGCCGGGCGTCGAGGTACATGTGCTCGGCGTCCTGCTCCTGCATGCGCCGCATGATGCCCTTGGCGACGATGTCCCGGGGCGCCAGTTCGGCCAGTTCGTGCTGTCCCACCATGAAGCGCGTGCCGTCCGCGTCGACCAGGTGGGCGCCCTCGCCGCGCACCGCCTCGGAGACCAGCGGCTGCTGGCCCTCGGCGTCCGGGCCGAGGAAGAGCACGGTCGGGTGGAACTGCACGAATTCGAGGTCGCTGACCTCCGCGCCGGCCCGCAGGGCCAGCGCCACGCCGTCGCCGGTCGACACCGACGGGTTGGTGGTGGCGGAGAACACCTGGCCCATGCCGCCGGTCGCGAGGACGACCGCGGGGGCGTGCACGGCGCCCACGCCGTCGTGCTGGCCCTCGCCCATGACGTGCAGGGTGACACCGGCCGTACGGCCCTCGGCGTCGGTCAGCAGGTCCAGGACGAGCGCGTTCTCGATGGCGCGCAGCCCACGCGCGCGTACCGCCTCCACGAGGGCCCGGGAGACCTCGGCGCCGGTGGCGTCGCCGCCCGCGTGCGCGATCCGGCGCCGGTGGTGGCCGCCCTCCCGGGTGAGGTCGAGGCCGCCCTCGGAGGACTCGTCGAAGATGGCGCCGGTGTCGATGAGCCGCCGCACCGCGCCGGGGCCCTCGGTGACCAGGATCCGTACGGCGTCCTCGTCGCAGAGTCCGGCGCCGGCCACCAGGGTGTCCGCGAGGTGCTGTTCGGGGGTGTCGCCCTCGCCGAGGGCCGCGGCGATGCCGCCCTGCGCCCAGCGCGTGGAGCCGTCGTCCAGGCGGGCCTTGGTGACGACGACCGTGGTCAGTCCGGCGGCCTGGCAGCGCAGTGCGGCGGTCAGCCCGGCCACCCCGGACCCGACGACGACCACGTCCGCCGAGATGCTCCACCCGGGGGCGGGCGCGTGCAGTCGTATGCCGGTGGTGGTGCCTGTGCTGGTGCCTGTGCTGGTCACGAGGCGGCTCCGAGGGTTCCGAAGGTGAGCGGAAGGTTGTCGATCAGCCGGGTCGTCCCGACCCGGGCGGCGACGGCGAGGACGGCCTCTCCGGTGAAGTCGTCGTCGATCTCGGTGAAGTCGGACGGGTCGACCAGGGCGAGGTAGTCCAGTTGGAGCGGCGGGTCGTAGTGGACCGCGTCGTCCAGGACCTGGCGGGCGGCCGCGCGGACCGCCGCGGCGGCGTTGGGCACGGCTTTGGCGACGGCGTGCGCGTCGGCGGCCGCGCGGGATTCGCCTATGGCGCTGAGCGCCTCGGCGCGCGCCCGCGTGGACGGCACCTCGCGCGCCCGCGCACGCAGCGCCTCCTGTGCCGCGTGCCGGTCGCGGCCGGCGAACAGTGCACGGGACAGCGTGAGCGCCGTGCGCCGCTCGTCGGCCGACAGGTAGCGGTTGCGGCTGGACAGTGCGAGCCCGTCGGACTCCCGCACCGTCGGGACGCCGACGATCTCGATGCCGAAGTTCAGGTCGCGCGCCATGCGCCGGATCACGGCCAGCTGCTGGGCGTCCTTCTGCCCGAACAGGGCCACGTCGGGGCGGGTGAGGTGCAGCAGCTTGGCGACGACCGTGAGGACGCCGTCGAAGTGCCCGGGGCGGGAGGCGCCCTCCAGGAGCGTGCCCATCGGCCCCGCGGTGACCCGCACCTGGGGCTGCCCGCCCGGGTAGACCTCGTCGACGGACGGGGCGAACACGGCGTCCGCGCCCGCCTGTTCCGCGATCTTCAGGTCGGTGTCCAGGGTGCGCGGATAGCGGTCGAGGTCCTCGCCCTGCCCGAACTGCAGGGGGTTCACGAAGACGGTGACGATCACGAGGCCCTTGCGGCCGACGTGCTCGCGGGCCGCCCGGATCAGGGTGGCGTGCCCCTCGTGCAGGGCGCCCATGGTCATGACGACGGCGGTGCGGCCCGAGTCCGCGAAGTGGTCCTGCACGTGCCTGAGGTCGTCGACGGTGGGGGCGAGTTCGAAGGGGCGGCGGCTCATCGGTCTTCCCCGTTCTGCGGCGTGTGCGTCCCGGTGGCGAGGACACCGAGCAGGTCCTCGGCGAGCTCCGGCTTCAGCAGGCCGTGCGCGAGCGCCCGGTCGGCCGTCGCGCGGGCCATCGCCAGGTAGCCGTCGACGGCCTGCGGGGCGTGCCGTCGCAGCTCCGTGACGTGCGCGGCGACGGTGCCGGCGTCCCCGCGCGCGACCGGCCCGGTCAGCGCCGCGTCGCCGGAGCGCAGGGCGTTGTCCAGGGCGGCGCCGAGCAGCGGGCCGAGCATCCGGTCGGGGGCCTCGACACCGGCGGTGCGCAGCAGCTCCATGGACTGGGCGACCAGGGTGACCAGGTGGTTGGCGCCGAGGGCGAGGGCCGCGTGGTAGAGCGGACGGTTCTCCTCGGAGATCCACTCCGGCTCGCCGCCCATCTCGATGACCAGGGCCTCGGCGGCCAGCCGCAGCTCCTCGGGCGCGGTCACCCCGAACGAGCAGCCGGCCAGCCGCTGCACGTCCACCGGCGTCCCCGTGAAGGTCATCGCCGGGTGCAGGGCCAGCGGCAGCGCGCCCGCGCGCAGGGCCGGGTCCAGGACCCTCGCGCCGTACCGGCCGGAGGTGTGCACGAGCAGTTGGCCGGGCCGTACGGCGCCGGTCTCGGCGAGGCCGGTGACCAGGCCGGGCAGGGCGTCGTCGGGGACGGTCAGCAGGACCAGGTCGGCGCGTCGGAGGACCTCGGCGGGGGGTACCAGCGGGACGTCGGGCAGCATCGCCTCGGCGCGCCGCCGGGAGGCGTCGGAGACCCCGGAGACGGCCACCGGGCGGTGCCCGGCGAGCTGCAGCGACGCGGCCAGCGCGGGGCCCACCCGGCCGGCGCCGACGACACCGACGGTGAGCCGCGCGGGGCGGTCGCCGAGGTCTGGCTGTTGGACTGTACTCACGCGAGGGTGGCCTTCCCGTTCCAGTCCGCTCTGGGTACCGGACGATTTCTCGTCATGTTAACGCTATCCGGTTCGGGGCCGATTGGCCGTCCACAGGCTGTGGGTGACCGGTCACACCGGTGGCGCGGAAAGATGGCACGGAAAGGTGGCACGGAAAATGCGAGGCCCCCGCTCGACGGGCCAGGGCATCATCCACGGCATGAGCGATACGACGACGGCCCAGGACGAGACGACGGCCCGGGACGAAGAGCCGAAGGAACCCCTGTCGGCGGAGGAGCGGATGCGGGAGCGGCGCGCCGCCGCCTACCGGGGGGCCACCCGCGTCCTCGCGCGCATGGGCCTGCGGGCCCCGCTCCGCGAACGGCTCGCGCGGCTCCAGGAGGCGGCCCCCGAGGTGTACGACCTGGACGAACCGTCGGACCTCTACGGCAACGGCGTCGTCGAGGCCCTGGAGCTGCGCGTCGCGGCCCTGCTGGGCACGGAGGCCGCCGCGTTCTTCCCGACCGGCACGATGGCCCAGCAGGTCGCCCTGCGCTGCTGGGCGGCCCGCACCGGCAACCCCACGGTCGCCCTGCACGCCCTCGCCCACCCCGAGGTGCACGAACGCGACGCCTTCCGCGAGGTGGCCGGCCTGCGCACCGTGCGCGTCACCGGCGAGCCCCGGCTCCCCACCGCCCAGGAGATACGCGACTTCGCGGAGCCCTTCGGGGCGCTGATGGTGGAGCTGCCGCTCAGGGACGCCGGTTTCGTCCTGCCCTCCTGGGAGGAGCTCACGGAGCTGGTGGAGGCGGCGCGGGAGCGCGACGCGGTGGTGCACTTCGACGGTGCGCGCCTGTGGGAGTCCACCGTCCACCTCGGCCACTCCCTGTCCGAGATCGCGGACCTGGCGGACAGCGTCTACGTGTCGTTCTACAAGTCCCTCGACGGCTTCGGCGGCGCCGCGCTGGCCGGCCCGAAGTCCCTGGTCGAGGACGCGAAGACCTGGCGCCACCGCTACGGCGGCATGGTCTTCCAGCAGTTCCCGACGGCGCTCGCGGCCCTGATCGGCCTGGAGCGCGAACTCCCCCGCCTCCCGGACTACGTACGGCACGCGCGCGTGGTGGCCGCGGCCCTGCGCGAGGGCTTCGCCGGGTCGGCCGTCCCCTGGGCCCGCGTCCACCCCGGGGAACCGCACACCCACCAGTTCCAGCTCTGGCTGCCGTACGACGCGGACGTACTGCTGGAGGCGGCGGTGCGCCAGGCCGAGGAGACCGGCACCTACCTCTTCGTCGGCCTCTGGGACCCGAAGGGCCCGGGCCTGTCCATGACCGAGGTGACGGTGACGGCCGAGGGCCTGGACTGGACGGCGGAGGACGTGAGGGCGTCGGTCGCGGACTTCGTGAGGCGGCTGCCTGAAGCGCCCCTTTAGGGGCGCGGGGCTGTGTTTGATATGCGGCTGCCGCCGCGTGGGCGCGACCGGCCCCATCGACTCGCATCCGCCACCCGACCGTACCCGGCACCCCACTGGGCGCCCGGCCCACCCACGCCGCAGCAACGTGCACGATGGACATATGAGCGTACGTATCGACATCCCGGGGCTACGCCCCGAGCGCGTCACCTTCGTACCCTCACCGCTGGCCGAACTCGGCATGGCGCTGCACGCGCTGTCCGAGCCGGGGCACCACCCCGGCCTGCAGGGCTGGGCGACCGGCGTGACCGCCCGTATGGAGCCGCATCTGGCCGACCGGATGTGCGACGCGGACTTCCTGTGGCGGTCGACGTTCTCGGACCTGTTCCTGCCGTACGCGGCCGTCCCGGGCGCCGTCCCGGGCGGCACCCTGGCCGAGGAGCTGGACCAGCTGGACGGGCTGTCGGACGAACAGTTCGTGGACGCGGCGCTGGAGTTCACGTGCGCGCTGTCGTACGGCATCGAGGTACCGGCTCTGCTCTCGGACCCCGCCGCGCGTCGGCGGGCGCTGGAGGTGGCCGCCTCGCGCGGTCCGCGGCAGGTCCGGTTCGCCCAGCGGCTGCTCGACGATCCGCCGAGCGTACGTACCTGGCTGCGCCGGTTCCTGGCGGACTGTGCCGAGGCGTTCTTCGACGAGGTCTGGTCACGGCTGCGCCACCAGCTCGCGGCCGACGCCCGGCACAAGACGGAGCTGCTGCGCCGCAAGGGACTGGCCGAGGCGCTGGCGGCGGTCTCCCCCGCCGTGACGCTCGACGGGACGGGCGCGCGGATCACCGTGGACAAGCTCACCGACGGCCACGCGCGCGTGGCGGCCGACGGCCTGCTGCTGGTGCCCACCAGCCTGGGCCGGCCGCATCTGATGGTCCTGCACCGCTACGGCTGGCAGCCGGTGCTGCACTACCCGGTCGGCTCGCCCGAGCTCGCCTCGCCCGCGTCCGTGGAGGAGCTGACGCTGCGGATGGCGGCGCTGTCCCACCCCGTCCGGATGCGGCTGTGCCGGCAGCTGGCGCGCAGCGCCCACACCACCAGCGAGCTGGCGCAGGTGCACGGCCTGTCGGCGCCGGAGGTCTCCCGGCATCTGGGGGTGCTCAAGAAGGCGGGCCTGGTCACGACGCGCCGGCGCGGGCGTTACGTGCTCCACCAGCTCGACGTCACGGTCGTCGCCCGGCTCGGCAGCGACTTCCTGGAGGGGATGCTCCGCTAGCCGCAGCGCGGCGTCACAGGTGCCCGCCGCCCGCCCGCACCAGCCCGGTCTCGTAGGCCAGCACGACCACCTGCACGCGGTCGCGGAGCCCGAGCTTGGTCAGGATGCGGCCCACATGGGTCTTCACGGTGGCCTCGGACAGCACCAGCCGGCTCGCGATCTCGCCGTTCGACAGGCCCTGTGCGACCAGCACCATCACCTCGCGCTCGCGTTCGGTGAGCCGGTCCAGTTCCTGCTGCCGGGGGTCCTTGCCGGCGGAGGGCAGCATCGGCGCGAAGCGGTCGAGCAGGCGCCGGGTGGTGGAGGGCGCGACGACGGCGTCGCCGCTGTGCACGGAGCGGATGGCGGTCAGCAGCTCGCCCGGGGGCACGTCCTTGAGCATGAAGCCGGAGGCACCCGCCTTCAGCCCCGAGAAGGCGTACTCGTCGAGGTCGAAGGTGGTCAGGATGAGCACCTTGGGCGCGTCGGGCTCGGCGCAGATGCGGCGGGTGGCCTCCACGCCGTCCAGCTTGGGCATGCGCACGTCCATCAGGACGACGTCCACGGGGGTGGTCCTCAGCACCTGGATGGCCTCGACGCCGTCGCCCGCCTCTGCGACGACCTCCATGTCCGGCTGGGCCGCGAGCACCATCCGGAACCCGGTGCGCAGCAGCACCTGGTCGTCGACGAGCATCACGCGGATCGTCATCGGGTCCTCTTCCGTTTCTTGTTCGGCCGTTCGGCCTGGGGGCGTGACAGGTGTCAACTGGGGGCGTGCGTCCGCGTCAATGCGCCGGTTTGAGCGGCAGCAGGGCACTGATGCGGAATCCTCCGCCAGGGCGGGGGCCCGCGTCGAGGGTGCCGCCCACCATGCCGACCCGTTCGCGCATGCCGATCAGGCCGTGGCCCTGGCCGTCGGCGCCGCCGTCCTCGTACATCTCGTGCGGGGCGCCCTTGCCGTCGTCCTCGACCAGCAGGCCGAGTCCGTCGTCGAAGTAGACCAGCCGCACGCTGGCGCCCGTGTTGGGGCCGCCGTGCTTGCGGGTGTTGGTCAGCGCCTCCTGCACGATCCGGTACGCCGTGAGCTCGACGCCGCTGGGCAGCGGGCGCGGGGTGCCCTCGACCTTGAAGTCGACGGGCAGGCCGGAGCTGCGGCACTGCTCGACGAGCTCGTCGATCTGCTCGACGTCGGGCTGCGGGACGTACTCGCCGACCTCCTTGTGCTCGCCGGTGCGCAGCACGCCCAGCAGGCGGCGCATCTCGGCGAGGGCCTGGCGGCCGGTCGAGGAGATCGTCTCCAGGGCCTTCTTCGCCTGGTCGGGGGCGGCGTCGAGGACGTAGGCGGCGCCGTCGGCCTGGACCACCATCACGGACACGTTGTGCGCGACCACGTCGTGCAGCTCGCGCGCGATCCGGGCGCGCTCGGCGGCGACCGCGACCTTGGCCTGCGCCTCGCGCTCCTTCTCCAGCCGGGCGGCACGCTCCTCCAGCTGCAGGAAGTAGGCGCGGCGGGTGCGCATGGAGTCGCCGAGCACCCAGGCGAGCACGAACGGCACCGTCTGGAACAGCACGATCGCGACGTGCCCCGGGAAACTCGCCTCCTGCTGCGGCCACCTGATCTGCGCCAGGGGCGCCGCGCACAGCCCGGCGTAGAGACCGAACCGGGACGCCCAGCGCGCGCCGACGGCGGCGTTCGTGCAGACGATCACCAGCATGGCGAAGTTGGCGACGGTCGTCTCCACGTCCAGCACCAGCTGGGCCAGGCCGGTGGCCGCGGCCAGCAGCAGCATCGGCTCCGGGTAACGGCGGCGCAGCGCGACGACGACGCTCATCACGACGGACACGGCCACCATGGCGGCCCTTGGTCCGTGGTGCCCCTCGTTCCCGCCGAGCTTCCAGATGCTCGCGCCGGAGATCCCGAGCAGGGCGACGGCCCAGAAGCTGTCGACCCATGTCGGGTGCCTGCGGAGGAAGTCATAGAGGCGCTGCACGTAACCCAGAGTAGGGAAGCGTGATAGGTGCAGGGGTCAACCGGAGGGCCGATCCCTGTTCCGCACGCGTACTCCGCAAGGTGGAGAAGGTGATCACCTGTGCGCCTAGTCTGGCCCGGTGACGGATGAGGCGACGCGAGAGACGGCCGAGGACGCCCGTGGCTGGCGGGCGGCCACCGAGGCGGCCCTGTACGGCCCCGGCGGCTTCTACCGCCGCCCGGAGGGCCCGGCCGGGCATTTCCGTACGTCGGTGCACGCCTCGCGGCTGTTCGCCGAGGCCGTGGCCGAGCTGCTGTGCCGGGTCGACGAGGCCCTGGGCCGCCCCGGGACGCTGGACTTCGTCGACATGGGCGCCGGCCGGGGCGAGCTGGTCACCGGCGTGCTCGCGGCCCTGCCCGCCGACGTGGCTCCACGCGTGCGTGCGTACGCCGTCGAACTCGCCGACCGCCCGCCGGGCCTTCCCGACCGGATCACCTGGCTGACCGAACTCCCGCGCACGGTCACCGGCCTGCTCTTCGCCAACGAGTGGCTGGACAACGTGCCGGTCGAGGTCGCCGAGGTGGACGCGGCCGGGGTGTCCCGGCTGGTGCTGGTCCGCCGCGACGGCGGAGAAGTGCTGGGGCGGGCGGTGTCGGGCGCGGAGGCGGAGTGGCTCGCCCGGTGGTGGCCGCTGGGTGGCGAGCCGGGGCTGCGCGCGGAGATCGGGCTGCCCCGGGACCAGGCGTGGGCGACCGCCGTCACCAGCCTCCAGCGAGGGCTCGCGGTGGCCGTGGACTACGCGCACACCGCGGCCGCGCGTCCCCCGTTCGGGACGCTCACCGGCTTCCGGGAGGGGCGCGGGACGGCGCCCGTGCCGGACGGGTCGTGCGACATCACGGCGCACGTCGCACTGGACGCCTGCGCGGCGCTCGACCCGGCGCTGAGGCTCCCCGAGGCGCTCCTGTGCACGCAACGCGACGCCCTGCGCGCCCTGGGCCTGATCGGCGCACGCCCCCCGCTCACGCTCGCCTCCACGCACCCCACGGCCTATGTGCGTGCCCTGTCGATCGCCGGAGAGGCCACCGAACTCACCGCCCCCGGCGGCCTCGGCGACTTCGGCTGGCTGCTCCAGCCGGTGGGCATCGAGAACCCGCTGCTCTAGCTGTCGACCCTCTAGCCGGCGGTCCTCCAGCCGTCGGTCCTCCAGCCGTCGGCTCTATTTGTCGATGTCCCCCACCACGAAGAACATCGACCCGAGGATCGCGACCATGTCCGCCACCAGCGTCCCCGGCAGCAGTTCGGTCAGGGCCTGGATGTTGTTGTACGACGCCGAGCGCAGCTTCAGCCGGTACGGGGTCTTCTCGCCCTTGCTGACGAGGTAGTAGCCGTTGATGCCGAGGGGGTTCTCGGTCCAGGCGTAGGTGTGGCCCTCGGGCGCCTTGAGGACCTTGGGGAGCCGCTGGTTGATCGGTCCCGGCGGCAGGTCGGCGAGCCGGTCCAGGCAGGCGTCGGCCAGGTCCAGGGCGATGTGCGTCTGCTCCAGGAGGCACTCGAAGCGGGCCAGGCAGTCGCCCTCGGTCCGGGTGACCACCCTGAGGGTGTCCTGGAGCTCGCCGTAGGCCAGGTAGGGCTCGTCGCGGCGCAGGTCGAAGTCGACGCCCGAGGCGCGCGCGATGGGGCCGCTCACGCCGTACGCGTGCACGGCCTCCGGCGCGAGGGCGCCCACGCCCCGGGTGCGGCCACGGAAGATCTCGTTGCCGACAACCAGGTCGTCGAAGACGTCCATGCGGGAGCGCACGGCGGAGACGGCGCCACGCGCGCGTGCGGCCCAGCCGGCCGGCAGGTCCTCCTTGAGGCCGCCGACGCGGTTGAACATGTAGTGCATGCGCCCGCCGGAGACCTCCTCCATGACGTTCTGCAGCACCTCGCGCTCACGGAACGCGTAGAAGACCGGGGTGATCCCGCCCAGCTCCAGCGGGTACGAGCCGAGGAACATCAGGTGGTTGAGGACCCGGTTCAGCTCGGCGAGCAGGGTGCGCGTCCACACCGCGCGGACGGGCACCTCCATGCCCAGCATGCGCTCCACGGCGAGGACCACGCCCAGCTCGTTCGAGAAGGCCGACAGCCAGTCGTGGCGGTTGGCGAGCATGATGATCTGCCGGTAGTCGCGCGCTTCGAAGAGCTTCTCCGCGCCGCGGTGCATATAGCCGATCACCGGCTCCGCGGAGACGATCCGCTCGCCGTCCAGCACGAGCTTCAACCGCAGCACGCCGTGCGTGGAGGGGTGCTGGGGGCCGATGTTGAGCACCATGTCGGTGCTCTCCGCGGCACCGCCGATCCCGACCGTGGTCTCCGTCGTAGGCGTCATGGACCCAGTCTCCCCTACGTACGCTGGCCCTATGGAGACGGGGAGCGCGGCCGGCGCCGAGACGACGGGGACCGAGCCGGAGTGGACAGGGCTGCCGCCGGGGCTGCTGCGGATGCGCCGGCTGCTGCTGGTGGTGTGGCTGGGGCTGCTCGCCCTGGCCGTGGGACTGCTGCCGGGCCTGCTCGCGGGCCCGGTGTGGGCGGCCTTCGCGCTGCTGCCGCTGGCCCTGCTGGCCTGGGGCTGGGTGCTGCTGGGCCGCAACTGGCGCTCCTGGCGGTACGCCGAGCGCGCCGACGACCTGCTGATCAGCCGCGGGGTGCTGTGGCGCGAGGAGACCGTGGTGCCGTACGGGCGGATGCAGCTGGTGGAGGTGACCTCGGGGCCGGTCGAGCGGTACTTCGGGCTCGCCAGCGTGCAGCTGCACACCGCTGCCGCGGCCACCGACGCGACGATCCCCGGGCTCGACCCGGCCGAGGCGGAACGGCTGCGCGACCGGCTCACCGAGCTCGGCGAGGCCCGATCGGCGGGGCTGTGACCGCGCCGGGCGTCGAGGGCGCCATACACGCGGGCAAGGCCGTGGGTGAGCGGCGGCTGCACCCGGTGACGCCGTTCCGGCGGGCGTGGGCGCCGGTCGCGGTGCTCACCGGCTGGGCCGTGCACGACCCGAACCAGGCACAGGAGCAGCTGACGAAGCTGACCACGACCATGTTCCTGGGCGGGCTCGCCGTCCTGGTCACGGCGGGAGCCCTCTACGGCTTCCTGACCTGGTGGTTCACGTACTTCGCGGTGACCGACAGCGAACTTCGGATACGTACCGGCCTGCTGTTCCGGCGTACCGCGCACATCCGGCTGGAGCGGATCCAGGCCGTCGACGTCACCCAGCCGCTCCTCGCGCGCGTGGCGGGCGTCGCCAAGCTGCGCATAGACGTCGTCGGCACCGACAAGAAGGACGAACTGGCCTTTCTGGGCCAGGGCGAGGCGCGTCGGCTCCGCGCGGAGCTGCTCGCGCGCGCCGCCGGGTTCGCGCCCGAGACGGCGCGTGAGGTCGGCGAGGCGCCGTCGCACGAGCTGATGCGCGTGCCCCCGGGCAAGCTCGCGATCTCGATCCTGCTGACGGGTGCCACCTGGGGCTCGCTGGCCGCCGCCCTCGTCGCCCCGCCGTTCCTCTGGCTGACCACCCACAGCGTGTGGACGGTCCTCGCCACCGCCGTGCCGCTGCTCGGCGCGGCGGCCACGACCAGCGTGGGGCGGTTCGTCGGGGAGTACGACTGGACGGTCGGGGAGTCCCCGGACGGGCTGCGCATCGACCACGGGCTCCTCGACCGCACGCACGAGACGGTGCCGCCGGGCCGGGTGCAGACCGTGCGGATCGTGGAGCCGCTGATGTGGCGGCCGCTGCGCTGGGTGCGGGTGGAGCTGGACGTGGCCGGGTCGGCGAACTCCGTGCTGGTGCCGGTCGCCCCGCGCGCGGTCGCCGAGTCGGTGGTCGCGCGCGTGCTGCCCGGCGCGACGGTGCCCGGGGAGCTGCTGCGGCCGCCGGGGCGGGCCCGGTGGTGCGTGCCGCTGTGGTGGCGCGGGTACGGCCTCGCGGTCACGGACGCGGTGTTCGCGGCCCGGCACGGGCTGCTGCGCCGGCGCCTCGCGCTCGTCCCGCACGCCAAGGTCCAGAGCGTACGGCTGACCCAGGGGCCCTGGGGGCGGCTGTGGCGGCTCGCGGACGTGCATGTGGACACGGGGGCCGACAAGACCGTCACGGCCCGTCTGCGGGGCGCCGGGGAGGCCGCGTCGCTGCTGCGGGAGCAGGCCGAGCGGTCACGGACGGGACGCCGGACCGCACGGCCGGACCGCTGGATGGCCTGACGGCCGGACCGGTCGGTGATCGGGTGCGGGTGCGTGGGGGCTGGTCGCGCCCACGCGGCGGCAGCCGCATATCAAATACGGCCCCGCGCCCCTAAAAGCAGGTCGGCGCGGTGAGCGCCCCTTCAGGGGCGCGGGGAACTGCTGCGCGACCAGCCACGACGGCGCCGCACCCGACCACCGACCGTCCGTCCCCGGCTCAGAACCGCCGCGTGTTCAGGACGCGGCGCTGCGCAGGCCGCCGAGGTTGATCTGCTCGGTCTCGTCGTGCGCGGTCAGGTCGATGACCTGGCCGACGCCCCGCGCCTGCGCGTCGGCGGGCTTGAACTCGGCCTCGGACTCGGCCTTGTGGAGCGCGAGCGTCTCCTGGCCGACGACGTCCGCGAGGTCCTCGTTGTGCATGGCCTCCAGACCGCCCGCGGGCGAGCCCTTCTGCGTGCCGAAGAAGTCGAAGCCGCCGGTGACCAGCGGGCGCGGGATCGGCGCGGCCGGCAGGACCGCCACCGCGGTCGGCACCGTGAAGTGGCCCGAGGGCTTGACGGAGTTGGCGGAAGGCGCCGTCGTGGGGCGGGCCTCCTGCTCGGCCGGCTCCGGGGTGGTGTCCTCCGGAACGTCCGTGGTGGCGGCGGCCGCGTGCGCGTGCCCGTCGGCCGCCTCGGGCTGCCCCTGCGCCTCGTCCTCCGGCGCGCTCTCGCCCTTCGGGGCCGCGGGCTCGGCGGCCGTCTCCGCCGTGCTCTCGGTGCCCTCGGTGCCCGCGTCGGCCTCCGCCGCCGGGGCGTCCTTCTCGTCGAACCGGGCCAATGCCACCTTGGCCCGCAGGAACAGCTTGGAACCCTCGGGCGAGAAGATCGCGGGAGTCGTCCCCTCGACCGTCAGCTCCTCCAGCTCCTCGGCCTTCCCGTCGACGGCCGCCGTGGACTCCTCCACCTCGTCCGCCTCGTCCGCGCTGCGGGGGGCCGGGAGCGCGTTCGACGGCTCGGCGGCCTCGATCTCCAGCAGGCGCCGGCCCTCCAGGGCGCTCGCGCGCTCGGTCTCGGCCGTGGCGTAACGGCGCAGCAGGGACGCGTGCTCGTTGCGCAGTCCCGCCAGTTCCGACCGCTTGGCGCGCAGCCGCTGCTCCAGCTTGGCGCGCAGCTCCCGCGACTCCTCCAGGTCGGTCTCCAGCTCGGCGATGCGCTCCTCGTGGCGCCACTCGTCGCTCGCACGCGCGCGTGACAGGTCGGCCACCTGCTTGCCCGCCTCGCTGTCCCAGCGCCGCATGACGGCGGCGCCGACGGCCGCGGTGGCCGCGGCTATCGCGGCCAGGGTGCGCAGCACCGTCGGTTGGGAGAACAACCAGGGGCCCAGAGCGCAGACGAGGGAGACACCGGCGATCGCCGAGGGAGGCAACAGCCTGTGCAAGGGCGGTGAATGACGGTGACGTCCACGTGGCATGGCCAGAAACTTACCGCGCGTAGGCGAATCGTGGTGCCCCGGGCCGTAAAAACACAGCGACAACGAAGTCTTCACACGGTATCGGCAGGGCCGGGACTCAGCGGTCGCTCAATCGGCCGCTGATCCACTCGAGCGTCGCGGGGATCTCGCGGCGCCAGGTATTGAAGTTGTGGCCGCCGCTGTCGAGGATGATCGACGAGATCCGGGTCGGCTTCACGGCCTCGACGGACGCGATGAATTTCAGCGTGGCCCTGTAGTTCGTTTCCCCGACTTTGCTGCTGGTGACCAGCAGGGAGGTGTCCGGGGCGGGCTCGTGCTTCAGGAACCACCAGAGGTCCGCACGGTTCTGGAGATTCCGGTCGCCCTGGAAGAGGTCGCCGGTCGTGGCGTCGAGGGGCGCCTTGTACGACGGGGAGAGCCCGGCGCCGGCCCCGTACACGCCGGGGTGGTGCATCGCGAGCTTGAGCGCGCAGTACCCGCCCGTCGAGTCGCCGACGATCCCCCAGCCGCCCGGCTTCCCGGCGGCCCGATAGTGCGCGCGTACGGCGTCGGGCAGGTCCTTGGCGAAGAAGGTCTCGGTCTGCGGGCCGCGCGGGACGTCCACGCACTCGGTGTCCCGGGGCGGTGCGACGGTGGGCCGCAGCATCACCAGGATCGTCGGCCGCATCCGCCCGGCCCGGACCAGGTGCTGTGCCGTGCGCGGGTAGTGCAGTTTGTCGACCAGCGCCCGCGCGGTGCCGGGATAGCCGCTGAGGACCACCACCACCGGGAACGCGCGCGTGCGGTACTGCGGCTGGAAGTACTCCGGCGGCAGGTACACGTACGCGGGCGTGGCGATGTGGGTGGTACGGCCGGCTATGCCGACCTGCTGGATCTGACCGGCCGTCCGGGGCAGCGAGCCGCCCATGCCGTGCACCGCGGACGTGGACACCACCTGGACCGGGCCGGACGCATGGTTGACGACGACGCCCTGGTCGGTTTCCGTGCCGAGCAGGTCCCCCCAGCTCGCGTAGAAACCGAAGGCCTGGTTGACCGCTATCCCGACGCACGCGAAGAGTGCCAACTGGGTGGCCAGCAGAAGACCGACGCGACCGCTGACGGCCCGCCAGTTCCGGCGGCCCAGCCGTGGCCACAGCCACACCGTGCCTACGAACAGCAGTACGGCGAACAAGATCGACAATGCCAGCAACTTATTGCTCGTGAGACCCATGAGGTGCTTCCTGCCTGCGCTTTCCCCCGTGACCACCACCGCTTTCAGCGAGGCTTGCCCCGGGCTTTCCCTGGCCTTTGAACCGGCTTTCCGATGGGGAGTGAACCTCTCCCCTCGAGACACCGTCCTAGAGGGCGCAATGTCGCCGGATGCCCGAATCGGGCCCGGATTCAAGGTCTCTCGCAGAACTACGGGATGCGATGTCTGTCAGGATAGATGGGGAAATGTCGGGCGAGGTTCCGAGCCGATCAAGCCGGGCGCGGCGCATAGTCCGTGGCCCGCGCCCTGCGGCCGTCCCCGCTCTGGTCGGCAGGGCGTGCGCGGTCGTGGGCGTCCTGGACATTGCGGCGGGTGTCTTCCCGCGCTTCCGTCACAGCCGTATGCACGCCATGGCCGAGGTACTGCCCGGCTCGCTCGGACCGTTCGCCGCCGCGCTCTCGCTCAGCGTCGGCGTGCTGTTGCTGCTGCTCGCCCACGGGCTCAAGCGGCGCAAGCGGCGGGCGTGGCGGGCCGCGGTCGCGCTGCTGCCGGCCGGCGCGATCTCGCAGTTCGTGTACCGGCACTCGGTCATCGGCGCGCTGATCTCACTGGCCCTGTTCGTGCCGCTCGTGATCCACCGCGACGAGTTCAAGGCGCTGCCCGACCCGCGCAGCCGGTGGCGGGCGCTCACCAACTTCGTGCTCATGAGCGCCGGTTCGCTCGCCCTCGGCCTGGTCATCGTCAGCGCCCACCCCAAGCGCACCATCGGCGACCCGAGCCTGGCCGACCGCATCACCCACGTCCTGTACGGCCTGTTCGGCTTCGAGGGCCCCGTCGACTACGAGGGCTCCACCTCCTGGACGGTCGCCTTCTCGCTCGGCGCCCTCGGCCTGATCACCGCCGTCACCACCATCTACCTCGCCTTCCGCCCCGAACACCCCGCCGCCCACCTCACCGAGGAGGACGAGGCCCAGCTGCGCGCCCTCCTGGAGAAGCACGGCGCCCGCGACTCCCTCGGCCACTTCGCGCTCCGCCGCGACAAGGCGGTCGTCTTCTCCCCCAGCGGCAAGGCCGCGGTCACCTACCGCGTCGTCTCCGGCGTCATGCTCGCCAGCGGCGACCCGATCGGCGACGTCGAGGCCTGGCCCGGCGCCATCGAACGCTTCATGGACGAGGCCAAGGCCCACTCCTGGACCCCCGCCGTCATGGGCTGCTCGGAGACGGGCGGCGAGGTGTGGACCCGCGAGACCGGCCTGGACGCCCTCGAACTCGGCGACGAGGCGGTGGTGGACGTGGCGGATTTCTCGCTCGCCGGACGCGCGATGCGCAACGTGCGCCAGATGGTCAAGCGCATCGAGCGGGCCGGCTACGAAACCCGGGTACGGCGCATCCGTGACCTCGGCGAGGCCGAACTCGACCGCATCCGCCGGGCGGCGGAGGACTGGCGCGGCACCGACACCGAACGCGGCTTCTCCATGGCGCTGGGCCGCATCGGCGACCCCGCCGACGGCGACTGCCTCATCGCCACCGCCCACAAGACCGACGAACAGCCCGGCCAGTACGGCGACCTCAAGGCGATCCTGCACTTCGTGCCCTGGGGCACCGACGGCGTCTCGCTCGACCTGATGCGCCGCGACCGCTCCGCCGACCCCGGCATGAACGAACTGCTCATCGTGGCCGCCCTCCAGGCGGCCCCGAAGCTCGGCATCACCCGGATCTCGCTCAACTTCGCGATGTTCCGCTCGGCGCTCGCCCGCGGCGAGAAGATCGGCGCGGGACCGGTGCTGCGTGCCTGGCGCGGACTGCTCGTCTTCCTCTCCCGCTGGTTCCAGATCGAGTCCCTGTACAAGTTCAACGCCAAGTTCCAGCCCCGCTGGGAGCCGCGCTTCGTGGTCTACCGGGCCTCCGGCGACCTCCCGCGCATCGGCCTCGCCGCCATGCAGGCCGAGGGCTTCGTCAGCCTCGCCCTGCCGCTCCCCCGCTTCCTGCGCCGTCGGCCCGCCGCCGCCCGCCCGTGCGCCCACAGCGTCGCCGAACAGGGTGTACGCGCCGCCTGACCCCATGACCGGCCCGAGCGGGCGCCCCGCCCCCTCCGGCCCGGGGGCGCCGCTCGGGCCACCGGGGCTGGCCGCGGGGCCCTGGGCCTACGCTGAACGTATGAGCAACCACAGCGGACGTGGCCAGGTGACAGGGCTTCCGGCATGGGACCGGTGCGCGGTCATGGGGGTCGTGAACGTCACCCCCGACTCCTTCTCCGACGGCGGCCGCTGGTTCGACACGACGGCCGCCGTCAAGCACGGCCTCGTCCTCGTCACCGAGGGCGCCGACCTGGTCGACGTCGGCGGCGAGTCCACCCGCCCGGGCGCCACCCGCGTCGACGAGGACGAGGAACTGCGCCGGGTCATCCCCGTCGTCCGCGGCCTCGCCGCCGAAGGCGTCGTCGTCTCCGTCGACACCGTGCGCGCCTCCGTCGCCGCACAGGCCCTCGCCGCGGGCGCCGCCCTCGTCAACGACGTCAGCGGCGGCCTCGCCGATCCCGACATGATCCCCGTCGTCGCCGACTCCGGCGCCCCCTTCGTCGTCATGCACTGGCGCGGCTTCATGGAGGGCGGCGCCAACGTCAAGGGCGTGTACGGCGACGTCGTCACCGAGGTCCTCGACGAACTGCACGCGCGCGTGGACGCCGTCCTGGCCGGCGGCATCTCCCCCGACCGCATCGTGGTCGACCCCGGACTCGGCTTCTCCAAGAACTCCGAGCACGACCTGGCGCTGCTCGCCCACCTCGACCGGCTGCACGCCCTCGGCCACCCGCTGCTCGTCGCCGCCTCCCGCAAGCGGTTCCTCGGCCGGGTCCTGGCCGGCCCCGAGGGGGCGCCCCCGCCGGCCCGGGAGCGCGACGCGGCGACGGCCGCCGTCTCGGCGCTCGCGGCGCACGCCGGCGCATGGGCGGTGCGCGTGCACGAGGTACGCGCCACGGCGGACGCGGTACGGGTCGCGCGCGCCATGGAGGAGGCACGCACCGGAACGGACGCGCCGGGCGCACAAGCCACGCAGGCCACGGCGAACCTCCCCCACCGCGCAGAAGGAGCCCGGTGAGCGCCCCCCACACCGACGTCGAGCAGGTCGAGGCGGCCAACACCGCCTTCTACGAGGCACTGGAGAACGGCGACTTCGAGGCGGTCTCCGCCCTCTGGCTCACCCCTGCCGACCTGGGCGTCGACGAGGAGTACCACGACCCGGCCGACATCGGCGTGATCTCCTGCGTGCACCCGGGCTGGCCGGTGCTGACCGGCCGCGGCGAGGTCCTGCGGTCGTACGCGCTGATCATGGCGAACACCGACTACATCCAGTTCTTCCTCACCGACGTGCACGTCTCCGTCACCGGCGACACCGCCCTGGTGACCTGCACGGAGAACATCCTCAGCGGCGGTCCCGCCCCCGAGGGCGGCCAGGAGCTCGGCCCGCTGGTCGGACAGCTCGTCGTCGCCACGAACGTGT
Organism: Streptomyces sp. NPDC058464; assembly: GCF_042721035.1. NCBI lineage: Bacteria > Bacillati > Actinomycetota > Actinomycetes > Kitasatosporales > Streptomycetaceae > Streptomyces > Streptomyces sp. NPDC058464. The sequence continues at coordinate 61,505 of NZ_JBHXMA010000054.1, forward strand.
TCCGGCGCACCCGGGACGGCTGGAAGCTCTGGTCCCACCACGCCTCCCCGGTGCTGTCCGAGGCCGACGAGGACGAGGACGACGAGACGCCCTCCTGAGCACGCCACACCCTTCCGGACCCCTCACGGACCAAGAAGTGGCTGGAATCACGAACTCGCGAGTAGCCAGGGCCACCGGCCCATGAGCCGCCGGGTTCTCCGGGGGAAACACGCGATGAACCCTGTCGCGCCCGGGCGGCCCCCCGGGCCCTGTACCCCGGCTCTGTCAGTGCCCGCAGGTAGATTCATGGGTGGCCGGTCCGTCGCCCGCACGCGATGCCGCCCGGCCGCACACCGACGATTGCAGGAGTGATTCGCGTGGATCGTGTCGCGCTGCGCGGCCTGAGGGCCCGCGGGCACCACGGTGTCTTCCCCAAGGAGCGCGAGGAGGGCCAGACCTTCATCGTGGACCTCGTCCTTGGCCTGGACACCCGGCCGGCGGCGGCCGACGACGACCTGGCGAAGACCGTGCACTACGGCGTCGTGGCCGAGGAGGTCGTCGCCGTGGTCGAGGGGGAGCCGGTGAACCTGATCGAGACGCTCGCCGAGCGGATCGCCCAGGTCTGCCTCAAGCACGAGGGGGTAAGAGAGGTCGAGGTCCAGGTCCACAAGCCGGACGCGCCCATCACCGTCCCCTTCGACGACGTCACCGTCACCATCATCCGGAGCCGAGTATGACCGCATCCTCCCTGCGGGGTCCCAGCGACCCGACCGTCCAGCCGGTGCCCGCCTCCGTCGTGGCGCAGGTCGACGCCGCCGACACCACCCTGTCCAACCCCAGACGCGCCGTGGTCGCCCTCGGCTCGAACCTCGGCAACCGCCTGGAGACCCTCCAGGGCGCCATCGACGCGCTGGAGGACACCCCCGGCGTCCGCATCAAGGCCGTGTCACCGGTGTACGAGACGGAGCCGTGGGGCGTCGAGCCCGGCAGCCAGCCGACGTACTTCAACGCGGTCGTGGTCCTGAAGACCACCCTCCCGCCGTCCTCCCTGCTGGAGCGGGCACACGCCGTCGAGGAGGCGTTCAACCGGGTGCGGGACGAGCGCTGGGGGCCGCGCACCCTCGACGTCGACATCGTCGCGTACGCCGACGTCGTCTCCGACGACCCGCAGCTCACCCTCCCGCACCCGCGCGCCCACGAGCGTGCCTTCGTGCTCGCGCCCTGGTACGACATCGACCCCGAGGCCCTGGTGCCCGGCCGCGGCACAGTCGCGGAGCTGCTGGCCGCCGTCACCCGGCACGGTGTGGAAGCACGCGGGGACCTGGAACTCCGACTGCCCGAGTAGTCGTTAAGGTCGAGACGACCACATCGCTGCGGGGGAGCTGAAGGAAAACAGTGAAAGAGCTGCGGATCAGGGTGCTGGCCGGCGTCTTCGTGGTGGCCGGAGTGCTGTCCTGGGCGGGCGCCCGTCTGTGGAACGCGGTGGGGACCCTGCCGAGCGTGCCGGTGGCCGCCCCGATCGTCCTCGCGCTGATCGCCGTGGTCCTGCTCTCCACGGCGCTATCGCTGCGCGCCCGACTCAAGGCCCAGCGCGAGCGCCGCCCCGGCGCAAAGGGCGTCGACCCCCTGATGGCCGCCCGCGCGGTCGTCTTCGGTCAGGCCAGCGCCCTGGTCGCGGCCCTCGTCGCCGGCATGTACGGCGGCACGGGCGTCTTCCTCCTGGAGCTCCTCGACCTCCCCACCCGCCGCGACCAGGCCCTCTACGCGGCCTTCTCGGTCGTCGCCGGCATCGCCGTCATAGCGGCGGCCCTCTTCCTGGAACGCGTGTGCAAGCTCCCGGAGGACGAGGACGACAACCACAGCGGGGCCGAGCCGGTGGCGTGAGCCCCGCCGCTCCGCAGGGTCGTCAGCGCGCCAGTATCAGGCTCATCGCCTCGGCGCGGGTCGTGGCGTCCCTGAGCTGGCCGCGGACCGCCGACGTGGTCGTCTTGGCACCCGGCTTGCGGATACCGCGCACCGACATGCACATGTGTTCGGCCTCCACCACGACGATCACGCCTCGGGCCTCGAGGATCCGCATGAGGGAGTCCGCGACCTGCGTGGTCAGTCGCTCCTGCACCTGAAGACGGCGGGCGAACACCTCGACCAGGCGCGCGAGCTTCGACAGACCCGTGATCTTGCCGGTCTCCGCCGGGATGTAGCCGACATGGGCCACACCGTGGAACGGCAGCATGTGGTGTTCGCACAGGGACACGATCTCGATGTCCTTGACCAGGACCATCTCGTCGTGGCCGAGATCGAAGGTCGTCGTCAGGACCTCTTCCGGTTCCTGGTGGTTCCCGGCCAGCAGCTCGCGATAGGCCCGCGCCACCCGTGCCGGTGTCTCCCTGAGGCCTTCCCGGTCCGGGTCCTCGCCGACCGCGATGAGGAGTTCGCGTACGGCGTTCTCGGCGCGTTTCTCGTCGAACTCGCCGATGGTTCCCTCGCCGTCCAGGGTCACGGGGTCGGTCATCTGGGGTGCCTCGTTCCTTCGGGTCGGCGCGTGTGGGCCGCGCGCCTCATCTGCGGGCATACCGAAATGCCGCGCCCCCCAGGCTAGAACCTGGGGGGCGCGGCATCCATTCCGAGCCATGCGAGGCCGGTGTGACTCAGCTCTCGGGTCGGTCCTCGGGGGCCTTCTCGACCGCCGCGGCGGGCTCGGCCGCCGTGGACTTGGCGGTGCTGATCGCCGGCGTCGCGCCGTTCGCCCCGTTGGTCAGTGCGAGCTCCCTCGGGGAGAGCACCGGCGGGCGGGTGGACGGCGTACGGCGGGAGGAGCCGGTCCACGCGGGGCGCGCGGGCCGCTTGTGGAGCGCCGCGAAGATCTCGGCGATCTCCTCCTTGCCCAGGGTCTCCTTCTCCAGCAGCTGGAGAACGAGGTTGTCGAGGACGTCGCGGTTCTCGACCAGGATCTCCCAGGCCTCGTTGTGCGCGTTCTCGATGAGCTTCTTGACTTCCTCGTCCACCAGGGCGGCGACCTCTTCCGAGTAGTCGCGCTGGTGGGACATCTCACGGCCGAGGAAGGGCTCGGTGTTGTCGCCGCCGAACTTGATCGCGCCCAGACGCTCGGTCATGCCGTACTGCGTGACCATCGCGCGAGCGGTGGCCGTGGCCTTCTCGATGTCGTTGGCGGCGCCGGTGGTCGGGTCGTGGAAGACCAGTTCCTCGGCCGCGCGGCCGCCCAGCATGTAGGCCAGCTGGTCGAGCATCTCGTTGCGCGTGGTCGAGTACTTGTCCTCGTCCGGCAGGACCATCGTGTAGCCGAGGGCGCGGCCCCGGGACAGGATCGTGATCTTGTGGACCGGGTCGGAGTTGGGGGAAGCCGCCGCGACCAGGGCGTGGCCGCCCTCGTGGTACGCGGTGATCTTCTTCTCCTTGTCCGACATGATCCGGGTCCGCTTCTGCGGGCCCGCGACCACGCGGTCGATCGCCTCGTCGAGCATCTGGTTGTCGATGAGCTTGCGGTCGCTGCGGGCCGTGAGCAGCGCCGCCTCGTTCAGCACGTTCGACAGGTCCGCGCCGGTGAAGCCCGGCGTGCGGCGGGCGACCGCCGCGAGGTCGACGTCGGGCGCGACCGGCTTGCCCTTCTGGTGGACCTTGAGGATCTCCAGACGGCCCTGCAGGTCCGGCGGGTCGACCGCGATCTGGCGGTCGAAGCGGCCGGGGCGCAGCAGCGCCGGGTCGAGGATGTCGGGCCGGTTCGTCGCGGCGATGAGGATCACGCCGCCCTTGACGTCGAAGCCGTCCATCTCGACGAGCAGCTGGTTCAGGGTCTGCTCGCGCTCGTCGTGACCGCCGCCGAGGCCGGCGCCGCGGTGGCGGCCGACCGCATCGATCTCGTCGACGAAGACGATCGCCGGGGCGTTCGCCTTGGCCTGCTCGAAGAGGTCGCGGACTCGGGAGGCACCGACACCGACGAACATCTCGACGAAGTCGGAACCGGAGATCGAGTAGAAGGGGACCCCTGCCTCGCCGGCGACGGCGCGCGCGAGCAGCGTCTTGCCGGTGCCGGGACGGCCGTAGAGGAGCACGCCTTTGGGGATCTTGGCGCCGACCGCCTGGAACTTGGCCGGCTCCTGGAGGAACTCCTTGATCTCGTGGAGTTCCTCGACGGCCTCGTCGCAGCCCGCGACGTCCGAGAAGGTCGTCTTCGGGGTGTCCTTGGTGATGAGCTTCGCCTTGGACTTGCCGAAGTTCATGACCCGGGAGCCGCCGCCCTGCATCTGGTTCATCAGGAACAGGAAGACGACCACGATGAGGACGAAGGGCAGCAGGGAGAGCAGGACGCTGACGAACGCGTTCTGCTTGGTCGGCGCGACGGTGTAGCCGTCGGGGATCTGCTTGTCCTGGTACTTGGTCTGCAGCGTGTTGGCGATGGTGACGCCCTGGTCGCCGATGTAGCTCGCCTGGATCTTCGAGCTGCCGTCGACCTTCTCGCCGTTCTTGAGCGTGACCTTGATGGTCTGCTCGTCACCGGTGGTCAGCTTGGCCGATTCCACCTTGTTGTCATTGATCGCCGCCACGACCTGGCCGGTGTCCACCGTCTTGTAGCCGCCGGACGAGCCGACGACCTGCATCAACACGACCACGGCAAGGACGGCCAGCACGATCCACATGACCGGCCCACGGAAGTATCGCTTCACGTCCATCCATACGGAGCGATGTCGCCCCGTCCCTCCTGCCATAGTGAGTTTGATAAGACAGTTCTTCTGACGGTACCCCAGCATTGTCGCCCGAAGCCGTACGAAGCTGCTCGGACGACTGGTGAAACCCGTCTCTGCATGCTCCAACGGCGCGAAACCCGCTGGGGTTCCCGATCGTCTTACGTAAGTGGACCCTCCGGCGTATCAGCCGGGGGATCAGCCGCCGTAGACGTGAGGCGCGAGCGTACCGACGAACGGGAGGTTGCGGTACTTCTCGGCGTAGTCGAGGCCGTAGCCGACGACGAACTCGTTGGGGATGTCGAAGCCGACCCACTCGACGTCGATGGCGACCTTCGCCGCGTCCGGCTTGCGCAGCAGGGTGCAGATCTTCAGGGTCTCGGGCTCGCGGGAGCCGAGGTTGTTGATCAGCCAGGAGAGGGTCAGGCCCGAGTCGATGATGTCCTCGACGATCAGGACGTGCTTGCCCTTGATGTCGGTGTCGAGGTCCTTGAGGATCCGCACCACACCGGAGGACTGGGTGCCCGCGCCGTACGACGACACGGCCATCCAGTCCATGGTGACGGGGGTGGACAGCGCCCGGGCGAGGTCCGCCATGACCATCACGGCGCCCTTGAGGACACCGACGATGAGCAGGTCCTTGCCCGCGTACTCCGCGTCGATCTTCGCGGCCAGCTCGGCCAGCTTCGCGTCGATCTCTTCCTTGGTGATGAGCACCTGTTGGAGGTCGGCACCCATGTCTTTCGCGTCCACCCGCATCACTTTCGGTCGGTCGTCCCACCGGCCTACCCGGCCCTTCGGAGGAGCGCCGAGGAGCTCTCCGTGAGGTCGGGATTCAGCCTTGCCGAATCACCAGTCTGCCACCCTGACGCTGGGCGACGACTTTGCCGGGGAGATTGATGGCCCCCTGGCCGCGCCAGCCGGTGATCAGGCGGTCGACTTCCTCGATGTGCCGGGCGAACAGCGAACCGGCCGGTGCGCCCGCCTCGATGGCGGCCCGGCGCAGGATCCGGCGGCGGACCGCGGGGGGCAGGGCGTAGAGCTTGGCGCACTCCAGGAGGCCCGCCGCGTCCCGTACGGAGGCCTCGGCCTGGCTGGCCCAGGTGTCGAGGGCGTCGGCGTCGTCGCGGGAGAGCTGGGCGGTGCGGGCGAGCGCCTCGACGACGCCCTTGCCGAGGGCCTTCTCCAGGGCGGGCAGGCCCTCGTGGCGGAGCCGGGAGCGGGTGTAGGCCGGGTCCGCGTTGTGAGGATCGTCCCAAACGGGGAGGGCCTGGACCATGCAGGCCTTGCGGGCGGTCTGCCGGTCCAGCTGGAGGAACGGGCGCCGGTAACGGCCGCCGGCCCCCGAGACCGCGGCCATTCCGGACAGGGAGCGGATGCCGGAGCCGCGGGCGAGGCCGAGCAGGACGGTTTCGGCCTGGTCGTCTCTGGTGTGGCCGAGCAGGATCGCGGTGCCGCCGTGCCGTTCCAGGGCGGCGTCCAGGGCGGCGTAGCGGGCGTCGCGGGCGGCGGCTTCGGGTCCGCCGTCGCGGCCGACGGTCACGGTGATGGACTCGACCGGGTCGAGGCCCAGTTCGCGCAGGCGCAGGACGACCTCGTCGGCGCGCAGGTCGGAGCCGGGCTGCAGGCCGTGGTCGACGGTGATGCCGCCCGCGCGGATGCCGAGCTTGGGGGCTTCGAAGGCGAGGGCGGAGGCGAGCGCCATGGAGTCGGCGCCGCCGGAGCACGCGACGAGGACGAGCGGGGAGGGGGGCCGCTCGTTCGGTGTCTGCTCCGGGATCTCCGGGATGCCCGAGATCGCCTGGATGCCGCCGCCGGGGCGCGCGCGGCGCGCGCCAATGCGCCCGCCGACGCGTTCACCGGCGCGTTCACCGGTGGTACGGCTGTGGGGGCTGTGGCTGCTGTGGTCGGTGAGGATGTCGTGGAGGACGCGGCGGACCGCCAGGCGTATCGCCGCGACCGCAGGATGGGGACCCATGTCCGGTTCCCTTCATGAAATTCTTCGGGGGGTGAACCCGAGACCGGTCACTCAGAGTGTGTAGATGGTGACAGAAACGGGCCGTTCCCCGAGCATCGCACGCCTACCCATCGCTCACGGTCCCTCGGACGGGTGATTGGAGGGGCGTTCGCCTGCCGTCGGCCGGTTTCGGTTCACCACACATCCGCTGGTTCACGACTCGGCCTTGCGGTGCACCCGCGCGACCCAGTCCGCCGGTTTGGCGATCTCCGCCTTGGTCGGCAGGGTGTTCGGGGAGGTCCACACCCGGTTGAAGCCGTCCATGCCGACCTGGTCGACGACGGCCCGCACGAAGCGTTCGCCGTCCCGGTACTGACGGAGTTTGGCGTCCAGGCCGAGCAGCTTGCGCAGGGTCATGTCGAGCCGGGAGGCACCCTTGGCGCGCCGCTGTTGGAACTTCTCGCGGATCTCGGCGACGGTCGGCACTACGGCGGGTCCGACGCCGTCCATGACGAAGTCGGCGTGGCCCTCCAGGAGGGACATGACGGCGGTGAGCCGGCCGAGGATCTCGCGCTGGGCGGGGGTCTGCACCAGTTCGACGAACGACCGTCCGCCGTCGTCCTCCTCGGCCTCGGGGCGGCCGCCGGCGAGGGACTGGGCGGCGTCCCGGATGCGTTCGAGGACGGTCATCGGGTCGACGTCGGTCTCCGAGAGGAACGACTGGATCTCGCCCTCCAGATGGGCGCGCAGCCAGGGCACCGCCGTGAACTGGGTGCGGTGCGTCTCCTCGTGCAGGCACACCCACAGGCGGAAGTCGTGGGGCTGTACGTCGAGTTCGCGCTCCACGTGCACGATGTTCGGGGCGACGAGCAGCAGCCGGCCGCCGCCGTTCTCGTCCGCCGGGAGGTCGCGGGAGGAGGGGGCGAAGGTCTCGTACTGGCCGAGGACCCGGGACGACAGGAACGACAGGAGCATGCCGAGCTCCACGCCGGTGACCTTGCCGCCGACCGCGCCGAGGACCGCGCCGCCGGGGGTGCCGGCCCGCCGCTCCTGCATCTTGTCGAGCAACGGCTTGAGGAGCTCCCGGAACCCGGCGACGTTGGCCTTCACCCAGCCGGGGCGGTCCACCACCAGAACGGGGGTGTCGTGTACGTCGTCGGTCCTCATACGAGTGAAGCCCCGGACGTGTTCCTCCGAGGCCTTCGCGTGCCGCCGCAGCTCCGCGACGATGACCCGGGCCTCGTCGCGGCTCACCTCGGGCCCCGGCCGCACGAGCCGGGTCGCGGTCGCCACCGCGAGATTCCAGTCGACCATCCCAGAAGAAGCAGCGCCACCGATGCTCGTCATGCGTCAACCGTACGTTAACGCTCCCACTTGGGGCAGGCCGTGGAGGTTGGTGAGGTTGGTGTGACTTGTGTGGTGGGGCGGGGTTGGGGTGCTTGCGTCGGCAGGGGCGAGGTCATTTTTCGGGTGCCCCGCGCTGTCCGCCGTGCCCACCCGTTCCGCCGTGCGGAACGCCTGCCCTCGGCAGTTGAGAAG
>NZ_JBHXMA010000055.1:0-68824 GCF_042721035.1 Streptomyces sp. NPDC058464
ATAACTCACTGTTACCCCCACCACCCCGTTGTTTGTGCGGGCGCCCCCGCCCACCACCCCCCCACCGAACCCGCCACCGTTCGCCCACACCGCGGGGGGCCGGGACGACGTCCCGGCCCCAGGCGTTGACGACCAGGAGCCCCTGGCATGTGGGTCTCGCACGGGGCTGATCACATGCCGTACCGCGTCGAGGACCAGCTGTTTCTTGCCGCCCCAGCGGCACCGCCGCCCGTCTGCAGGCAGGCATCGTCTGGGTCAACGACTGGGCGATGCTCGGCGAGTACCTCAAGATCAAGTGCGTGATCGTCTCGCTGGCTTGAGTCGGCGGTATCGATGGCTGCACATGTTCAGTGGCACATGTGCATGGCTGAACGCTGTGGAGCTGCACAGTTCCCTCCGGGTCGCGCGTTGCCATGCTGGGAGGTGGTTAAAGCTCTCTCGCATCGAAAGGCAGCAGACCTCATGTCTGGCGCTCGGCTCACGGCCTTGAAGCTCACGGCGGTCGACACGAACACCGCGGAGTGGGAGCGGCTTCCGCTTCCCGAGATCGGCGCGGTCCTCGACCGGCTGCCGCTGGTCGCCGATCCCGACACCGGGATGGAGGTGCTGAAGGTGGTGTACAAGGCCGGGTTCACCAACCCCTGGCACACGCACAACTGCGCCCACGGCATCTACGTCCTCGACGGCACCCTCAGCACCCACCAGGGCGACTACCCGGCCGGGAGCTTCGTCTGGTTCCCGGAGGGCGGCGCCATGACACACGGCGCGACCGAGGACGGCGACTGCACGTTCCTGTTCGTCACCAACAAGCCGTTCGACATCCAGTACGTCGAGAACGTCGAGGGTTCCCATGATCTCGCTTGATGTGTTCAGTGACCTGATCTGCCCCTGGTGCTACATCGGCGGGCGCCGGCTGCAGAAGGCCGTCGACATCGTGGGGGAGCGCACCGGGCAGGAGTTCCGCATCCGGCACCACGCGTTCGAGCTGAACCCGACGATGCCGGTGGCCGGGATGGACCGGTGCATCTACCGGAGTGAGAAGTTCGGCAGCTGGGAGCGGTCGCGGCAGATGGACGCCGGCACCGTGATGGCCGGCCGGGACGAGGGGATCGTCTTCGACTACGACGCGATCGCCAGGACGCCGAACACCCGGGCCGGGCATCGGCTGATCGCCCTCGCCGAGCGGGAGTCGGGGCAGGGTGCGGTGATGGCCGACCGCCTGCTGGTGGCGTACTTCTCGGAGGGCCAGGACGTCGGCGACATCGCCGTACTGGCAAGGCTGGGTGCGGAGTCGGGGCTCGGTGACGATGTGGCCGAGCAGCTGGAGGATCCGGCGCTGGAGGCCGCCGTACGGGAAGACGTGCAGCTTGCGGAGTACTTGGGGTTGAGCGGGGTCCCCTTGCTGATCGTGGGTGACAAGGCGATCAACGGGGCGGTCCCGACCGAGGCCCTCGTCGAGATCCTCGAACGCCACGCCACCGAGGTGCCGGACGGAGCCGCGTGCGAGGGCGGGGTGTGCTCGGCGTGAGCGCGGTGTCGGACATCAAGTCGGTGGGTGTGGTGGGCGGTTCGCTGGGCGGGCTGTTCCAGGCGGTCGCGCTCGCCGAGCTCGGTCTCGAGGTCACGGTCTGGGAGCGGTCCGCGGGCCGCCCCGACGACCGCGGCGCGGGCATCGTGCTCCAGCCGAGCGTCGCCTGGTTCCTGAACACCTTCTGCGGCGTCGACCCGGACAGCGTCAGCGTGCCGGTCACCCACCGGCAGTTCTTCGCCCGGGACGGGCGCAGCCACCAGACGCTCATGCGGCAGCAGATGATCTCCTGGGGGGCCATCTACCAGTCCCTCCGGGACCGCCTCGACAGCGCGTGCTACCACGACGGCCACCCGGTCACCGCCCTCAGGCCCCGCCCCGACGGCGTTGACATCCACGTCGGTGACACTGTCCAGCCCGTCGACCTCGCGATCATCGCGGACGGCTCCGCCTCCCGGCACCGCGGACTCGTCGCGCCCGACGGCGCACCGCGCTACGCCGGGTACGTCGCCTACCGGGGCGTGATCGACGAGACCGAACTCCCGGAGGAGCTGAGCGAGGGCTTCCGTGACCGGTTCAGCTTCTACGACGGTGAACGCACCCAGTTCCTGTGTTACTTCATCCCCGGCGACTTCGGCGCGTCCGCGCCAGGCAGCCGCCGTATGAACTGGGTCTGGTACGTACGCGCCGACGCGGCCGAACTCGACCGCATCACCACCGACCGCGACGGCACCACCCACGGACTGTCCCTGCCTCCGGGGCTGATCGCCCCGCAGGTGCACGCCGAACTCCTGGACCGCGCTGCGGAGTTGCTGCCCGAGCCGGTGCGCCGGCTGGTGGAGCTCACCCGGGAGCCGTTCGCGCAGGCGATCCTCGACGGACGGGTCTCCGGGATGCGCCGGGGCAGGCTGCTGCTGACCGGGGACGCGGCGTTCGTCGTACGGCCGCACACGGCGGCCAGCGCGGAGAAGGCGGCCGCCGACGCCATCACCCTTTTCACCGCCCTGCAGCAACTGCCCTCGCTGGAGGCGGCCTTGGCGGCGTGGGAGAAGAACCGACTGGATGAAGGCGACGCCCTTTACCGGCACGGCGTCGGGCTCGGGCTCCGGCTCGGTCTCAACGGGCCGGTGTCCCCGAGTGCCGCGGTCGGTGGTCGGAATGACTGACCATCCCGGGACCACGTGCCGTGCCGATGGTCACGCGTCGGCCTTCGTCGCGTGCACGGTCGTATTCCGAGGAGCCGTGTCCTCGATCGATGCCTGACCGCGTCGGTTCGCCGTGAGGCGTCCCTGGCCGATGAGGACGCCGAGCAGGACCAGTACGGCGCCTGTGGATGGTTTCACCGAGAACGAGGACGCCCAGGGCGACGCCGGCCACCGGGGTGAGGTAGGCGACGGTGGCGGCGGTGGTCGCGCCGCATGCGCGTCACCCGGTCAGTAAGATGAATCAAATCGATTCATGGCATGTAGTGATGGGGCATTTCGATGGACGTGACTCTGCGGCAGCTCGCTGTGTTCGTGGCGATCGCCGACCACGAAGGGTTCGGTGCGGCGGCCGCCGCTCTCGGCATGAGCCAGTCCTCGGTGTCCCACTCGCTCGCCGCGCTGGAGCGCGCCGTCCAGGGCGAGTTGGTGCGCCGCGCGGCGCCGGTGCGGCCGACCCCCTTGGGTGACGTCCTGCTGCCGCATGCCCGCGCGACCCTCTCCGCCGCCCGCGGATTCACCGCTGCCGCATCCGCGCACACCAGTGCCACGGCCGCCGGATCGATCGGGCTCGCCGTGCCGCCGACGGCCGCTCGTGGGCTGTTGCCCGGCTTGCTGCGGTTGTGGCACGAGCAGCTGCCCCAGGTCGAGATCACCCTCTTCGAGGGCCTCGACGAGGAGATCGCGGAGTGGCTGGAGAGCGGCACGGTCGACGCGGCCATCCTCATCGACCCCGACCCGCTGCCCAGTGGCGCCCTGCACCTGGCGACCGACGCCTACGAAGCCGTCGTGCGCAGCGACCATCCGCTGGCGCGGGAGGAGTCCATCGAGCTGGCGGACCTGCTGGAGGATCCGCTGCTGGCCACCACCTCCGGCTGCGAGACCCAGGTCAAGCACCTGCACGCACTGACCGGCCAGCCCTACCGGCCCACCCAGCGCATCCGCGAGCTCACCACGCTGCTGTGCATGGTGGAGGCCGGCCTCGGCGTCGCCATCGTCCCGTCGTTGGCGGCGAGCATGCTGTCGGACACCCTCACCCTGGTCCCGCTCAGGCCGCGCCTGGAGCGCCGGCTCGTCCTGACCGGCCCGACCGGCCGCCCCTGGCACCCGAACGTCACCGCTGTCCGGGACCTGTCCGAGAAGCATGTGTCCGCCCCGGCGTAGGGCCGCCGACGCTCAGGGGCGGCCGAAGGTGGCAACGGAATCGACGCGCAGTTCGAACAGGATGCGGCGCTCGTCGCGTCCCGGTTCGCGCAGCGGGTACGAGCCCTGACCGCCGCTGTACTTGGTCCACATGCGGTCCAGTTGGGCGGTGACGCGCCCGCCGTCGGCCGGATCGTCCTCGGAGATCTCCCGGACGACCGTGGCCTTGATGCTGAGCCAGTGGTAGGCGTTCTGGGGGTTCATCAGCAGGAACGACGCCTGGGGCGCGGCGCGCAACCACGTCACCTTCTTGCGGTGCGAGGCCAGATTGAGCAGGACCTTGTCGTCCTCGTAGTCGAACCACACCGGAGTGAGATTCGGCCGCCCCCTTGCCCCGGTCACGGCGACGACCGCCGTGACCGGACCGTCGAGCAGTTCTCTGTACACGGGATCGAGATCCTTCAGCCCGCGCACCTTGGCGCGATCACCGATCTCGAACTGGCCCTCCTTCGTCCCGTCCGCAACATCCCGGAACTGCGACACCGTGATCGACATCGCACGGCTCCTTCGCCTCGGCGACAGTGGCAATGCCGACGCTAGGGTCTGCCGGCCCGCGCCGAGGATGGACGGACGCACAGTGGTGGCCCGGGTTGCTGTCCTTCCTCACATGCCGCGGTGATGGCGCCCCACGGGAGAATAGTCATCGAATTCTTGCATCAGATGATGGGTCAGATTGATTTGACTCATCTATTGGGGCTGAACAGGCTGAGCACACATCGCAAGGAAGGGCGCACCATGTCCATCAGCCACCGCCAACTCGGCAACTCGGGCCTGACCGTCTCCACCGTCGGCCTCGGCAGCAGCAACCTCGGCAGGCCGAACACCGCCAGCGCCACCCAGGAGGGCAGCACCGCCGTGGTGCGAGCCGCGCTGGAGGCCGGCATCACCTTCTTCGACGTCGCCGACACCTACGGCACGCCCCCCGGACTGAGTGAGCAGCTGCTCGGCGAGGCGCTGAAGGGCCACCGCGACGACGTCGTGATCGCCACCAAGTTCGGCATGGACGCGGAGGGAGCCAACGGCCGTGACTTCGGCGTCCGCGGCTCGCGCCGGTACATCGTCCGGGCGGTCGAGGAGTCGCTGTGCCGGCTGGGCACCGACCGGATCGACCTGTACCAGTTCCACACCCCCGACCCGGTCACCCCGATCGAGGAGACCCTGGCCGCGCTCGACACCCTGGTGCGGCAGGGCAAGGTGCTCTACCTCGGGCACTCCAACTTCGCCGGATGGCAGATCGCCCAGGCCGAGTACCTCGCCCGCGAGCTCGGCACCGCCCGCTTCGTCGCCTCGCAGAACCACTACAACCTGCTCGACCGCCGCGCCGAACTCGAAGTCCTGCCCGCCGCCACCGCGTTCGGCCTCGGGGTCCTGCCCTACTACCCGCTCGCCAGCGGGCTCCTGACCGGCAAGTACTCCTCCGGCAAGGCCCCCGAGGGCGCCCGCCTGACGCACTTCCGCCAGGACGACTTCGAGAACGCCGACCTGCAACAGCTCGCGGCCTTCGGTGACTTCGCCAAGAAGCGGGGCCTCACCGAGGTCCAGGTCGCCTTCTCCTGGCTCGCCTCCCGCCCCGCCGTAGCCTCGGTCATCGCCGGCGCCACCCGCCCCGAGCAGGTCGCCCAGAACGCGGCGGCCGTCGGACACGAGTTCAGCGCGGAGGACCTCGCCGAGCTCGACGAGATCTTCCCCCCGCTGCCGCCCATCGCACTCTTCTGACAAGGAACGGACACTCCATGGGTCTCGGCGAGGCACAGGTCCTCTCTCACATACCGAACGTGAATCCCGTCCCGGCGAGTGAGCGCGAAGCGCTGCTCCGTGACCCGGCGTTCGGTCGGGTCTTCACCGATCACATGGTGACGATCCGGTTCTCCGAGGGGCGGGGCTGGCATGAGGGGTGGCTGGGTCCCCAGGGTGAACTCCCGCTTCACCCCGGGGCGTTGGTCCTCCACTACGCCCAGGAGATCTTCGAGGGCATGAAGGCGTACCGGCTGCCGGACGACGGCGTCGCGCTCTTCCGCCCCGAGGCCAACGCCCGCCGTTTCCGCAACTCGGCGGTCCGTCTCGACATGCCTCCGCTGCCGGAGGACCTGTTTCTGGAATCGGTACGCTCACTGGTCCGCGCCGACCGGGACTGGATACCGCGGGCCGAAGGCGGGGCGCTGTACCTACGCCCGTTCATGATCGCCACAGAGGCGGCGCTCGGACTGAAGTCCTCGTCCGACTACCTGTACGCGGTCGTGGCCAGCCCTTCCGTGGGATATCTGAAGTCCGACGCCTCGGCGATCACCCTGTGGGCGTCCGAGACCTACTCACGCGCCGCGCCAGGCGGCACCGGCGAGGCCAAGTGCGGCGGCAACTATGCCGCCGGCCTCGCCGCTCACGCGGAAGCGGTCCGGGAGGGCTGCCGGCAGGTGGTCTTCCTCGACGCCGCCGAGCGGCGCTGGGTCGAGGAGGTCGGCAGCATGAACGTCTTCTTCGTCTTCGACGACGGCTCCCTGCTGACGCCCCCGCTCACCGGGACCATCCTGCCGGGCATCACCCGCGACTCCCTGATCACGGTGGCCGCGGACCTGGGGCTGACGGTGCGTGAGGAGCCGTACTCCATCGACCAGTGGTACGCGGATGCCCTGAGCGGACGGCTGCGCGAGGTGTTCGGCTGCGGCACGGCCGCCGTCGTGACCCCGATCGGGAGGGTGCGAGGCCGGTCGTTCGACTTCACGGTCGGCGACGGGCAGGCCGGCCCCGTGGCGGAGCGTCTGAAGGCGGCGCTGACCGACCTCCAGAACGGCCGCAGGCCGGACCCGTACGGCTGGCTCGACAAGGTGCGGTGAAGGAGCTCGCAGATGACACACCCCGCAGTCGGTCCCGCGCCCCGGGCCGAGGAGGAGATCGGGTTCATCGGCCTCGGCGTGATGGGACAGCCGATGGCGCTCAACCTCGCCAAGGCCGGCACCCGCCTCGTGGTGTGGAACCGGTCCCCGGAGCGCACCGAACCGCTGCGAGCGCTCGGTGCGACTGTCGCCGGCACCGTGGAAGAGGTGTTCGGCCGCACCCGCACCGTGATCGTCATGCTCGTCGACGAGCAGGCCACGGACGCGGTGCTGGGACGCGGCACGCCCGCCTTTGCGCGGCTGGTGTCCGGGCATGTCGTCGTATCGACGGGGTCGACTGCGCCCGACTACGCGCGCGGCCTCGCGGCGGACATCGCCGCAGCGGGCGGGCGGTTCGTCGAAGCGCCCGTGTCCGGCTCCAAGAAGCCCGCCGAAGCAGGCCAGTTGGTGGTGCTGCTCGGCGGCGACCCGGACACCGTGGCCGAGGTCCGTCCGCTGCTCGCGCCCATGTGCCGGGAGACCGTGATGTGCGGCCCGGCGGGGCACGGCCTGCTGACGAAACTGGCCGTCAACCTGTACCTCAACACCATGCTCGCGGGCCTGGCGGAAGCCGTGCACTTCGCCGACCGGAACGGCCTCGACCTCACCACCTTCAAGGCCGCCGTCGACGCCGGGCCCATGGCCAGCGACGTCACTCGGGTGAAGCTCCCCATGCTCATCGAACGGGACTTCTCGGTGCAGGCCGCCGCGTCCGACGCCTACGCCAGCTGCATCCTCATCGCCGACGCGGCCCGCAGTCGCTCGGACACGATGGCCAGTGCGGCACCGAGCTCGGGATCGAACGGGGGAGGGGCCAGGGGCATGCGCTTCTCCTCGGCGGTGCGACTGCGACTGCGGAATGCGGCTGTGAGAACACCTTCGGCCGGCTGATCGGGTATGTGGAGCCGCCGGGTAGCGGTATTTCCCCGACGAATGACGGGTATCCGGTTCTGTGGATCTCCTTGACCTCCGCAAACGGATTGGAATTTGCCTCTGAGGCAAATCCGTGTGCATCAGGCCCGGTTCGGTGTGAGGGCTCCGTAACTCTGCTTTGTTCCGGATGACTTGGTTTGGTAACCGAAGGTGGCTGAAGTGGTGGTCACAAGCAGCGGCGAGGCGTCAAGACCTCGGCGCCAGGCATGGAGGATGTCATGCCCGAGATGTATTTCGATGTGCGTTGGCCCGACGGTGCGACCCAGCGCTGCTATTCCCCTTCCACGGTAATCGAGGATTACTTCACGGTGGGCGGAGAGTACGATCTGGCCGAGTTCCTGGAACGCAGCCGGACGGCGCTCGGAATTGCCGGTGAGCGCGTGCGGGAGAAGTTCGGTTTCTTCTGTACCGGTGCCTCCGGCCAGCTGGAGCAGATCGAGGAGACGGCACGCGTGCGCGCGTTCCCGCCCGGCAGCAAGGTCACGGTCGAGGCGCTGCTCGACGCCCACGGGAGGGCGCGATGACCCCGGCACCCCGGCTCGCGGGGACCCACTACACGGTGGCCGTCGTCGGTGGCGGCCAGGCAGGGCTGTCGGTCAGCCACAGACTGCGCGAACGCGGTGTCGGCCATGTGGTCGTCGAGGCGAACCGCGTGGGGCACGAATGGCGGGAGCGCCGCTGGGACTCCTTCTGCCTGGTGACCCCCAACTGGCAGTGCAGGCTCCCGGGGCACCCCTACGTCGGCAGCGACCCGAACGGGTTCATGGTCCGCGACGAGATCGTGCGCTACCTGGAGGGGTACGTCGCCGCCTTCCAGCCCCCGCTGGTGGAAGGGGTGTCCGTGACCCGGCTGCGCCGCTCGCCGAACGGTGTCTTCGAAGTCACCACCACGGCGGGGGAGTTCACCGCCGACCAAGTGGTCGTCGCGACCGGCCCCTATCACACGCCGAAGCTTCCCCGGATGGCCGAACGGCTGCCCACCGCCGTCGCGCAGTTCCACTCCTCGGGCTACCGCAACCCGGACCAACTCCCCGACGGCGCCGTCCTCGTGGTGGGCACCGGACAGTCCGGCTGCCAGATCGCCGAGGACCTTCACCTGGCCGGGCGCCAGGTCCACTTGGCGGTCGGCAGCGCACCACGGGTCGCCCGGTTCTACCGGGGCCGGGACTGCGTGGCCTGGCTCGACGACATGGGCCACTACACCAAGAGCATCGACGGGTTCGACGACGCCGACGCGGTGCGCCTGCGGGTCAACCACTACGTCACCGGTCGGGACGGCGGCCGCGACATCGACCTGCGCGCCTTCGCTCGTGACGGGATGCGCCTGTACGGCCGCCTCACGGACGTCGACGGAGCGGCGCTGGAGTTCGCCGACGACCTGAAGGTGAACCTCGACCACGCCGACGTGGTGGCCGAGGGCATCAAGGACGCGATCGACGCGCACATCGAGGCGAACGGCATCGACGCACCCGAGGAGGCCCGGTACGTGCCGGTCTGGGAGCCGGCCGAGCAGCCGCGCACCCTCGACCTGGCCGAGGCGGGCATCACCTCCGTCGTCTGGTCGACAGGCTTCGCCCGTGACCACCGCTGGATCGAGATCCCCGCCTTCGACGGGCGCGGCTATCCCATGCACTGGCGGGGCATCAGCAGCGTCCCCGGCCTGTACTTCCTGGGCCTGCCCTGGCAGCACTCCTGGGGATCGGGCCGGTTCGAGGCGGTCGGCAGGGACGCCGAGTTCCTCGCCGACCACATCGACGCGGGCCGCCGGATGGCCGACGTGTGCGGAGCCCTGACCGGCGCTCCCACCGCCGTCACGTCCGCGCTCCCCATCGGCTGAGGAACGACAACCCATGGTCTACGACGCGCACCGCCACATCGGCGTACTGCCCGCCTTTCCCTTCTACGGCGGCCCGCCCGTCAACCCCGACACGACCGCCCGCGCCACCATCAAGCAGCTGATCGCCGACCTGGACACCGAGGGCACCGAACGCACCCTGGTCATCCCGAACTACGGGGTCCCGGATCCCGCGGTGGCCTTCTCCTTCAACGAGTTGGCGATCGAGGCCGCGCAGACCGACGACCGGATCCGCGCGGGACTCTGGGTCTCGCCCCGCCCGGAGGACGCACAACGCACCGAGCAGGCACTGGCGTTGGCCGGTGAGCGGGGCGTGAAGGCACTCAAGCTGAGCTTCCTGCTCGGCGGCCGCGCCACCGACCCCGCCTGCCGCCCCCAACTGGACCGTATCTTCGCCACGGCGGCCCGGCACGACCTAGTCGTCCATGTCCACACTTCTCCCGGTGCCGCCTCCGACATCGACGAGGTCGGCCACCTCGTCGACTGGTACGCCGACCAAGTGCCCCTCCACCTGGTGCACTTCGGCGGCGGGATGAGCGGCCACATCAAGCTCGCCGGCTCCCGGTTCTTCGACTGGATCGCCGCCGGCAAGCGGGTCTACACCGATCTCTCCTGGGCCATCGGTTTCCTGCCGTACTGGCTGGCCCGGGAGATCGAGCACCGCGGCCTCGGCCACGACCGGGTGCTCTTCGCCAGCGACCAGCCGTGGGGCGACTTCACCGGCGAGTACGCGCGGATGACCGCTGCCGTCGGCGGTCGCGAACTGGGCGGCCTGGTCTTCCGGGACACCTTCGCCGCGCTCTACGACTGACTACCCCTCTTCCCCGTCAACGCCTCGTACAAGGAGACAGCCATGTCCGAAACCGTCCAGCTCAGCGACGTCGAGCAGAAGTCCCTCGACGAGATCCCGCACCCGTCCCTGCCCGAGGGCTCCAGCATCTACGGCTCCACCAAGGTCTTCCCCGACTACCAGGCCGACGACGGCGAGACCTACTTCACCCTCGTGCACGGCATCGCCCACGAGTCCTCGGTGTCCTTCGTCGCCGTACTCCAGGCCACCCGCGCCCTGCGCAAGGGCTTCGAGACCGCCATCTACTTCTACGGCCCCGGCTCCCTCAACTGCCTGGCCACCCGCGGCTTCCCGACCACCGGGAACTCCGCGTTCCCCGGCGAGCACAACATCAACAACCAGCTCAAGACGTTCATCGCGGAGGGCGGCAAGGTCTTCTGCTGCCGCTTCGGCCTCTCCCTGCACGGCGCCCGCGAGGAGGACCTCATCGAGGGCGTCATCCCCACCCACCCGCTCGACGTCCAGGACGCGTTGATCCACTACGCGCGCAAGGGCGCCATCATCAACTCCACCTACCAGCTGTAAGGGGCCTGCCATGAGCGTTGGCACCGAATCGACAGCCGTGGACGTCCGCATCCTGACCCGTGCCGAACTCGCCCTGCGCGGGGTCGCGTTGGACGCCCCCGTACGGCGTCCCGACGGCGCGGGACCCAGCGACGACGGTCACGTCCTCGTGGGCGGTGCCAACGCGGCCCTGCCCACCAACCCCGAGAGCCCCTACCGTGTGCGCGACGGCCGGGTCTGGCTCGGCGAGGAGGACACCGGCCTCACTCTGACCGCCGTTCGGCGTCCGAGGTTCTACGACCTCACGACCGCCGACGGCGTTCCGTACGAGCACATCGCCCGCCTGCACGGCGCCGACGTCCTCGCCACGACCGTCGTCCAGACGTGCATCCGCTACGCCGCGTCCGACCGCTGCCGCTTCTGCACCATCGAGGAGTCCCTGCGCTCCGGCGCCACGGTGGCCGCCAAGACCCCGGCGCAGCTCGCCGAAGTCGCCGAGGCGGCCGTACGACTCGACGGCGTGAAGCAGATGGTGATGACGACCGGCACCACCACCGGCACCGACCGGGGTGCCCGCAATCTGGTCCGCTCCGTGCGGGCCGTCCTGAAAGCCGTCCCCGGACTGCCGATCCAGGTGCAGTGCGAACCGCCCGGCGACCTCGCCTGGATCCGCGCCCTGCACGACGCCGGAGCGACCGCGATCGGCATCCACGTCGAGTCCCTCGACGACGAGGTGCGCCGGCGCTGGATGCCCAGCAAGTCCACCGTGCCGCTCGCCGAGTACGAGGCCGCCTGGGACGAGGCGGTGCGGGTCTTCGGCCCCAACCGGGTCTCCACCTACCTCCTCGTCGGGCTCGGCGAGGATCCCGACGAACTCATCGCCGGGGCGGGCGGGTTGATCGACCGCGGGGTGTATCCCTTCGTCGTGCCCTTCCGGCCGATGGCGGGCACCCTCGCCGCCCGCGACGGGATCGGCGCCCCGAGCGCGGAGCTGCTGCGCCACGTCACCGAGGGCGTCGCCGCCAAGCTGCGCGCCGCCGGGATGCGCGGCGCCGACCAGAAGGCGGGGTGCGCGGCCTGCGGGGCGTGCAGCGTGCTGCCGACGGCGGGCGGGTGAGGGGCGTGCTCCTCGACGGATCCCCGGCACCGACGGCGACCGAGAGGCCGCAGGACATCCTGGCTCTGCTGGGCGACCGCAGCACCCTCGCACGCGGGACCTCCTACCGTGTCGAAGAAGCGGACGGGCAGGGCGAACTGGCCGCCTACCGGCGGCTGCGCCGGGATGTCTTCGTGCACGAGCAGGGACTCTTCCGCGGTCACGACCTGGACGACCGGGACGATGATCCGCGCACGGTGGTGCTGATCGCCAAGGACACCGCCGGCACGGTCCTCGGCGGGGTCCGGCTGGGACCGGTCGCCGACGGCCCGGACCTCGGCTGGTGGGCGGGCGGCCGACTCGTCGTCGCGCCGAGCGCCCGCGGCCCCTGGGGCATCGGTGCCGCACTGGTGCGGGCCGCGTGCGCTCGGGCGGAAGCGGAGGGCGTCCTGCGCTTCGACGCGACCGTCCAAGTGCGCAACGAGCCCTTGTTCCGACGGCTGGGCTGGCGGTCCGTGCGGCCTACGGAGGTCGCCCACACACCGCACATGCTGATGCGGTGGCCCATCGGGCGCATCGCGGCGCAGGCGACCACGAGGAAGTCCGCCCTCGGCCCGCTGCTCGCCGGGCTCCTCGAACCGGCGGTCCGCGATGCCGCACCGGACCCGGTCGGCGGGGCCCGGGGCAGCGCGGCGCGGGCCGCCCTCGGCGGCTCGGGATTCGTCGGCGACGACGGCGCGCCCGTCCCCGGCACCGACGTGATCGCCGCGTGCGACGCGATCGTGCCCTCCATGGTCGAGCGGGATCCCGACTGGGCGGGCTGGTGCTCGGTGCTGGTCAACGTCAACGACCTGGCCGCGATGGGCGCCGCACCGGTCGGACTGCTCGACGCGCTGGGCGCGAAGGACGCCTCGCACGCCGCCCGGGTCCTCGCCGGACTGGTGCGCGCGGCCGGGGCGTACGGCGTTGCGGTGCTGGGCGGGCACACCCAGCTCGGCGTCCCCGCCGCCCTGTCGGTCACCGCGCTGGGCCGCACCCGACACCCGGTGCCGGGTGGTGGTGGCCGGCCCGGACACGCCGTCCGGCTCACGGCCGACCTGGGCGGCGGCTGGCGGCCGGGTTACCGGGGCCACCAGTGGGACTCGACGACCCACCGTCGTACGGACGAACTGCGCGCCATGACGCGCGCGGTGGCCGCCGCCCGGCCCGCCGCCGCCAAGGACGTGTCGATGGCCGGGATCGCCGGCACCCTCGGCATGCTCGCCGAGGCGAGCGGCTGCCGCGCGGTCCTCGACATGGCGGCCGTACCTCGGCCAGGGGCCGCGACGCCGGGGGACTGGCTCACCTGTTTCCCGGGTTACGCGATGCTCACCGCCGACGAACCGGGTGCCCCGCCCCTGCCGGCCGGACCGGCCACGGGTGCCGTGTGCGGCGAACTGACCACAGGAGAAGGCGTCGGGCTGCGCTGGCCCGACGGAGAGATCACCGAAGCGGTCACCTCCACGGTGACCGGGATGGGAGCCGCATGAGCGCCCTGCGCATGGCCGCGGTGGCCGCCGAGTTCGGCCGCGACCTGGAAGAGGACTTCCGCATCGCCGGACGGCTGATCGAACAGGCCCGGGAACAGGACGTGCGGCTGCTGGCGCTGCCGGAGGCGTGCCTGGGCGGATACCTGCTCAGCCTCGACGACGCCGCGGAACTCGACGAGG
Source organism: Streptomyces sp. NPDC058464 (assembly GCF_042721035.1). Taxonomy (NCBI): domain Bacteria; kingdom Bacillati; phylum Actinomycetota; class Actinomycetes; order Kitasatosporales; family Streptomycetaceae; genus Streptomyces; species Streptomyces sp. NPDC058464. The sequence continues at coordinate 13,751 of NZ_JBHXMA010000055.1, forward strand.
GCCCGCCCGCCCTCGCCCTCGACGGCTCGGAGATCCGCCGGCTGGCCGCGCTGGCCGGGGAGATGACGGTCGTCGCCGGCTACTGCGAGGCGGACGCGGACGGTCGCCGTTACAACAGCGTCGTCTGCGTGAACGGCGACGGCGTCCTCGGCAACCACCGCAAGGTGCACCAGCCGCTGAGCGAGGACGCCAGCTACGCCTCCGGGGACCGGTTCCACGCCTTCGACACCCCGGTCGGCCGGATCGGCATGATGATCTGCTACGACAAGGCGTTCCCCGAGTCCGCGCGGGCACTGGCGCTGGACGGCGCGCAGATCGGGGTGTGCGTGTCGGCCTGGCCCGGTGCCCGCACCAACGCGGCCGCCGACCTCGAAAAGGACCGCTGGAAGCGCCGCTTCGATCTCTTCGACCGGGCCCGTGCCCTGGAGAACCAGATCGTCTGGCTCTCCGCCAACCAGGCCGGCACCTTCGGGTCGCTACGCTTCGTCGGCAGTGCCAAGGTCGTCGACCCGGGCGGCGAGATCCTCGCCGACACGGGGGTGGCGGCCGGCGTCGCCGTCGCCGAGCTGGACGTCGTACAGGCTCTGGAGACCGCTCGCCGGTCGATGGGGCACCTGCGCGACCGGCGGCCCGAGACCTATGACCTGTCACCGGGAGCAGTCAGCGTATGAGCACGATCCGGATCGCGGCCGCGGCCGCCCACTTCGGCCGCGACCTGGAGTTCGACCTGGCCCGCATCGCCAAGCTGATCGACGACGCGCGGGCCTCCGGCGCCCGCCTGCTGGTCCTGCCGGACGCGGCGCTCGGCGGCTACCTCGCCGACCTGCGCCACCCCGACCCCGAGGCCCTGCCGCCCGCGCTGAAGCCCGACGACCCGCTGATCCTCCAAGTCGCGCGCCTGGCCGCCGAGATGGTGGTCTGCGTCGGCTACTGCGAGGACGGCGGGGACGAGCGCTACAACGCGGCCGTCTGCGTGTCCGGCGACGGCGTCCTCGGCCGCCATCGCAAGGTCCACCTTCCGGCAGGCGAGGTCGCCGCCTATTCTCCCGGCGACCGGTTCGACGCCTTCGACACCCCGGTGGGCCGGATCGGGATGCTCATCGACTACGACAAGACGTTCCCGGAGTCGGCCCGTTCGCTGGCTTTGGACGGCGCCGAGGTGCTGGCCTGTCTGTCCGCCTGGCCCACCTCCATCACCAACCGCGCCCCGCGGATGGCCCAGGACCGCCAGGCCAAGCTCTTCGACCTCTACGACCAGGCCCGCGCCGCCGAGAACCAGGTCGTCCTGGCCTCCTCCAACCAGACCGGCGCGATGGGCGGCATGCGCTTCCTCGGCCAGGCCAAGGTGGTCGGCCCAGGCGGTGACATCCTCGCCCGCACCTGGTCCAAGGCGGGCCTCGCCGTCGCGGAGGTGGACGTCGCCGAGGAGATCGACCGAGCCCGCCGCGTCCTGCGACACCTCGACGAGCGCCGCCCCGACGCCTACCGGGAGAACCTGTCGTGAAGATCGCCCTGCTCAGCTACTCCACCAAGCCGCGCGGCGGGGTCGTCCACACTCTCGCGCTCGCGGAGGCCCTCGCGGCGCTCGGCGAGGACGTCACGGTGTGGACCCTGGGCCGGGGCGGCGATACGGGCTTCTTCCGCCCCGTCTCGCCGGCGGTACGGCTGCGGATCGTGCCGTTCGTCGACGGTCCCGCCGATGAGACGGTCGGCGAACGGGTGCTGCGCTCCATCGCCACCCTCCGCGACGCCTTCGACCCGACGCCGTACGACATCGTCCACGCCCAGGACTGCATCAGCGCCAACGCCGTCGGTCGCTGCGTCCGCACCGTCCACCACATCGACCACTTCACCACGCCCGAACTGGCCGCCTGCCACGAACGGGCCATCGTCGAGCCGTACGCGCACATCTGCGTGTCGACGGCCGTGGCGGAGGAACTCCGGGCGGTCTGGGGCCTGTCGGCGGAAGTGATCGCCAATGGGGTGGCGTACGACCGCTTCGCGACCACCGACCCGACGGCGAGGGCGAGGTGGCGCTCCCGCCTGGGCCGCTACATCCTCACCGTCGGCGGCATCGAACCCCGCAAGGGCTCCCTGGACCTGCTGGAGGCGTACGCCCTGCTGCGCGCCGAACACCCCGGCATACGGCTGGTGATCGCGGGCGGCGAGACCCTCTTCGACTACCGCGACTACCGCACCCGCTGGGAATCCCGGGCAGCCGAACTCGGCGTCGATCCAGTCGTGTTGGGACAGGTCGCGGACGAGGAACTGCCCTCGCTGGTGGCCGCCGCCGACGCCTTCGCCTTTCCTTCCCTCAAAGAGGGTTTCGGCCTCGCTGCCATGGAGGCCCTGGCCGCGGGCGTCCCCCTGGTCGTACGCGACCTGCCCGTCCTGCGCGAGGTCTTCGGTGCCGCAGCCGACTTCGCCGCCACGCCCGGCCGGCTGGCCACCGCACTCGGCCACGTACTCACGGTCGAGGACCCGGCCAGGCGGGCCGCCGGACGGGAGCTGGCCGCCGCTCACACCTGGGCCGAGGCGGCCCGTCGCCATCTGGCCCTGTACCGCTCTCTGGGCTGACCGGAAACGTTCATGCTCCCGGCAGCGGGCGGAGCGTGAGGATCTGCGAGGCGGGTCCGACCGGGCCGATGAAGGCCGTCGAGCCGGGCCCGTGGAGGAGAGCGGACCCGGCTCGACGGCCTTGCCGGAGTGGTCAGCCGTTGGTGAGGACCACCTTGAGGGCGCCGGTCTCGGCGCTGCGGGTGAAGACGTCGTAGCCCTGCATGGTCTCGGCCAGCGGCAGGCGGTGGCTGATGAGCCGGGTGGCGTCGAGGGCGCCGGTGGCGATGGAGTTCATCAGCTGGGGGATGGCCAGGCCCGAGGGGATGCCGGTGGTGATGGTGACCTGCTTGGCCCAGAGCTTCTCCAGGTGGAGGGTGGCCGGGCCCTCGTGGACGCCGATGTTGGCGATACGGCCGCCGGAGCGGACCAGGTCGGCGGCGAGTTCGAAGGCGTCGGGGAAGCCGACGGCCTCGATGGTGACGTCGGCGCCGTAGCCGTCGGTCAGCTTCCCGACCAGGTCGTGGACCTCGTCCTCGCCGACCGCGTGGGTGGCGCCCAGTTCGAGGGCCATCTCGCGGCGGGCGGGGGTGCGTTCGACGACCACGATGTTGCGCGGGGAGAACAGCTTCGCGGTGACGGTCGCGGACAGGCCGACCGGTCCGGCGCCGGCGATGACGACGGTGTCGCCGGGACGCACCTGGCCGTTGAGGACGCCGACCTCGTAGCCGGTGGCGAGGATGTCGGTGAGGAAGAGGACCTGCTCGTCGGTGAGCGCGTCGGGGATCTTGTAGACGGAGTTGCGGGCGAAGGGGATGCGGGCGTACTCGGCCTGGACGCCGTCGATGGTGTTGCCGAGGGCCCAGCCGCCGTTGACGCACTGGCCGTACATGCCGGTGGTGCAGAACCGGCAGTAGCCGCAGGCGCTGACGCAGACGGCGAGGATTCGGTCGCCCGGCTGGACGTTCGTCACCGACGAGCCGACCTCCTCGACGACGCCGGTGGCCTCGTGGCCGAGGACGGTGCCCGGCTTCACCGTCGGGACGCCGCCCTTGATGATGTGCGAGTCGGTGCCGCAGATCGTGGTGTGGGTGACGCGCATGAGGAGGTCGGTGTTCTCGGTCAGCGTCGGCATCGGGTGATCCCGGTACTCGATCTTCCCCGGTCCGTCGTAGACGAGTGCCTTCATGTCCAACTCCTTTGTCGAAGGGCGGTGCGGCGGTACCGGGCGTCAGATGCCGGGCCCGTAGAGGCCGAATCGCAGGTCGGGGTCGCCCGGGGTCCAGGTGCCTGCCACCTGCGAGCGGTGTCCCATCTGTGCGACGCGGTCGATCAGTTGGTTGCCCAGGTGGAGCTGGGCCGGTTCCCAGCGCTTGAGGGCGGTGGGGATGTCGCCGCCGGCCGCACTCAGGTGCTCGTGGAGCGCCCAGGCGTCGTCGGCGGCCTTGGCCGTGCCGGCGGCGGCATGCGGGCGGGCGGCGAAGGCGGCGTCACCGATGATCGCCACCCTGCCCTCGGCCATCGCGGGGATGCGGGTGTCGAACACGACCTGGAGATACGGCTGTCGGGTGCGTACGACCGTCTCGGCCGCGGCCGGGGCCAGCAACTCATCGGCCGTCGCCCGCATTTCGTCCACGAAGCGTTGCTGCACCTGACCGGGGTGGACGGACACCGGGCACTCGAAGCCCCGTAGATCCGTGGTGAGTTCGTCGAGCGCGGGGCCGGCCGGGACGTTGCGGTACCAGACGTAGTTGAGGAGCCGCTGCCCCTGCGCGATGCCCCCGTCCATGCCGGGGATCGGGTACAGGACGATGTGGCTGTCCCGGGCCACGCTGTAGGTGAGTGCCTCGCACAGCAGGTCGCGGGTCTGCTCGCTCACCTCGTTCTCGGGAACGGTGCCGCGCCAGCCGACGTAGCCGGAGTAGGTGCGCCGCAGGTCAGGGAAGAGCCGTTTGCGGGCGGTGGAGGTGATGCCGTCGGCGAAGACCACCAGGTCGGCGGTCTCGGTCCGGCCGGAGACGAACCGCAGGGTCACGCTGTCGGCGTCCTGGTCGAAGCCCGCGCAGAACTCGCCGAGGTGGTATCGGTCCGTGCCGAAGTCGTCGAGCAGGGCGCGGTAGATCGTCGACCAGGACGAGTAGCGCCACTCGGCCGGGTCCTCGTGCAGCACCTCGTTGCCGGCGCCCAGGTAGCGCACCTGGCGCGTCACCGTGCTGAGCTCCTCGATGCGGCGGGCGCTGCGCTCGCCGAACCACTTCATGGTGACGGGCTGGAGCACGATCCCGCCGCCGCGGTTCTCCAGAAGTGTCGGAGTGCGCTCGTGGATGTCGACGGTGAAGCCCAACTCGCGCAGCAGCAGCGCGCTCGTCAGCCCTCCGATGGATCCGCCGACCACTGCGGCGCGCAGGCCCTTGTAGCTGTCCACCGTGGATTCCTCTCGCCCAGGGGGTGGTGGACGCCATCGTGGCTCCGGGCGTGACCGCCGTCGGATGTGCGGATTCACAGCGATTCGTCACTACCATGGGGCGTAGCACAGTCCGGGTTGTCCAAGGAGGCACCGATGCCGTCGTCCCCGACCTCCGCCGCGCCGGATCTCCTGCGCTGGATGAGCGCCATCGACGAACTCGCCATCGCCGTGAACCAGCAACGGGACCTGCCCGGACTGCTCCGCCAGATCGCCCGCACCGCCGGCGAGCTGCTCGGCTACGAGAGCGCGGCCGTGCTGCTGGTCGACGACGACCGCACGGCCCTGCGGATCGAGGGCTCGTGGGGCCTGAGCGAGAGCTATCTGCGGCTGGTCAACGAGGAGTCCCCGCTGCTGCTGGCCCCCTCGGACGCCTTCGTCGGCAGCCCCTCCCGGCGCGCCTTCGTCGACGGTGAACCGGTGATCGTCGAGGACATCTCGCACGACCCCTCCTACGGCCCGTGGGCCAAGGCCGCCGAGGAACACGGCCACCACTCGATGGCCGCCGTCCCGCTGCGCAACCAGGGCGAGACCGTCGGCACCATGAACGTCTACGGCAGTGACCCGCGCCGCCTCGGCCCCGGCGGCCTGGAGCTGCTCCAGGTCCTCGCCAGCCACGCCGGCATCGCCCTGGAGACCGGAGCACAGCTGGAGCGCGACCGCCGCCGGGTACGGGAACTCAGCGCGCTGAACGAGCTGCTTCGGCAGCACGCGGCCATCCACGACCGGTTCGTCGGAGTCGCCCGGCGAGGCAGCGGCGTCACCGACATCGCGACCGAGCTGGCCGAGATCACGGACCGGGCCGTCGCCGTCCAGGACGTCTCCGGCCAGATCCTGGCCGCGGTGCCCCGTGCCGGGGTGTCCGTCCGGCCGCCCGACTGGCTTTCACAGCCCAGGCAGCCCGGGGGCGGCGACACGCTGCTCGATCGTCTCGCGCACGCCTCCCCGGTGCCGGCCTCCGAGTCCTTCCCCGGCCTGCTGGCGGCTCCGGTCCGCGTCGGTGAGGAGATGCTGGGTGTGCTCTGGCTGGCGGGGGAGGGCGACGACGATCTCCACCTCCGTGCCGTCGAGCAGGCCGCCGTGGTCCTCGGCCTGGAGATGCTGCGCCGCCGAGCCGTCACCGACGCCCAGTGGCAGCTCAGGGGCGACCTGGTCGCGGAACTGGCGGGCGGACCCCTTGCCGACCCCGAGGCGGTGATCGCCCGCGCCGACCGGCTCGGCAGCGACCTGCGGCTGCCCCAGCGCGTCCTGGCCGTCCAGAGCGTCCTGGCTGTCCACGGGGATGGGGCCGTCCGGAGCGACCGGGCTGGCGAGGCGGACACCGCCCAGCTCCTGCGCCTGGTCCAGTCCCTCGTCCTCGCCCGGCCCCGGCCCAGACCCCTGCTCGCCCTGCGCGACGGCGCCATCGTGGTCGTCGCCCCGGCGGCCGACCCGCGGGGCGTCGAGGAGTTCGCCCGGCATATCCGCACCGTCGCCGGCCAGGCCATGGAGGGAGACGTGCGTGTCGCCGTCAGTGAGACATCCCCGACGCCCGACCAGCTGCCCGGCGCCTTCCGCCTGGCCCTCGGTCTGCTACGGCTCATCCCGTACGCCCCCGACGAGGACATCCTCACGGTCACCACGGCCGGCATGATCGGCATGCTCCTCGCGGACGTCGACCCGCAGCGGATGGGCGTCCTCGCCGAGCGCTGGATCGGCCCCCTGCGCGACTACGACCGCCGCCGCGCCACCGACCTGGTCACCACCCTGCGCACCTACCTCGACCACGACCTCAACACCCACGCCACCGCCGAGGCGCTCTACATCCACCCCAACACCGTCGGCCTGCGCGTCAAACGCATCGAGAGCCTGCTCGGCGTCTCCCTCACCAGCGTCGGCGATCTGACCACCCTGCGCGCGGCGCTCGCCATCGATGACATCACCCGCACCATCTGACCTGTCCGTACGAACAGCATCGACGGTGAACACTGTCCGGCAGCACAGGACACCCGCGGTCGAGAGCCCCTGAACATGTCCTCACCCAGCAACGACGCGGGGAGGACCCATGCACGACCCACAGCAAGCCGCCGACACAGCGGTGGCCACTCCGGTCTCCGAACCCTCCGAACCTTCCGAACTCTCCGAACCGGAACCCGCACCGAGTGCCGCCGTCCCTTCCGCCGGCGCGACCCTGCTGATCGTGGCAGCGCTGTCGCTGGCGACCTGGTGGCTCCTCATCGACCCCCGATGGGCGGTCCTGGACGTCTACGGCAACCCGGCGAACGCGGTGATCTTCTGGACCCTCTTCGCCATCGTGTGCCTGGCCATCAACCTGGAACTCAAGGGCTTAGACCGCCTGCCCCAGCCGCTGCGCGGGCTCGCCTTCGCCACCGCCACCATCGGTGCCGGCATCGGGATCACCGCCCTGCTCGCTCTGGCCTGGGGCGAGGTCGACCCGAGCTTCGCCCCTGAACGGGCGGGCGGAGTTGGCTACTTCACCGGGGCCGTCTTCGTCCTGTTCGTCTTCGTGACGAACGTGCCGTTCGCGACCGTCTTCGAGCACCGCCCCTGGAAGACGCTGGGCCTCGCCCAACCCTGGTCCGGTCTGTCCGAGATCGCCGTCTCGACGGTCGCGAGCCTCGTGCTGTACGCCGTCTTCGCCCTGCCGGTACTGGCGAGTTGGAGCAACGTGAAGGACGCTCCGCTCAGCGTCGACGCTCGCGGTCGTCACGTTCACCGTGTACTACCGCGTCCTCGCCCCGCACGTCCTCCACGAACCGGCGCTCGCCCCCCCCGGCATCGCCGGCAACGCGCTCGGCTTCATGGACCTGGCCATCGTCTGGCTCCTCCTCTTCGTCGTCGGCGGAGAGTCCTGGCCGTTGGCACGCACTCGCCGCACACCCTGAGAACCCGACCCACCACACATCCTGAAACCTGAGGAAGCGCACCCATGGGCGACACCCACCCCGACCCCCGGATCCGCGTCGTGCACCACGACCAGCTCGACGGCAACACCCCCCAGACCCCCGGCCTCATCCGCGAGGTCGCCTTCGACGGCCGCAACCCCGGAGCGGCCCACCTGTCCGCCTTCCGCAGCACCGTACGGCCCGGCGCGGCCACCGGCGCCCACCACCACGGCGACCAGGAGACCGTGCTCTACGTCATCAGCGGCACCGCCCGCTACCGCTGGGGCGACAGACTGGAGAACGTCGCGGAAGCCGGCCCCGGCGACTTCGTGTTCATCCCGGCCCACGTGGTCCACCAGGAGATCAACGCCTCCCCGGAGTTCGAGACGGTCTGGGCCGTAGTGCGCTCCGGAGTAGACCCGATCGTCGTGAACCTCCCCGAACTCGACGCATACGCCGAGCCCGCAGCCGTGGACTACACCCACCCCTGACCGCCGGCAGGTATCCGTCTATGACGCACCATGTGGAGTGTGTCGCGATCCTCGATTCTCCCCTCACGCTCCCCGGCGCCGCTCATGCTCCCCGGATTCTCCCCAGGGAATGGCCCCGAGCGGGGACGGCCTGGCGTAGCCCTGTTCAAGCCGCTGTGACAGGACATCGAATCGATCAACGAGACCGTCAAGGGACAGCTTGACCTCGATCGGCACCGAGGGCGCGCACCCTGAGGTGTCATGGCCCGCGTCATGCAACGCATCCTCGCGCTGGCCGCCGCGATCTGGCACGACGCCGCCGCCGGACAGACCGCCCTGCGCTCACTGATCGCCTACGATCGCCGACCCATTGGACTGGACCACCCAGGCCGTTGACTACTGGCTCGCGGGCGCGCTCCCCCCGGAAGGGTGCACGACCTTCCCCGGAGTGAGCCGAGTTTTGCAACGGCTGGCCGGCCGGGAGCGGATCACGAGGACGCCTGGTGGATCTCATCGTCCGGCAGGGGCGGACCGACCCAAGTGGCGACAGCCGCAAGCAGAGCGCCGTAGACCCAGGTTTCCTTCGCCCCACCTGTTCCGTGACACGACGATGGCGGTGTACGGCAGAATGACGCCCATCGATGTGCCATGGCGCAGCCGTGACCGCAAGTGCCCTGTTTCACGCGGTCCTTGGGCGTGCGAGGAGAGGAAGACGTGAGCGAGAACCAGAGCGCCACCGCCGCAGTGCAGCGACTCGACACCGGGACGGCGCACAACGCTCGCGTGTGGAACTACTGGCAGGGCGGCAAGGACAACTACGAGGTCGACCAGCAGGTAGGCGATCACGTTGCCGGAATGATCCCCGTCATCCGCGACATCGCGCGCGCCGACCGGGAGTTCCTTGGCCGCGCCGTGCGCTGTCTGGCGGAGGAGCACGGCATCCGTCAGTTCCTCGACATCGGCACCGGCCTGCCGGCCTTGGAGAACACCCACGAGATCGCCCAGCGGATCGCCCCCGAGTCGCGGATCGTGTACGTCGACAATGACCCCATCGTGCTTGCGCACGCCCGTGCCCTGCTGACCAGTGCCCCGGAAGGCGCCACCGACTACATCGACGCCGATGCGCACGACCCGGACACCATTCTGCGCATCGCCGGACGGACACTCGACTTCACCAAGCCCACCGCACTCATGCTGCTCGGCATCCTCAACTTCGTCCTTGACGGTGACGAGGCGCGGGCCATCGCACGTCGGCTCGTGGAGGCGCTGGCCCCCGGCAGCTTCCTCATACTGACCCATCCCACCACGGAACCCGAACTCGGCGGCGACCTCCAGCTCGAGGCGATGGAGTTCTGGAACGCCAACGCCAAACCGCCGGTCACCGCCCGCAGCAGCGAGGAGGTGGCCCAGTACTTCGACGGGCTCACGCTCCTGGAGCCCGGGCTCGTGTCCTGCTCGCTGTGGCGGCCGGAGCCCGGCGAAGAGCCCATGGCGGTACCCCAGCTGGGAGCCGTGGCGCTGAAGCCGTGATCTCTCCTGGCGCCGGTCAACGCCGGCGCCGTTGAGGTGCGAAGGCACCCGGATACGTCTGGCGACGGCGTACGACCTGGAGCCCTGCTGCCGAACGACTCCGGCCCCCGGTGACGAAATGTCGCCGGGGGCCGGATGTTGGTAGCGGGGGCGGGATTTGAACCACGCGACCTCTGGGTTATGAGCCCAGCGAGCTACCGAGCTGCTCCACCCCGCGTCGGTGTCCTTACCGTACGGCATCCGCGCGGCGCCGACAGGGAATTAATTCCGCCCAGTCGAAAACCTCATCAAGTTCGAGGCTGTGTTCGATCATGGACGATGGACGCCAAGCTCAGGGTGAGGAAATGGAGCAGGTGCTTGGAAGGCGCCTGCTCCGTCGAGCGCACGCTGCCCGATCCGTTCGCTGCTGAACGGCAGTGGCGTGCCGACCTCTGGTGGCGGCGCCGTCTGGCCGGCGGACGAGAAGCCGGATGAGGGGCCCGGCCCGAGCTGCGTCGGCGGTTCCGCAAGGACACCGTGTTCATGGTGGGCGGCACCTTGGTGCCCACCATGAACAGCCCTCAGGCGTCGAGGGACTTCGCGGCCTCACGGATCACGTCGAGGACGAAGTCGGGATGCGAGAGCATGGGAACGTGGCTGCTGTCCACGGGGCGGATCCTGGCGCCCATGCGCTCGGCGGCGGACCTCTCCAGGTCGGGGTGCACGGTGCGGTCGTTGTTCGCGACGATGTACCAGCTTGGCTTCGTCCGCCAGGCGGTGCCGGGAACCTGCTGGTTGAACAGGTCGGCCACCGGCACACCGCCCGTCGCCAGGACGAGCTTCTGCTCCGCTTCCGGGAGGTCGCCGCAGAAGTGCGGGAGGCCCGAGGCCTTGAGCCACACGCGGCCGTCAGCGACGTCGATGTGCTCGAAGATGGGTGTGCGGGGGAATTTGTCCTGCTGTTCCTGCGACGTCTCGTCCTCGTCCGGGGCGAGCGCGGCGATGTACACCAGAGCGCCGACGCGGTCGTGGGTGCCCGCTTTGGTGATCAGGGTCCCACCGTAGGAGTGACCCACCAGCACGATCGGGCCGGGGACGTGGTTGAGCGTGAAGTTGACGCACGCGACGTCGCTTTCGAGCGAGTCGAGGCCGTGCTGTGAGGCGAAGACCTCGTGTCCTTCAGCCTGGAGTGTGGGGATGAGCTTGTTGAAGCACGACCCGTCCGCCCAGAGTCCGTGGGCGAAGACGATGCTGGGCTTGCCCGCCATGGCAGGTCCTCCTACACAGAGATCAAATATGGAACATTGCGACATTTTGCACATGTAGTGTCTGTTCCTGCTCGGTGATCAGGTCCGTTTCGGTGAGGCAGCCGGCTCTGCGAGGCCGCCGCGGTACTCGACGTGGTGCAGGCTGCGGCGGGTGAGGCCTTGGTTCCGGATCCTGGGGCCTGACAGGGCACAACCGTCGGGCCCGGTCTCCGGTCCAACGTCACGGCGGCGGGGAACGGACCCCGCCGTACCCCCGCCGTACCCCCGCGACTCCGTCCCTACCGGCTGTGCCGAGACCTCAGGAGCCACGAAGTGCGCAGTACGCGTGCCACCACGAGAACGTCCAGAACCTTCCGCGGCCGAGCGAACCTGCTGTCCGGGCCGGCCGCGGCGACCGTACTACTGACCATCGGCGCCACGATCACCGCGACGGCCGCTCCGGCGCCCGCCGCTCCCGCGGCCGCGCAGGCGGCCCATGACGACTTCAACGGCGACGGCTACCCCGATGCCGTGATCTCCGCCCCCGGCGGCACCGTCAGCGCCCAGAAGGGCGCCGGCTACGTCGCCGTGCTCTACGGGTCCGCGAGCGGCCTGTCCACCTCCCGCCGGGCCACGTTCAGCCTGAGCACTCCCGGCATACCGGGGCTCGCCCAGACCGGCGACGGCTTCGGACGGACCACCACGTCCGGAGACCTGGACGGCGACGGCTACGCCGACCTCGTCGTCGGCATGCCCGGCAGGGACGTCGGGACCACCACCGACGCGGGGGCGGCGGTCGTACTGTGGGGCTCCGCGAACGGACTGAAGGCCTCCGGCGCTCTCCTGCTGCAGGACGGCGCACCGACGGCACGCGGACACTTCGGACTGGGCCTGGCCACCGGCCGCTTCCACGGCTCCCGCACCGAACTCGCCCTCCTGAGCGGCAAGGCCCTGCAGACGTACGACTTCGAGGCAGGCGCCACCGGCGCGCACACCGTCCAGGCCACCCCCATGGACTGGAAGTGGGCCGAGGACTTCACCCCCACCGGCCTCACCGCCGGTGACTACGACAGGAGCGGCTCCGACGACGTGGTGCTGCTCGGCACCTTCACCGTCTACGAAACGGTGAACCCCGTCGAGACGTTCGGTGCGGCCAGCTACCTCCCCGGCGGCCCCGACGGGCTGACGTACGGCCGCGGACTGCGCGGCGGTCCGGTGGGCGCCTCCGGCGACATCAACAACGACGGCTACACCGACGTGGTCTTCGGTTCCCCGGCCGACAGCGACGACCTCAACGAAGTCCTGGTCGACGGCGGCACCGTCGACGTCTTCCTCGGCGGGCCCGGCGGCCTGGGCGGTCCGGACGCCGACCAGCACTTCGACCAGACGACCATCGGCGCCTCCGGCGACGACAAGACCGGCGACCGGTTCGGCGGTGCCGTCACGGTGGCGGACGTGAACGGCGACGGCTACGCCGACGCCGCGATCGGCGCACCGGCGAACGACATCAACAGCCTCACCGACCCGGGCACGGCGTGGGTGGTGCGCGGTACCGCCCGGGGACTCACCCCGCGGGGCCTGGTCAGCTACAGCCAGAGCACGCCGTCCGTTCCCGGGGACAACGAGGACGGCGACCGGTTCGGCGGCGCCCTTCGGCTCATCGACGCCGACAAGGACGGCAAGGCCGAGCTGATCGCCTCCGCGCCCGGCGAGGACACCGACGACGGCGCAGCCTGGGTCTTCCCCGATACGAGCAACGGCCCCGCCGGGAGCGGATCCTGGTCCTTCGACGGCGGTAGCCTGAGCGCCCCCGTACCCGACGCGCGCTTCGGCGAGACCCTGGCCCCGTAGCGGCAGCGGTAGCAGTCGCCCGGTTCGGAACGTACTCGGGCCGACGTCCTTGTGCTGAGGTGGCCTCCCGCGCGTCCCGGTGCCGGGAGACCACCGCCTCTGTCCGGAGGCCGGCGCCGGTCACCGGTGCCCTTCTTATTGCGTGACACATCACGTAAGCTCTGGGTTCGGGGGTGGCCGGAGGGGACGGTCCGGAGCGGTCCGGGGTGCCGGAGATCCGAGTCCGGCCGGCATGCGACACCTTCGCCCACTTGTCATGTATCCGACTGAACGATTCCCGGGAGCGTCCGTCATGACCGAACCCTTCACTCGCCGCAGCATGCTGCTCGCGACGGGAGCCGCGGCCCTGGCGGTCCCGGCCGGGGCCGCGCAGGCCGTCGCGGCGAGCTCCGCCGGTCCTGGCCGGCAGCCGGCCGACCTCGTCGGTGACCTGGGTGTGCCGCCGTCCGACGACATCGTCCCGTTCAGGGTGCACGTCCCGCAGAGTGCCATCGACGATCTCCGCACCCGGCTCGCCGCCACCCGCCTGCCGGACCGGGAGACCGCAGCCGGCTGGGCACAGGGCGCTCCGCTGTCCAGGGTCCGGGACCTGGTGCGGTACTGGCACGACCACTACGACTGGCGGCGGCTGGAGCGTCGGCTGAACGGTCTCCCGCAGTTCCGCACCACCATCGACGGCCTCCCCTTCCACTTCATCCATGTGCGCTCGCGCCACCCCGGGGCCCTCCCCGTCGTGCTCACCCACGGCTGGCCGGGCTCGATCCTGGAGTTCCTCGACGTCATCGGCCCGCTCACCGACCCCGTCGCCTACGGCGGCAGCGCCTCGGACGCCTTCGACGTCGTGATCCCGGCGCTGCCGGGCTTCGGCTTCTCCGGGAAGCCGACGGAGACGGGCTGGGGGCTGCCGAGGATCGCCAGGGCGTGGAACACCCTCATGACGCGGCTGGGATATGCGCGGTACGTCGCGCAGGGCGGGGACTGGGGCGCCGGCGTCACCACCTGGATGGCCGAGCAGCGGCCGGCCGGCCTCGCCGCCGTCCACCTCAACCTTCCGGTGCTGTTCGCCCCGCCGCCCCTGGCGGGCGACCCGACCCCCGCCGAACAGGAAGCGCTGGACCAGCTCAGTGCCTTCTCCACCTACGGCTCCACCTACGGCTCCGCCTACGCGCTCGTGCAGGAGACCCGGCCGCAGACGATCGGGTACGGCCTGGCCGACTCGCCCGCCGGGCAGGCGGCATGGATCTACGAGAAGCTCGGCCAGTGGTCCGACAGCGACCTCGACCCCGACCGGCTGTTCGGCCGTGACCGGATCCTGGACAACATCAGCCTCTACTGGCACACCGACACGGCCGCATCCTCGGCCCGGCTGTACGCCGAGAGCTTCAGCACCGACTTCCGCACTCTCGGGCTGGACGTGCCCGTCGGGGTCAGCGTGTTCCCCAAGGAGACCTACCGGGCGCCCCGGGTATGGGCCGAGCGCACGTACAGCCGGCTGTTCTACTGGAACGACGACATACCCAGGGGTGGCCATTTCGCGGCCTTCGAGCAGCCGGACCTCTTCGTGACCGAACTGCGCGACTGCTTCCGCGCCATCCGGTAGCGGAGGCGTCCGGGGAGGGGCCGGTCAGTCTTCCGCAGGGTGCCAGTCGGCGGGCGGCGGCAGCGTGCCCTGCTCGATGACGTTGGCGTACACGCTCTCCAGGGCCTCGGTGAGCGGCCCCAGGAGGCTGCTCGGCAACCCCTCGAAGAACAGGCGCCGGACGAGGTCGACATGTCCGGGCGCCGCCTCCCGGAGAGCGCGCCGCCCGCTGTCGGTGAGGGCCACCTCGGTGACCCGCCGGTCGGCGGCCGAGGGGCCGCACGTCACCAGTTCCCTGGTGCTCATCCGTCGCACATGGTGGGACAACCGGCTGCGCTCCCAGCCGATGTGGGCCGCGAGCCTGGTGATCGACATCCGCCCTCCGTCGGCCACGCTCAGCGCCGTCACCACGTCGTAGTCGGGCAGCGACATGCCGCTGTCCGCGACGAGCTGGCGGTTCATCTCGTACGACATCCGCAACTGGAGCCGGATATAGGCCAGCCATGCCCGCTGCTGGTCACCGTCGAGCCATCCGCCCTCGGGGAGGGTCTCCCCCTTGCTGTTGCGTGACATGTCACCTAAGCTCTCTGTCGGCCGCTGTCGCGTGCCGTATCGACCCGACACCATCTCGCGGAGGCCGTCATCATGCCGTACGCATCGGTGCTCACCGGTTATGGGGCGCCCGAGGTGCTCACCTGGACTCCTGTCGCCCTGCCCGAGCCGGGACCCGGTCAGATCAGGATCCGGGTGCACGCGGCCGGCGTCGGCCCCACCGACCTCAAGATCCGCCGCGGAGACCTGCGGCAGGCGTTCCCGCTGCCGCCGTCCGCGGTCCTCGGCTTCGAGGCCGCGGGCACGGTCGACGCCCTCGGGCCCGCCGTCACCGGAGTGGCGGCGGGCGACGAGGTCGCGGCCCTGCTGCCCGCCCTCGGCGGATACGGCGAGTACGCCCTCGCCTCCTCCTGGACGGCCAAGCCGGCCAACGTCGGCTGGGCCGACGCCGCGGCACTGCCGGCCTCGGCGGAAGCCGCCCTCGGCGTCCTGCGACAGCTGGGACTGACCGCGGGGGAGACCTTGCTCGTCCTCGGCGGAGCGGGCTCGGTCGGTCTCGTCGCCATTCAGCTGGCGCTGTCCCAAGGGGCCACGGTGATCGGTGCCACCGGTGGGCGCGACGAGGAGTTCGTCCGGGAACTCGGCGCGATCCCCGTCCGCTACGGGCCCGGCCTCGTCGCACGGGTGCGTGACATCGCGGACGTCGGCAAGGTGGACGCCGTCCTCGACGCCGGGGGGAAGGGCGGGCTCGGCGACGCCGTCGCACTCGCCGGCGGGCCCGCGAGGGTGATCACCCTCGCGGACGAACACGCGGCCGACTTCGGCGTCGCCTTTTCCGCGCCGACACCGGACCGGGCCCCGGACGCCCTCGACCGGACCATGCCGCTCCTGGCATCCGGCGAACTCCGGCTCCGCGCCCAACGGTTGCTGCCCCTGTCGGACGCGGCGCACGCACATGCCCTGCTGGAATCCCGGCAGGTGCACGAGAAGATCATTCTCACGGAGTGACAGACGCCGTCGAGTCGGCGATCCGGGGCACGTTCGAGGGCCGCCGCGGTCGCCGGCGGGCACCGGCGAGGCGGCTCACTCGGATTCGGTGGGAGGGCGTGAGTCGGCCCGCGAAGCGAACGAACGGGCCGAGCACCGACTCTGTCTCATGGTGTGGCGGTGCGGGGGACGTTGTAGCCCTCGACCCGCAGACGCGGCCGGGTGAGCGGCGGAGCGGTCGGGTGGGTCGCGGTGATGGTCCGTGACTCTCCGGGGAGCAGCCACAGGTAGTTGTCGCTGTAGAGCGTCGGCAGCACGCGGTCTCCGGAGCGGGCGTCGAGGAGGGAGACCCGGAGCATGGCCGCGACGGCCGGGCCCCGGTTGGTCACCCGGGCGGTCGTCGTGCGGCCGTCGGTGCGGGCGGGGCCGACGGAGATCCGGGTCCGCTCCATCCGGTCCAGGGCCTGCATGGCCTCGGGGGAGCGGTAGCGCCAGTACGTGTTCTCCGAGAGCAGCGTGCCCCGCGCGTCCGTGAGGCGCAGCCGCAGCAGGTGGAAGTCGGGCAGGCCGTCCTGGACGGGCGCGGTGAACGCGGTGCTGGTGGCGGACGGCGCGATGTCGACGCTCGCCCGCCGCTCGGGGGCGACCTGGCGGCCGGTGAGGTCGTACCAGCGGGCGGTCACGGTGGCGCCGCCGACCGGCCGCGGGGTGTGGTTCACGGCGATCACCCGGCCGTCGACGGGATCGGCCTGCACATGGACGGGCTCGGCGGCCTTCCGGGCGCCGTAGTAGGCGCCGTTGACGTCGAAGTCGTAGTCGTAGGTCTGCCAGACCGTGCTGTACCAGGCGGGGTGCGACATCCACAGCATCAGCCCGCTCGCGTCGTGCCAGAGCCGGGCGTTCCAGGCCTCGAACATGGCCCGGATGTTCTCGTAGTTGACGAACTGCGCCTTGCGGCAGAAGTCGTCCAGGTCCGTCGCCGCGCCGAGGCGGGACTCGATGGCGGCCCGGTAGTTCTGCGGTGCCTGATTCCCCTTGGTGCTCCAGTCGTGGAGGTACCAGGCACCGCCGACGGGCCACTCGGGCTCGTCGCCGACCAGGCGGCGCATCGTCTCGGCGGTCGGCACCACCGGCATGCCGATCTCCGTGTGGAAGCCGAAGACCCCGCCGCCGTAGGTCGAGGGAGAGGAGTAACGCCCGGGCTCGACCCAGCCGTACGGGCCGCCGCCGGAGACGATCCCGCCCGCGGAGTTGTTCTGGTACAGGACTCCGGGTGCCTCCTCGCGGACCGCGGCGCGCATGCCGTCGTCCACCGGGCCGGGCGGGTTGCCCTCGTTGGCGCCGCACCACACGACGACGCTCGGGTGGATCCGGTAACGCCGGACGGTGTCCCGGGCGAGGTCGAGGAAGGCCTGGTGGTCCGGCGGGTCCATGGCCCAGGCGTTGGGGAAGTCGTTCCATACGAGCAGCCCGTGCTCGTCGCAACTGGCGTAGAACTCCTCGCGGTTGCTGCTGCCCACCCAGTTGCGGACCATCGTGAAGTTCATGTCGCGGTGCATCCGTACGGCCGTGTCCATGCGCTCGGCCCGCATCCTGCGCAGCAGTTCGTCCCAGCCCCAGTTGCCGCCGCGGCAGAACACCCGGACGCCGTTGACGCTGATCTTCAGCGGCACCGTGGAGTTGTCGACGGACCGCACGTCGGTCCAGTCGGAGCCGTCGTCGGAGACCTGGACGGTGTACGTCCGCGCGTAGGCCGTCTCCCAGGTGATGACGACGCGGTCGAACGACACCGTGCTGCCCAGGTCGACCTGGATCCACTGGCCGTCCTCGTAGGCGGAGGACCAGCGGGTGCCCGGGTCGCCGTCGGTGGCGTTGCCCGGTCCGTTCCACGGGCCGTCGACGGAGGACGCGGTGGCCGCCTTGTGCAGGGCGAGATCGGTGTCCGGCGCCGAACTGTCCAGCACCGCCAGGCTCCACATCGACGCGCCCCAGCCCGTCGCGCGCGTCCCGCACAGGACGCGGAGGTAGCGCGCCTGCCGCCGGGTGAGGTCCACGGTCTGCGCGACCGCGTTGCCGCCCGGCGGGAAGGTGAGCGGTACCTCGTACTCGTAGCCGAACTGGCGTATCCCGAAGCGGGCCGTGCGCCGGTCGCTCTCCTCGCCCGCGACGGAGGCGGTGAGGGTCAGGCGGTGCAGGGTCGGCTCGCCGTAGCCGTTGGGCCACCACAACTCGGGCTTACGGAGACGCAGTTGAGGATGGTCGGCGGGGGTGAAGGTGACGTCTACGGTCTCGCCCGCGGGGACGGTGGCCGTCTGCGACACCCGTACGTCCCCGAAGGCGGCGGTGACGGTGACGCGTGCGGACCCGGTGCCGGCGTTGCGCACCGGGGCCACGACCGTCAGCTCGGCCGTACCCGTGTCGGGCAGGTCGGGCAGGCTGGTGTCCACCCGGGGATCGCCGAGGACCGCCGGACCGGTCGAGCGCAGCCGGACGTGGTTCCAGATGCCGGCCGCCCGGTCCCGGACCGCCGGCATCCAGTCCCAGCCCGAAGCAGCCAGGTACGTCGGCGAGTTGCGGTTCATCATGTTCGCGCCGGCGTCCACGAAGGCCAGCCCGGCCGGGCCCTTGTCGCCGGGGCTGCCCGGGAAGGGCATCGGGGTGATCCGGACGGCGAGGGCCTGCGCCGGGCCGTCGGCGAGCAGCTTCGTCACGTCGAAGGCGGCGCGGGCGAAGGGGAAGGTCACGTCACCCACCCGGCCGCCGTTGAGCCAGACCTCGGCCCGGTGGTTGATCCCGTCGAACTCCAGCCAGACCCGGCGTCCGGCGCCGGTGCGCAGACCCTTGGGGAGGCAGAACTCGCGCCGGTACCACCAGGAGTGCCGCGAAAGCGCCTCCGGTACCCGGAGGTTGTGCAGGCCGGACACGGGGTCGGGGAGCTTGCCCTGGTCCACGAGCGAGGTCAGTACGGTGCCGGGCACCGTGGCCGGCAGCCAACGACTCGTGTCCACCGATGACTTGGACAGCGCGGGACCGTCGCCGTCCGCCCAGTCGTCCAGGGTCAGGTCCCAGCCGGACTCCAGCGGGACCGTGCCGTCCGCCGCGATGCGCAGGGGTTCGGGGTGGCGGGGACGCGTGCCCCAGTCCGTCCAGCCGGTGGCGCCCGGGCGCGGGGCCTCGCACGTGCCGTGCACCTGGAAGCCGTTGAGGCCCAGCGGGTTGGCGTTGGAGCGCTTGGACACCGTCATACGCACCCAGCGCGCGTCCACCGGCTCGGACAGGGTGATCTCCACGACCCCGCCGGTGCCGGAGTCGGTGCGGTGCACCACGGTCCAGGTCTCGCCGTCGCCCGAGGTCTCGATGACGAAGCCGACCGCGCAGCTCGACAGGATCTCCTGTCCCGTCGTGTCGTTGCGCGGGCTGCCGCTCGGCGAGTCGGTGAACGGCGGGTCGTCCACGGTCGCCTCGAAGACGAGCCGCAGCGACTCGACCCGGCACCGGGCCTGCAGGTCGACGCGGATCCACTGCGGGTCGCCGGCGGCGGCGCGCCATCCGGAGCCCCGGACGCCGACCGTGCCGAGACCGTCCACGGCGAACTCCGCGGGTGTTGCCGCGTAGTCCGTGGAGGACACCGAGACCGGCCGGTAGGCGGCGAGTTCGCCAGTGGAAGAGCCCCGCGGCGGCTGTCCGGATCCGGCCGTGGCGGCGGTGGCGAACGGGCCCATGCCGAGCCCGAATCCGGCCAGCAGGGTGGTTCCGGCGGAGAGAACGGCACGGCGGGACGGCGGAGTTGACTGATCCGACATGGACGAGGGCTCCGATCAGGGGAGTTCGAGCCGGGCAACGGAGTGATGACAACGTTGCCATCGCTCATGACAACGTTGCCGAACACTGCCCTCGGGAGGTGGGGCTGTCAAGACTCTGTGCACACCTCCGCTCTGCTTCTATTAAATTAGTAATTATTCTTGACACGGTTTCGGCCGCGGGCCACAGTCTTCGCCGTGACGTCGTAGGCCCGCTCCGGCAGAGCGGCCCGCGTCCCGTTCTCCTGCTTCCCGACCCCTGGGAGACGTACGTGACCTCGCACCCGCCCGCACCGAGACCTCCGCACCACCGGTTCACCCGGCCCGCCCTGGCGGCCGCCGTCGCGGTGGTCCTGGCCGCCACCGTGACCCCCGACGCCGTCGCGCAGACTGCCGTCGACCAAGGCGCACCCGTCGGCTACGACAGCGGCCTCGCACCGACGCCCTACATGGGCTGGAACACCTACTACGGGCTCGGCGCGCCCACCGAGAAGGAGGTGCGCGCCGTCGCCGACAAGCTGGTCAGCAGTGGTCTGCGGGACGCCGGCTACGACATCGTGTGGCTGGACGGCGGCTGGCAGGCCGACAACCCCCGGGACGCCCAGGGCCGGTTGACGGCCAACCCGGACCGTTTCCCGTCCGGTATCCCGGCCCTCGTCTCCTACCTGCACAAGCGCGGACTCCGGGCCGGCATCTACACCGATGGCGGTACCTACGACGGCGGCAAGAGCTGCGGTCTCGGCAGCCGTGGGTACTACGACCAGGACGCACGGCAGTTCGCGAGCTGGAAGATCGACGCGATCAAGGTCGACTTCCTCTGCGGGATCGGCGCGAAGCTCGATCCGGGGCCCGCCTACAAGGAGTTCAGCGACGCGGTCGCCAAATCCGGCCGGAAGATGCTGCTGAACCTCTGCAACCCGCTCACCGACGACTGGGGCCTGCCGCACACCCCCGAGCAGGACGCCCACAACACCTACGTCTACGCCCCGGCGATCGCCGACTCCTGGCGCACCGGCACCGACATCGCCTGGGGCACCCCGAGCCCCGGCGAGTGGCCCAACATCCTGCGCAACATGGACGCCAACGCCTGGCACCCCGAGGCGCAGGGCCCCGGCCACTACAACGACCCCGACTACCTCATCCCCATGCGGAAGACGGCCGACGGGACGTACGAGCTCACCCAGGAGGAGTCCACCACCCAGTTCGTGATGTGGGCCGAGATGGGCTCGCCGCTGATGCTGGGATCCGACCCGCGCACCCTGTCCGACTCGATGCTCGGCACCCTCCGCAACCCGGAGATCATCGCCGTCGACCAGGACCCCCTCGCCGTCCAGGGGGTACGGGTCGCGACCGACTCGGTCGGTGACGTCTACAGCAAGGTCCTCCAGGGTCAGGGCCGGCGCGCGGTCGTGCTGCTCAACCGCTCCGACCAACCCGCCCAGCGCACCGTCCAGTTCGCCGACACCGGCCTCGGCGGCCCGGTGCGGGTCCGTGACCTGCGGGCGCGTGCCGACCGGGGCACGCACACCGGGTCGTACACCGTCGAGGTCCCCGCGCACGGCACCGCGTTCCTCAAGCTCACCGGCGCCGACGCGCTGCCGGGGACGGACCTGGGCGTGACGGCCACGGCGAGCCCCGCCGTCGTCAGCGGCGGCACCACGTTCTTCCGGGGGCCGCACGGCTCGCTCGTCGAGAAGGCCGGCGGGAACACGAAGGACCTCGGCGGTCCCGCGCAGGGCAGGATCCTCGGGCAGCCCGCCGCCTACGCCTCCGCCGGCGGCCGGATCGACGTCTTCGTACGCGGCGCCGACTCGCGTGCCTACCGACGGGTCTACGCCGACGGCCGCTGGGGCCGATGGCAGTCCCTGGGCGGCGAGTTGACCGACGCGCCGTCCGTCGCCTTCACCGATCCCGCGCACTGGACGCTGTTCGCACGCGGCGCCGACGGCACGGTCGTGCAGCGCGGTCCGGCGACCGGCTGGTCCTCGCTCGGCGAACCCGGGGACAAGCAGGTCTACGGCCGTCCGTCCGCCGCCGTCGACACCCAGGGCCGCGTCCATGTCGCCGTACGCACCGCCGCGGACGACGTGTGGACCCGGACCCGGGACACGTCGGGGGAGTGGTCCGACTGGACGTCCCTCGGCGGGACCGTCAGCGGCAGCCCGACGCTGGTCGCCGTCGGCGACACGGTGCTGCTGTACGTGCGGGCCGCCGACTACACCCTCTGGCAGCAGCGGTACGCCGACGGCGCCTGGCAGGGCTGGAGCAAGCGGCAGGAGTTCCCGAGCGCCGCGTTCGACGGAGCGCTCGGCGCGGTCGCCGGCCCGGACGGGGCCGTGGACGCGGTGTTCCGCGGAGTCGACGGCCACGTGTACCGGACCCGATTCAAGTGAACGAGGAAGCAAACATGGCCAACCCCCAGACCAGCAGACGGCGGTTCCTCGCCGGACTCGGTGCCGCCGGGACCGCGGCACTGCTCAGCGGCTGTGTCACCGACACCTCCTCCGGCAAGGGCTCCTCGAAGGGCGCGGTGACGCTCCAGTCCAACCTGTCCGCCCCGCAGGCCAAGACCGCGATGGAGGACCTGGTCGCGGCGTACGGCAAGAAGGGGTCCGGCACGGCGAGCCTCAACACCATCGCCGCCGAGACCTTCCGCACCCAGCTGCCGACCTACCTCACCTCCGCCAACCCGCCGGACGTGTACACCTGGTACCCCGGCTCGGTCGCGGACGCCTACGCCAAGAAGAACCTGCTGCTCGACCTCGACGAGGTGTGGAGCTCCTCGCCCGACCTGAAGCGCTACACCAAGGCGCTGCACACGCTCTGCACCGCGAGCTCCGGCAAGAAGGTCTTCGTGCCCAACACCTACTACTGGTGGGGCATGTTCTACCGGAAGTCCCACTTCGCCAAGTGGGGCGTGAGCGAGCCCAAGAGCTGGGACGAGTTCCTCGACCTGTGCGACAAGCTCAAGTCCAAGGGCGTCGCCCCGATCGGGCTCGGCGCCGGCGGCAACACCCCCTGGGTGGCCTCGGCCTGGTTCGACTACCTCGACATCCGGATCAACGGCGCCCAGTACCACCGTGAACTCCTCGCCGGGAAGCACCGGTTCGACGACCCCGAGGTGCGCAAGGTCTTCGACCGCTGGCAGGAGGTCCTGCCGTACTTCGACCCGAACGGCACCGCCCTCGCCTTCCAGGACGCCACCACCGCCCTGCTGGGCGGCAAGACCGGCATGATGCTCATCGGCACCTTCTTCGCCGACTCGGCACCCAAGAGCGCCCTGGACGACATCGACTTCTTCCGGTTCCCCGTCATCGACTCCAAGATCCCGCTCGCCGAGGAGGCGCCCGTCGACGGCTACTTCGCCAGCGCCCGCACCGGCCGCCGCGACCAGGTCCTCGACCTGATGAAGTACCTCGCCACCGCCGAGGCCCAGGAGATCTACATCAAGGGCTCCTCCGGCACCGTCCTGCCCTGCAACCCGGACGCCAAGGACGCCGGCACCACGCTGGTCAAGAAGGGCCGCGCGCACGTCGCGGAGGCCGCCGAGATCACCCAGTTCTTCAACCGGGACTCCAGCGACGCCCTCCAGCCCACCGCGGACACCGCCCTGACCAAGTTCCTGGCCAAGCCGAAGCAGATCGGCAGCATCCTGACCGACTGGCAGCGCGATGCCCAGAAGATCTGGAACGCCTGACGTGGCTGTGCTCACCGCTCCCGACCGGACGTCCCCGGCCCGCCTGCCCGTGAGCGGCAGGCGGGCCCGGGGCCCCCGGCGCACCCCGCCGCTGGTCCTCGCCTTCGTGCTGGTCCCGCTGCTGGCCGAGGCCCTGTGGGTGTTCTGGCCCGCGCTGCAGGGCTTCTACCTCGCCCTCACCAAGTGGGACGGCGTCTCCCCGCCTCGGTTCGTCGGCCTGGACAACTTCCGGGAGATGGCCCACGACGACGTCTTCCGCAGCGCGCTCGGCCACACCGTGCTGTGGCTGGTCCTGTTCGGCGGCCTGTCCGCCGTGCTGGGGCTGGCCGCCGCGCTGCTGCTCCAGCAGGAACGCCGCGGCGTCGGCTTCTACCGGGCCGCCCTGTTCCTGCCGGTCGTCTTCTCGCTGGTCGCCACCGCCCTCGTCTGGCAGGCGATCTACCAGCCCGAGGGCGTCCTCAACCGGGTACTGGAAGGCATAGGGCTCGGCAGCCTCCAGCACGCCTGGCTCGCCGACCAGGACACCGCCCTGTACGCGGTGATCGTGCCCGCGCTGTGGCGTCAGATCGGCTACGTCATGGTCCTGTACCTGGCCGGCCTCAAGGGCATCGACCCGGCGCTCCACGAGGCCGCCAAGGTCGACGGCGCGAGCGCCTGGCAGCGGTTCCGGCACGTCACGCTGCCCCAACTGCGCAGCGTCAACGCGGTCGTCCTGTCGGTCATCGTCATCGACTCGCTGCGCTCCTTCGACGTCGTCTGGTCGCTCACCCGCGGCGGCCCCTACCACTCGTCCGAGCTGCTGAGCACCTACATGTACTCGACCGCCTTCCAGTCCCTGCGCCTCGGCTACGGCTCAGCCCTGGCCGTCGTCATCTTCGTCCTCGCCTTCGGGGTCATCGCCTCCTACCTCGTGCGCGCCTTCCGGGAGGCCGACTGATGTCCGCCGACGCCACGGCCGGCTCCACGGCCAACTCCACGGCACTGCGCCGCAGAAGAGCGGCCACCGCCGGATTCCACCTCGGCGCGGGCGCCCTTGCCGTCCTGTGGCTGCTGCCCATCGCCCTGGTCCTGGTGACCAGCCTGCGCTCCTTCGACGACATCGCCGCCCACGGACTGGGCAGTTGGCCGCGCTCCTTCACCCTGGCCAACTTCGGCCAGGCCTGGACCGACGGCGGCCAGCAGCAGGCCCTGATCAACAGCCTGATCGTCACCGTCCCCTGCGTCCTGGTGACGCTGGCCCTCGCCGCGATGGCCGCGTTCGCCCTCAGCCGCTACGAACTCCCCTTCCGCCGCTCCCTGTTGCTGCTCATGCTCGGCGGCAACCTGCTCCCGCCGCAGATCCTGCTCATCCCGGTGTCCAAGCTCAGCGAGGTGATGGGCGTCTACGACACCCTGCCCGCGCTGATCGGCGTGCAGATCGGCTTCGGCGTCGGTTTCTACGTCTTCGTCCTGCACGGGTTCATGCGGTCGATCCCGGTGGAGATCCAGCAGGCGGCGGTCGTCGACGGCGCCGGGCCCTGGCAGATCTTCTGGCGGATCATCCTCCCGCTGACCCGCCCCGCCCTGGCAGCCCTGAGCGCCCTGTCCTTCACCTGGATCTTCAACGACCTGCTCTGGGCGATCACCGTTCTGCGCAGCGACACCAAGATGCCGATCACCGCCGCCCTCATCGGACTCCAGGGCCAGTACGTGTCGGAGTGGAACGTGATCGCCGCCGGGTCGGTCATCGCCGCAGCGCCCACGGTCGCCGTCTTCCTGCGCTTCCAGCGGCACTTCGTGGCGGGCCTCAACCTGGGAGCCGTCAAGTGACGTACCCGCGCTGGACCTTGCGGACGGAGCACACCAGCTACACCGTCCGCCTTTCCCCGGACGGGCCGTGGGCCGAGCTCGACGCCTGGGGCCCGCTCGGCGTCGAGGACGGGCCGTCCGCCCTGGACTGGTCCCACCGCACCCACTTCATCACGCCCGCCGACGCGGCTCCCGCCGAGTATCTGCCGTACGGGCTGCGGCCGTTCACCGGCGCCGAGCTGGTGGTGGGAGGGCCGGGCGGAGACCGGGGCGTGTGGTGGGAGTTCGACGGCGCCGAGGAGACGGACGGAGGACTGCGGCTCGCCTTCACCGACGAGCTGGCCGGCCTGCGCACGGTCCTCTGCTACGAGACCGTCCCCGGCACCGACGTGATCCTCCGCTGGACCGAGTTCACCGCCACGGCCGAACTCCGCCTGGAACGGCTCGACTCGGCGGCCGTGAACATCCCGGTCGCCGGTGCGGCCCGGCTGACCTGTCTCGCCGGGCAGTGGTCGCAGGAGTTCCAGCGCACCCGACTCGACCTCACCAGGGGCACGTTCACCATCGGCAGCCTGCAGGGCGCGCCCGGACACGCGTACGCGCCCTGGCTCGCCGTGCAGGACACGGAGGCCCCGCAGGCCGCGTACGGTGTGGCCCTCGCATGGCCGGGCAACTGGCACATCACGGCGGAGGCCGAGCCCGGCGGGACCGTCCGGGTCCGGGCCGGCCGGGTCCCGCACGAGGGTGCCGTGCGCATGGCCCCCGGGGAGACCCTCGTGACTCCCCGGCTCGCCTGTGCCTTCAGCCCGGACGGACTCGACGGCCTGTCCCGGGTCTGGCACCGCTACGAGCGCCGCCTCTCCGGCGACCGGCTGCACCGCACCCGCAAGGTGCTCTACAACTCCTGGGAGGCCACCGGCTTCGACGTCGACGCGGCCGGGCAGCTGGAGCTGGCCAAGGCGGCCGCGGACATCGGGGCCGAGCTCTTCGTCGTGGACGACGGCTGGTTCACCGGCCGCGCCGACGACACCGGGGGACTGGGCGACTGGTACCCGGACCCGGCGGCGTTCCCGCAGGGCTTCGACCGGTTCGTGGCGGACGTCCGCGCCCTGGGCCTGGACTTCGGCCTGTGGGTGGAGCCCGAGGCGGTCAGCCCCGGCAGCCGGCTGTACGCCGAACACCCCGAGTGGGTCTACCGCGTCGACGGCCGCCCGGCCCGCCTCGTCCGCAACCAGCTCCTGCTCGACCTGGGCCGGACCGACGTCCAGGACTTCGTCATCGGCACCCTCGACCGGCTGCTCGGCGCCTACGGCATCGGCTACCTGAAGTGGGACATGAACCGCCCGCCCACCGAACGCGGCCGCCCCGGCGCCGGTCCCGCCGACCCGGTCGACCTGGACGCCGAGCACGTCGCCGGATACCTGCGGGTCCTCGACCACCTGCGCGCCGCCCACCCCGGCGTCACCGTGGAGGGCTGCGCCGGCGGCGGCGGACGGATCGAGCACGCCACCCTCGCCCGCACCGACGTCGTCTGGCCCAGCGACAACACCGCGCCGATGGACCGGCTGCGCATCCAGCACGGCTTCCTGCACGCCCACGCGCCGCACGTCATGAGCTCCTGGGTCACCGACGCCCCCGGCATCTTCGACCCGCGCCCGCGCAGCCTCGCCTTCCGCTTCGTGAACGCCATGTGCGGCGTCCTCGGGATCGGCGCCGACCTGCGCGCCTGGACCCCGGAGCAACGGGCCGAGGCCGCCCGCTGGATCGCCCGGTACAAGGAGGTACAGGACGTCGTCCACCACGGCGAGGCCCGGCTCCTCGGCACACCGGACGACCCCACCTGCGGCGTCCAGTACGACGCCGGTGACCGGACCGTCGTCGCCGCGCTCTCCACCGGCCGCCTCGACGGGGCACCGCTGCTGCCCGGCCGCCGCGCCCGGCTTCGACTGCGGGGCCTGGACCCGGGCGCGCGCTACCGCGACACGGCGACGGGGACGTCGTACGGCGGAGCCCATCTGCTGCACCACGGCCTGCCGTTCGCGTGGAGCGCCGACCACGACGCCGACCTGGTGGTGCTGAGACGCCTGTAGGACGCATATGTTGCCAGCAGCTCACCCTCTAAGGAGCCCGATGGACCAGTCCGTACCACGGTACGGTGCCCGCTTCACCGGCCGTACCGCCGTGGTGACCGGCGCCGCCTCCGGCATCGGAGCCGCCACCGCCGCACGCCTCGCCGGGGAGGGCGCCGCGGTCGTGCTCGCCGACATCGCGGACGAACGCGGCCAGGCCGTGGTGGACGGGATCGAGAAGGACGGCGGCCGGGCCCGGTACGTGCACGCCGACGTCGCCGCCGAGGACGCCTGGGCGCGGATCGTGACCGCCGCCCATGCCTTCGGACCGGTCGACGTGCTCGTCAGCAACGCCTACACCGTCGACGTCGCACCGGCCCACGAGATGACCCTGCCGTCCTGGCAGCGGCAGCTCGACGTCAACCTCACCGGCGCCTTCCTCGGCGTCAGGGCCGTCCTGCCCGACCTGCGCGCGCGGCGCGGCGCCGTGGTGCTCACCTCGTCGGTGCACGCCCACGCCGGCATCCCCGGCCACCCCGCCTACGCCGCGGCCAAGGGCGGCCTGCTGTCCCTGTGCGGGCAGCTCGCCGTCGAGTACGGGCCCGAGGTGCGCGTCAACGCGGTACTCCCCGGGCCCGTCCTGACCGGGGCCTGGAACAGGGTGCCGCCCGAGGAACGGGAACGCAGCATCGCCCAAACGGCCGCCCGCCGCTTCGGCACCCCCGAGGAGGTGGCCGCCGCGATCGCGTTCCTCTGCGCCGACGAGGCCTCCTACATCACCGGGTCCAGTCTCGTCGTGGACGGCGGCTGGAGCGTGGTGAAGGCCTCCGCATGATGCCCTTGGACCGGAACCGGAACGTGGAACAGAAAGGCTGTACGACATGACGCCCTACGCCCGCCGCGGTGTGCACGGCCAGACCGTGGAGGCGCTGGCGCGCCGCATCCTGGGCGGCGAGATCCCGGAAGGGGCCACGCTCGACCTGGTGGCGCTGCAGAGCGAACTCGACGTCAGCCTCACCGCCCTGCGCGAGTCCCTCAAGGTGCTCGCCGCCAAGGGCATGGTCGACGCCCGCCAGAAGCGCGGCACGTTCGTACGGGCCCGCGCGGACTGGAACCTGCTCGACGCCGACGTGCTGCGCTGGCAGTTCGAGGGCGGCGGGGCGACCGGCGCGGAGTGGTCGCTGCTGCGCAACCTCGCCGAGGTCCGCGCCATCATCGAACCGGCCGCCGTCCGGCTCGCCGCCGAGCGCCGCACCGAGGCCGACCTCCTGCTGCTGGAGACGGCCGTGGAGGCGATGGGCCGGGAGGAGGCCGACCCCGGCCACGCCGTCGACGCCGACCTCGCCTTCCACCGCGCCCTGCTCGCCGCCACCCACAACGAACTGCTCGAACGCATGGAGATGGTGATCGAGTCGGGGCTCGCCCACCGGGACCGGATCGTGCACAGCTCCCCGCACAGCGAGGACCCCGTCCCCGCCCACCGCGCCGTCCTGGACGCCGTGCGCGACCGCGACCCACAGGCGGCCGAGACCGCCATGCGGGCCCTGCTCGACCAGGCGGGCCGCGACCTGGCCCGGCTCGACGGCCCCGAGGACAGCCCCGAGGCCGGCATTGGGACGGACGGCTCCGGGACCGACGGCTCCGGGACCGACGGCTCCGGGACCGACGACACGAAAGGCAGCGGCGGCCAGTGAAGATCGACCGGATAGAGACCTTCCTCGTCCCGCCGCGCTGGCTGTTCTGCCGCGTCGAGACCGACGACGGAGTGGTCGGCTGGGGCGAGCCCGTCGTCGAGGGGCGCGCCGAGGTCGTCCGCACCGCCGTCGACGTCCTCGCCGAATACCTGCTGGGGCAGGACCCGTTGCGCATCCAGGACCACTGGCAGGTGCTCACCAAGGGCGGCTTCTACCGGGGCGGCCCGGTGCTGTCGAGCGCCGTCGCGGGCCTCGACCAGGCCCTGTGGGACATCGCCGGGAAGACCTACGGCGCGCCCGTGCACGCCCTGCTGGGCGGTCCGGTGCGCGACCGGGTGCGGGTCTACGCCTGGGTCGGCGGCGACGAACCCGCCCAGCTGACCGAGCAGGTAGCGGCCCAGGTGGAGGCGGGCTTCACCGCGGTGAAGATGAACGCCGCCGGCGCCACCTCGCCGCTGGCCACGGCGGCGGAGACGGCGGCCGTCGTCGCCCGGGTGAGCGCCGCCCGGGACGTCCTCGGCCCGGACCGGGACGTCGCCGTCGACTTCCACGGCCGCTTCACCGCCGCGAGCGCCCGCCGCGTCCTCGCCGAACTCGCCCCGCTGCACCCGCTGTTCGTGGAGGAACCGGTCGTCCCCGAGCAGGGCCACCTGCTGCCCGGCCTGGTCTCGTCGAGCCCGGTGCCGCTGGCCACCGGCGAACGCCTGTACTCGCGCGCCGAGTTCCTGCCCGTCCTCGCCGCGGGCATCGCGGTCGCCCAGCCGGACCTCTCCCACGCCGGCGGCATATCCGAGGTCCACCGCATCGCCTCGCTCGCCGAGACCTACGGCGCCCAGCTCGCCCCGCACTGCCCGCTCGGCCCCATCGCCCTCGCGGCCGGCCTCCAAGTCGCCTTCGCCACCCCCAACTTCCTCATCCAGGAACAGAGCCGCGGCATCCACTACAACAAGGACGCCGACCTCCTCTCCTACCTCGTCGACACCGAACCCTTCCGCTTCGTGGACGGGCACGCCCACCGCGGCGACGCCCCCGGGCTCGGCATCACCCTGGACGAGGCGGCCGTCCGCGCCGCCGACCGCGTCGGGCACCGGTGGCGCAACCCGGTGTGGCGGCACGCCGACGGCTCCTTCGCGGAGTGGTGACCGTGCCGCTCGACGTCGTCACCGACCTGGCGCACGGCGGCCGTTGGACCTCGCTGCGCCACGGCGGCCGCGAATGGCTGTGGCGGCGCGACAGCCCCGCACGCCATGACGTGGCACCGGGCGACGCGTTCGTGGACGCGGGAGGACTGGAGGAGTGCGTCCCCACCGTCCGCGGCACCCCCGACCACGGGGACGCCTGGTCCCGGCCCTGGACACGCGACGGGGACGGGGACGGGGACGGGGAGACCGTCCGCTGCGACCGCTTCACCCTGACGCGCAAGCTGCGCGGTACGGCCGACGGTGTGGAGGCCGACTATGTGCTGGCGGCCGACGCCGGCTTCCGTTTCCTCTGGGCCGCCCACGCGCTCCTTGACCTCTCCGAGGAGGCCGTCCTGCGCGCCCACGAGGGCGCGCCCACCCGGGTGTTCCCGGAGGCCGCGCCCCTGCTGAACCGGCCCTGGCCGGACGGCGCCCCCTGGGTGACGGGACCCTGGCCCACGCCCCTGGGACTGCGGCTCGACCGGTTCGGACCGGACGACGGCACGGCGGTCGGAGCCGTCGTGGACGGCGGCCGGTGCTGTGTGCACGACGGGCCGGACCGGCTCGCCTTCGCCGTCGAGGCGGAGGACCAGCCGCTCTCCGTCGCCCTGTGGCGCAACCTCGACGGTTTCCCCGCCGGCCGGCCCTACCGCAGTACGGGCGTCGAGCCGATGCTCGGCCGCGTCTTCGACCTCGCCGACGCGGGCCCGGACGACGCCGCCCGCGTCCCCGCCGCGGGCGAGGTCCGCTGGCGGCTCACCGTGACCGCCGACTGCCGCTGCCCCTGAGACACAAGGCCCCTCAGACACAAGGCCCCTCAGACACAAGGCCCCTGAGACACAAGGAAGGAGCCCGCTCGTGGATCTGCGAGCCGCCCTCGCCGCCCGTCGCCTGCTCGCCATCGTGCGCGGCGGCGACCCGGACGCCGCCCTGCACACCGTGCTGACCCTGGCCGAGGAGGGCATCGAACTGATCGAGGTGTCGCTGAGCGGTACGGACGCGCTCACCGTCCTCACCCGGGCCCGCAAGGAGTTGGGCCCCGACCGTCCGCTGGGCGCCGGCACGGTGCTGACCGCCGCCGACGCGCACGCCGCCCACCGTGCGGGCGCCACGTTCGCCGTCACCCCCGGTCTCGGCGCCGGCGCCGACACCGCCCGGCAGCTCGGCATGCCGGTCCTCGCGGGCGTGCTGACCCCCACCGACGTGATCGCGGCGCAGGCCCGTGGCGCGTCCGCCCTGAAGCTCTTCCCGGCCGCCGAGGCCGGGGGAGCCGCCTACCTGAAGGCGCTGCGCGGACCGTTCCCCGACGCCGCGTTCGTCCCGGTCGGGGGCGTCGACGTGCCGGCCGCCCGGGCCTACCTGGCCGCCGGGGCCACCGCCGTCGGCATCGGCTCCCCCCTCGTCGGGGACGCGGCCGACGGCGGCAGCATCACCGCCCTGCGCGAGCGGGCCCGCGCGTTCCGGGCCGCCGTACCGGAGGAGGGACCGGCATGACGGCTCCCTGGCGCCCGGCCCCGGGACCCGTCGTCTGCCTCGGCGAGACCATGGCCGCCCTGGCCCCCGATCCGCCCCGGCCGCTGGCGGACGCCGAGCAACTGCGGCTGTCCGTCGCGGGAGCGGAGTCCAACGTGGCCATGTACCTCGCGGACCACGGCGTTCCGGCCCGCTGGCTCTCGGCCGTCGGCGACGATCCGCTCGGCGGCCGGGTGCGCGCCGCGGTCGCCGCCGCCGGGGTCGACGTGACGCATGTGCGCACCGACCCGCACCGGCCCACGGGCCTCCTCCTCAAGAACCCGGGCCCCGCCGGAACCCGCGTCCACTACTACCGCACCGGCTCGGCGGCCTCGGCCCTCGGCCCCGGCCTGCTCGACGGCGAACCCCTGCGCTCGGCCGCCGTCCTGCACCTCACCGGCATCACCCCCGCCCTCTCCGCGTCCTGCCGCGCCCTGGTGACCCGGGCCCTCGACACGCCCGCCGCCGAACGGCCGTACGCCGTCAGCTTCGACGTCAACCACCGGGCCGCGCTGTGGCCGGACGGCACCGCGCCGGCGGTGCTGCGCACCCTCGCCGACCGGGCTGACATCGTTTTCGTGGGCCTCGACGAGGCCCAGGAGCTGTGGGGCGCCGACCTGACCGTCACCGGCCTGCGGGACCTGCTGCCCGGGCCGCGGATCCTCGTCGTCAAGGACGGCGCCCGGGCCGCGACCGCCGTGACCGCGAACGGCGCGTGCACGGTGCCCGCGCTGCGGACGGCAGTGGTGGAACCGGTCGGCG
The DNA here is from genome assembly GCF_042721035.1 of Streptomyces sp. NPDC058464. Lineage (NCBI taxonomy): Bacteria > Bacillati > Actinomycetota > Actinomycetes > Kitasatosporales > Streptomycetaceae > Streptomyces > Streptomyces sp. NPDC058464. The sequence goes on from NZ_JBHXMA010000055.1 coordinate 46,354, forward strand.
CGGGCGACGCGTTCGCGGCGGGCTTCCTGGCCGGGCTGCTGCGCGCGGAGACACTGCCCCGCGCCCTCCGGCTGGGCCATCTCACCGCCGTCTCCGCCCTCAAGGTGACGGGAGATCACGGCCCTCTGCCCGAGCCGCCGGACATCGCCCGGCTCCTCGAACTCACCGACCGGGACTGGCGACGAGAAGGCTCCGAGGCGGTCCGAAGCCGGTCGATCAAGGCGATAGCCGGTTGACAAGGGCGATGGAATAATCGCCGGACTGTCCCTGGACCGTCGCTGGACTCATCGGCGCGACCGGTGAGGCATGGGACGCCTCGCCGATCGCGCCACGTCGGCTGCCCGCCGGGCCGAGGAGAGATGCGGCTGGTCGTGCTGCGAGGACGGGGTCCGGTCGTGGACTCCGTGCGGTGTGCGGTCCTGGCCGGCAGGGCGTTTCTGAAGTGTGGGGTGCCTGACAGACCGTGGGGGGGCATTCATGGGTTCGCATCGCCACTCGTCCGACCCCACCGTTTTCACTACCGACCGCCGCACGCAGCCGTGCGGCGCCGATGGGAGCGTGCGATCACCTTGACCACCGACATCCGGCGGGCGCTGGTCGTCCGCGGCGGTTGGGACGGGCATCAGCCCGTGACGATCAGCGACGGCTTCGTCCCCTTCCTCAAGGAGAACGGGTTCGTCGTCGAGACCTCCGAGGACCTCGCGGTGTACGAGGACACGGAACGCCTGGCCGCCACCGACCTGGTCGTGCAGTGCTGGACCATGGGCACCGTCACCCGGGAGCAGAGCGACAACCTCGCCGCCGCGGTACGCGCCGGCACCGGCCTGGCCGGCTGGCACGGCGGCATCGTCGACAGCTTCCACGACCACGGCTACCACCTGCTGACCGGCGGCACGTTCGTGATGCACCCGCCGGGCTTCCACGACCACACCGTGCACCTGCTGCCCGAGCGGGCCGACCACCCCGTCATCGCGGGCCTGGACGACTTCGCCGTGCACACCGAGCAGTACTGGCTGCTGACCGACCCCCACATCGACGTCCTCGCGACCACCACCTTCCCCGCCGACGAACTCCGGGACCGGCCCGCGGTGATGCCCGCCGTGTGGACCAGGACCTGGGGCGCGGGGCGGGTCTTCGTCTCGACCATCGGGCACAAGCCCGACGACTTCGACGTGCCCGAGGTGCGCACGCTGACCGAAAGGGGGCTGCTGTGGGCGAGCCGCTGAAGCCTTTGGGCATCGGCGTCGTCGGCGCCGGGAAGATCAGCGGCGCCTACCTCTCGACCCTGGAAGGGCTCGCGTCCGTACGGCTCACCGCCGTCACCGACCTCGACCCCGCCCGCGCGCGGAGCGTCGCCGAACGGACCGGGGCGGCCGAGGCGCCGGACGTCGCCGCGCTCGTGGCCCGGGACGGCGTGGACGCCGTACTCAACCTCACCGTTCCCGCCGCCCACGCGGAGGTCGCCCTCACCGCGCTCGCCGCGGGCAAGCACGTGTACGGGGAGAAGCCGCTCGCGGCGAACCGCAAGGAGGCCGACGCCGTACTGGCGGCGGCGCGGGAGGCCGGGCTGCGGGTCGGCTGCGCGCCCGACACCGTCCTCGGCACCGGAACGCAGACCGCGCGCAAGGCGGTCGACGACGGTCTGATCGGCCGGCCGGTCGCGGCCACCGCCTTCATGACCACCGCCGGACACGAGAGGTGGCACCCGGACCCGGAGTTCTACTACCGGCCGGGCGGCGGCCCGCTGCTCGACATGGGCCCCTACTACCTCTCCGCCCTGGTCCACCTGCTGGGCCCGGTGGTCCGGGTGACCGGCGCCTCCTCCCGGCCGCGGGCCGAGCGGACCATCGGCAGCGGCCCGCGCGCGGGGACCGTCTTCCCGGTGGAGGTGGACACCCACGTCACCGGTGTCCTGGAGCACGCCGGCGGAGTGCTGTCCACCCTGCTCATGAGCTTCGACGTGCACGCCGCCCGGCTGCCGCGCATCGAAGTGCACGGCACCGAGGCCTCGTTGTCCGTGCCCGACCCGAACGGCTTCGACGGCGCCGTCGAACTCCACCGCGGCGACGGCTGGCAGACCCTGCCCGTCTCCGCCGGCTACCGGGACACGGGCCGCGGCATCGGCCTCGCCGATCTCGCCGAGGCCCTGGCGCAGGGGCGCCCGCACCGCGCGTCGGCCGAACTCGCCGCCCACGTCCTGGACGTCATGCTCACCCTCATGGACGCGGCGGACCAGGGCCGCGCACTCCCGGTGACCAGCACCTGCGAGCGCCCCGCTCCGCTCCGCTGACCGTGGAGATCTGGTCCACCCCGGACGAACCCGTCCCGGTGGCCGAGGGGCCGGCCGCCCCGACCCGCCCCATCGCCCCGGGCGCCCCGTGGGGCACGCCCTGGGGAACCAGCTGCTTCAAGGTCACCGGCACCGCCCCCGCCCCCGCCGAGTGGGCCGGCCGGGCTGTCGAGGCCGTCCGCATCGGCGGCCTTCAGTCCTCCGCCACCCGGATGATGGTCCTGCCGTGCGTGCGCTTCTCCGGGGTGAACGCGGCAATCGCCTCGGCGAGGGGCCGGACCGCGCCGACGACGGGCCTGAGCCGTCCGTCCCGCAGCCGTGCGGCGAGGTCGGTGAGGCGTGCGCGGTCGGGTTCGACGACGAAGAAGACCGCCCGCCCGTCCGCGGGGTGGACGGTGACGGGATGGGCGATGGTGACCAGCGTGCCGCCGGCGCGGACCAGCGCCGTGGAGCGGTCGAGGATCTCGCCGCCGATCACGTCGAACACCACGTCGACCTCGCCGATGTCCTCCAGCCGTTCGGCCTGGAGGTCCACGAAGGTGTCCACGCCCAGGTCACGGGCGAGGTCGCGGTCGGCCGCCCGGCCGGTGCCGATCACCCGCGCGCCCGCCGCACGGGCCAGCTGCACGGCGATGGAGCCGACGCCGCCCGCGGCACCGTGGATCAGCACGGTCTGCCCGGTGGTCAGGCGCGCGTGGTCGAAGAGGCCCTGCCAGGCGGTGAGCCCCGAGATCGGCAGGGCGGCGGCCGTGACATGGTCGACGTCGGCCGGGAGCGGGGCGAGGTTGCGGGCCTCGACGGCGGTGTACTCGGCGAGCGTGCCGTCGCGGGTCCAGTCGGCGAGCCCGAACACCCGCTGGCCGACGGTCAGTCCGGTGGTGCCGTAGCCCAGCTCGGTGACCACGCCGGACAGCTCGTGGCCGGGCACGCTCGGGGTGCGGTCGCGACCTGCCCGGTCGGTCCAGGTGGCGGGCCAGGTCAGTTCGCCGGGCGTGAATCCGGCGGCGTGCACGCGCACGATCACGTCGTTCTCCGCGGCGTGCGGGTGCGGCAGCTCGGTGAGGGCGAGACCGCCGACTCCGGCGTCGCGGTCCTTGACGGTGATGGCTTGCATGTGAGGTACCTCTGGAAGGGTGGGGGAGTCGCGGCGACGGACCGGCCCCGCCCGGCGGCGGCCGCCCCGTCGTGACCCATCTCAGCGCCCCGCGGCGAGCCCTGCCACCGCGGACGGCGGCGGGCGAGGGGAGCGGCGGGCGCTGCCCTGGTCACGCCTTCGACCGTATGCCGGAACCGGCCCGGGTGTCTGGGCCACCTCCGGTCCTGTGGCATGGGCCACTCGGCCCGCGCCCTGGGCGCCCGCGCGTGCCCGCGGTCCCTCCCCCTCCCCTCACGCCCGCCTGCCCGTAAGCCGCAGACCCGCCCGCGATCGCCACCGTCCACGACTGCGACCTGCTGGAGCGGCGTGTACCCGCAAGGACCGTCCGCGGCCGCGGAGCCGTGCCCTCGACATTCCGCCAACTGAATGCGTCGGAGGAGCGGACGCGGGGTGCCGCCGGCCGGGGCGGGGAGAGCCATGTTGACCAGCACGACGGGGAGCACGGCGAGCGCCGGGCAGCCCACCGTCCGGCGCGGCACCGACCTGCCGCGCCTCGGCGACTTCAACGAGTCCGTGATCCTCGACGCCGTCCGCCGCCACCCCACCGGCCTGAGCCGGGTGGAACTCGCCCAGGCCACCTGGCTGTCCGCGCAGACCGTCTCGAACATCACCCGGACCGGAGCGGCCACCGACAGCCGCAACCTGCTCTTCTTCCACCTCGGCACCGGCTCCGGCACGGGCCTGGTGGTGGAGGACACCGTGCTGAGCGGGGTCTCCGGGAACGCGGGCGAGGCCGGTGGCCTCGGCGCCGAGTACACGGTGACCAACCCGGCCGACGCCCAGCGCGGTCTGGTGCGGCTCGCGATCCGGATCGGCCGGGGCGTGTGCGTGGCGGCCATCCTGCTGGACGTCGACACCATCGTGTTCGGCGGACCGACCTGGAAGCTGCTCGCCGACCGGCTGCTGTCCGTCATCGAACCCATGGTCGCCCGCTCCCCCGTTCGTGAAGTCCACCCGCCCGACGACGGTCGTCTCCACCACCCTCGGCGAGAACGTCGCCGCCGTGGGCGCCGCCTCCCTCGTCCTCGACCAGGCGCTCTCCGCCCAGCCCCGGTCGCTGCTGCTGGGCTGAGCCCCGAGTCGGCCCCCATCCGGTCGACCGCGTGTTCGCTCCGTAGTCGTCGACGAAAAAACACGTGGACTGAGCGACCGTCGTCGCGGGACACTTCCCTTTCCTGACCTGCCGATTCCAGGCCGTCGCGGACCATGCGGCGGCCGACTCGGCATGCCGTACGACGACTACACAGGGTTGAGATGACATCCTCAGTCGATTTACCTGCGACCGGACCCCGGCAGGGCGCGGTCCTGCTCGCGCTGCGCTACTACGGACGGGAGCTGGCCCGGCTCAAGTGGCTCACACTGCCCGGAATGCTGCTGCCGGCGCTCGGCAACATCGGAATCAACTACCTGGCACCGCTGGTGGTGGCCAGGCTCGTCGGCCGGATCGCGGACGGCCACGGCCTGAGCCTCCGCGCCACACTGCCGTACGTACTCGGCTTCGGCGGTGTCCTGCTGCTGGCGGAGGCCCTGTGGCGGATCGGTCTGCACTGTCTGAACCGCCTGGACGCCCTCGGCATCGAGCAGTTGTACGTCATCGGCATGGACGAACTGTTCGCCAAGGACGCCGCGTTCTTCCACGACAACTTCGCCGGGTCGCTCACCAAGCGGGTGCTGAGCTTCGCCAACCGCTTCGAGGAGTTCGCGGACACGCTGACCTTCAACATCGTCGGCAGCTTCGTGCCGCTCGCGTTCGGGTCGGTGGTGCTGTGGCGCTATGAACCGCTCCTGGTCGTCGGGTTGCTGACGATGATCGCGATCACCGGCGTGTGCGTGGTGCCGCTGATCCGGCACCGGCAGCGGCTGGTCGCCCAGCGCGAGGACGCCATCGCCCGGGTGTCCGGGCATGTCGCCGACAGCCTGATGAACATGGACACGGTCCGGGCGTTCGCCGCGGAGGAGCGGGAGGCCGCCGAACACCGGTTGCGGGTGGCCGAGTCACGGCGGCGCCAGCTGCGCTCGTGGGACTACGGCAACCTGCGCATCGACACCTTCGTCGCGCCGATGTCCGTGGCGACCAACGCGCTGGGCCTGCTGCTCGCGGTCGCCCTGGCCGGTGGCGGGCACAGTGTGGAGGCGGTCGTGGTCGCCTTCACGTACTACTCCAACGCGACCCGGATCATGTTCGAGTTCAACCAGATCTACCGGCGCATGGAGAGCTCCATGACGGAGGCGGCCCAGTTCACCGAACTGCTGCTCGAACCGCCGACCGTGGTCGACCCGGAGGCTCCGGAACCGCTCGCGCCGCGGGCCGCCGGCGTCCGCTTCGAGAAGGTCTCCTTCGCCCACGCGGGTGCCAAACCGCTGTTCGAAGGGCTTGAGTTGGACGTGCCCGGCGGGTCGAAGTTCGGGTTCGTCGGCCGGTCGGGCGGCGGCAAGACGACGCTCACCCGGCTGCTGCTGCGGATGACCGACATCGACGCCGGCCGGATCATGATCGGCGGCCAGGACATCAGCCGGTTGCGCCAGGCCGACCTGCGCAGTCAGATCGCCTACGTCCCGCAGGACCCGGCGATGTTCCACCGCACCCTGCGGGACAACATCGCCTTCGCCCGGCCGGACGCCACCGACGCCGAGATCCGGCTGGCGGCGGAGGCCGCGCACGTCACGGAGTTCGCCGACGCGCTGCCGGACGGGTTCGACACGATGGTGGGGGAGCGCGGCGTCAAGCTCTCCGGCGGCCAGCGCCAGCGGGTCGCCCTGGCCCGGGCGATCCTGCGGGACGCCCCGATCCTGCTCCTGGACGAGGCGACCAGCGCGCTGGACTCCGAGAGCGAGATCCTGGTCCAGGAGGCGCTGTGGCGGCTCATGGAGGGCAGGACGGCGCTGGTGGTGGCGCACCGGCTGAGCACGGTCGCCTCCATGGACCGGCTCGTGGTCCTCGACCGCGGCCGGATCGTCGAGCAGGGCACGCACCACGAACTGCTCGCCGCGGAGGGCGCCTACGCCAAGCTGTGGCAGCACCAGTCGGGCGGGTTCCTGGACGAGGGGCCGGCGGCGCGGGCCGAAGTCCATTAGGCGCCCCGCTGGGGGCCGGGGTGCTGTCGTCGGTTGGCTGCGGCGCCGTCGTGGCTGGTCGCGCAGTTCCCCGCGCCCCTTCGGGGGCGCGCTGTCGGACCGTGGCCTACCTTGCTCGGTCGGTTTGGAAGGTGCCGGTCGGACGCGGGCGGGTGGTAGACAGGTGATCATGAGTCACCTGTCTGCCCCCGCCCGCCCGGACGGTCCGCGATGACCGCCGGGATCGACACCCCCGACCGCCGGGGCCGTACCGGTCTGGACCGCGTCGGCCTGGACCTGACCGGCAACCCGCGTGTGAAGGTTCGGGAGGTGAGGCTCCTGTCCAGCAACTGGTACGTCGAGCGGGCCACCACCTTCGACCTCCAGCACGCCGACGGCACCTGGCACACCGAGGAACGCGAGACCCACGACCGCGGCAACGGCGCCACCCTCCTCCTCTACGACGCCGAGCGCGAAACCGTCCTGCTCACCCGCCAGTTCCGGTTCCCGGTGTACGTGAACGGCCACCCCGACGGGATGCTGGTCGAGACCCCGGCGGGCCTCCTGGACGACGAGGCCGAGCACCCGGAGCACGCGGTCCGCCGGGAGGTCGTCGAGGAGACCGGCCACACCGTCGGCGAGGTCGAGCACGTCTTCGACGTCTACATGAGCCCGGGTTCGGTCACGGAGCGGATCTCCTTCTACGCGGCCGCCTACGGCCCCTCGACCCGCACCCACGAGGGCGGTGGCCTGGACGAGGAGGGCGAGGACATCGAGATCCTCGAACTCCCCTTCCGGCGCGCCCTGGAGATGATCCGGACGGGCGAGATCGCCGACGCCAAGACGATCATGCTGCTGCAGTGGGCGGCCCTGGACGGGCCGTTCGCCGGGCGCCCTTGACTTCGTGCGCACTTCAAGCCGAAGACTCACCACCGGGCACCCGGATCCCCGGGTGCCCGGACGGAGGAGACGGCATGAAGTACCGCACCATCGGCACCGACCCGGGCACCCGCCGAGAGGTGAGCGTCCTCGCGCTCGGCGCCATGCTCTTCGGGTCCCGCACCGACGAGCAGACCTCCTTCGCCGTCCTCGACCGCTATGTCGAGGCCGGCGGGAACTTCATCGACACGTCCGACAACTACGCCTTCTGGGAGGACGGGAGCCAGGGCGGCCAGAGCGAGGAACTGCTCGGCCGCTGGCGGCGCAGCCGCGGGATCGGCGACGAGGTCGTCATCGCCACCAAGCTGGGCGCCCGCCCCCTCGCCCCCGGGACCGGCTACACCGACAACCCCGAGGGCCTGTCCGCGAAGGTGATCCGGGAGTCGGCCGAGCACAGCCGTGAACGCCTCGGCGTCGAGAAGCTGGATCTGTTGTACGCCCACATAGAGGACCCCGCCGTCCCGCTCCGCGAGACCGTCGAGGGGTTCGCCGCGCTCGTCGCGGAGGGCACCGTCGGCCTGCTCGGCGCCAGCAACCACGCCGTCTGGCGGCTGGAACGCGCCCGCGCCCTCGCCGCCGCGGCCGGCCTGCCCGGCTACGAGGTGCTCCAGTACCACCACAGCTACCTGCGCCCGCGCACCGACATCCCCGACGACCTGTTCCCGGACGGCAGTCTCGGCTCCGCCGACGCCCAGCTGCACAGCTACCTGCGCGCAGAGCCGGACCTCACCCTGGTCGCCTACTCACCGCTGCTCAAGGGCGCGTACACCCAGCCCGGCAAGGCGCTGACCGCCGACCTCGACCACCCCGGCACCCCGCCCCGCCTCGCCGCGCTGAACGAGGTGGCCCGGGAGACCGGGGCGACCCTGAACCAGGTGGTGCTGGCCTGGCTGCTGGGCGGGCCGCTGCCGGTCGTCCCGCTGGCCGGGGTGTCGTCCGTGGCCCAGCTGGAGGAGAACCTCGCCGCCGTGGACCTGGAGCTGACGCCCGGCCAGCGGGCCCGCCTGGACGCGGCTCACTGACCGCGCGGCTCCCGTACGACGGCGACCTCGCCCGGTGCCACGGTGACCGTACCGTCGGCGGGCTTGCCGGACAGCAGCTCCACCGAGCCGGGCGCGACCGGTACTTCGGCGCCCTCGCCGGTGTGGTCGATCACGAACACGTAGTCCGCGTCCGCACCGCGCCGCACGGCGACCTCCACGCCCGCCGGGGCGGTGCGGCCCGCGGCCACGCCCGCCTCGGCGCGGATCCGGCCGAGCAGCCCCGCCAGGGTGTCGGGGTCCGGGAGCGTCGCCACGTACCAGGCGGTGCCCGCGCCGTATCCGTGCCGGGTCACCGCGGGAACCCCGGCCAGCGGCCCGTCGGCGTACGACGTCACCGCCGCCGCGCCCGCGAGCCGCACCCGCTCGGACCAGAGCGAGCCGGTGCCGCCCTCGCTCAGCGGCACCCGCTCCTCGGGCAGCAGCGGGAACAGCTCGTCCGTGGACACGCCCAGCAGCTCCCGGAAGGCGCCCGGGTAACCGCCCAGCCGCACATGGCAGTTCTCGTCCACCGCGCCGCTGTGGAAGCCGACGGCGAGGGTGCCGCCGGCCTCCGCGAAGGCGGTCAGGTTCGCCGTGCCCGTGTCGTCCACCAGGTAGAGGCTCGGGGCGAGCACCACCTTGTACGCCGACAGGTCAGCGTCAGGGCGGACGAAGTCCACCGCCACCCCGGCCCGCCACAGCGGCTCGTACCAGGCGCGGACGACGTCCAGGTAGCGCAGCTCCTCGCTGGGCTGCGAGGGCAGCTCGACGGCCCAGCGGGCGTCCCAGTCCCAGACGACGGCCACCTCGGCCGTGCCGGTGCTGCCGCGTACCTCGGCGAGTGCCCGGAGATCCGCGCCCAGCCGGACCACGTCCCGCCAGATCTGGCTGTCGGTCCCCGCGTGCGGCAGCATCGCCGAGTGCCACTGCTCGGCACCCGCCTTCGCCGCCCGCCACTGGAAGTAGCAGATGCCGTCCGCGCCGTGCGCCACATGCGCCAGCGCGTTGCGGCGCAATTCGCCCGCCGTCTTCGCCCGGTTGACGGACTGCCAGTTCACCGCGCCCGTCGAGTGCTCCATCAGCAGCCACGGCCCGCCCGCGAGGGACCGCATCAGGTCGCCGCTCAGCGCGATGTCGATCTGCGACTCCGGGTCGGTGGAGCGCAGGTAGTGGTCGTTGGCCACCACGTCCAGCTCCGGTGCCCAGCGCCAGTAGTCGAGGGCGTCGAAGTTGAACATCACCATGAAGTTGGTGGTGGCGGGGATGGCCGGGTCCGCCTCCCGGAGAACGTCCCGCTCCGCCTTGTACAGCGACAGGAGTTCGTCCGAGCAGAACCGCCGCCAGTCCAGTTGGTGCGTCGGATTGGGGACGGCGCCGGTCGCGCGGGGCGGCAGGACCTCGTCCCAGTCGTAGTACCACTGGCTCCAGAAGGTGGTGCCCCAGGCGTCGTTGAGGGCGGCCAGGTCGTCGCCGTACCGGGCCCGCAGCCAGCGGCGGAAGGACTCCGCGCTGGTGTCGCAGTAGCAGGCCGCGTTGTGGCAGCCGTACTCGTTGTGGACGTGCCACATCTTCACGGCCGGGTGGCTCGCGTACCGCTCCGCGATCGCGCCCGCGATCCTGAGCGCGGCCGCGCGATAGGCGGGGCTGCTAGGGCAGAACGTCTGCCGGCTGCCGTAGGACAGGGTGCGGCCGTCGTGGTCCACCGGGAGCGCCTCGGGGTGGGCGCGGAAGAACCAGGCCGGCGGGGCGGCCGTCGGGGTGGCGAGGTCGGCGGCGATGCCGTTCTCGTGGAGGAGGTCGAGGATCCTGTCCATGCGGGAGAAGTCGTAGACGCCCTCGGAGGGCTCCATCAGCGCCCACGAGAAGATGCCCACGCTGACCATGTTCACGCCCGCCTCGCGCATCAGGCGGACATCCTCGGCCCACACCTCCTCGGGCCACTGCTCGGGGTTGTAGTCGCCGCCGTAGGCGATGCCGGGGACGGAGAGGGTGCGGTCGTTCATCGGTTCACTCCGGTGGCTCCGGTGAGAAGGCGGCGGGTCGTCTCCACGCCCCACTGGTCGAGGGAGAGCAGCCGGTCGCTGGAGGCGACCAGGCCGCCGACGGCCTCCACGTGCGCCGCCCAGCGGGCACGGGTCTCCACGGCGGGGCGGGCCATCAGGCAGTCCGGGTCGTTGACCCAGAGGCGGTTGTGCTGCCACTGGCGGCCGACCCCGGTGAACTCGGCCGGGTCCTGGCCGGGTTGGCTGAAGTCGTCGGCCTCGGGACGGCGGTGCGGAGCCGTGTCCGGGCTGACCCGCATGGCGTCGAACAGGCCGATGGAGGGGAGGATCGGCGCGCCGCAGCCCAGCAGGTAGGCGTCGGCGCCGATCGCCTCCCGGATCAGGCCGATGCCCAGCCGGTACGCCGTGAGCGGGTCCGCGCCCGAGTGCCGTACGCCGTCCATCGCGCCCGCGTAGAGGAAGTCGACCTTGAAGTAGTCGTAGCCCTCGGCGCGCAGCGTCGCGAAGACGTCGGTCAGGTAGGCCGCGGCGGCCGGGTGGGTGGTGTCCAGGACGTACAGCGCGTGACCCCAGTTGCGGCCCGCGCGCAGCGCTCTGCCGTCGGGGTCGCGGACCAGCCAGTCCGGGTAGGTCTCGGCGAGGTCGCTCCCCGGGTCGACCAGGAAGGGCGCCGTCCAGATGCCCGCCCGGCGGCCGCGGGCGCGGATGGCGTCCGCGATGCCCCGTCGGGAGCGGAAGCGGCCGGACAGGGTCAGCCAGTCGCCCAGCGCGCTCTGGTAGCCGTCGTCGATCTGCACCACGTCGATCGGCAGGTCGAGGGTGTCCATCGCCCGCAGGTTCTCGTGGATGTCGTCCTCGGTGACGGCCGTGAAGTACTCGTACCAGGAGCACCAGACGGTGGGCGCGGGGCGGGGCGCCGGCACGGCCAGGGCGCCGGCCCAGTCGGCCAGCACGGACTGGATGTCCGTGCCGGTCCACTCCTTGACCGGGCCGTCGGCCTCGACCTCCGCGACCCCGGACGCGACGGTCAGCCGCACCGAAGGCACCTCGTGCAGCGGGTCGGCCGCCGCCCAGAGCCGGACCGGCGAGCCGTCGCCCGGGTCGAGCGCCAGCAGGCCCTCGCCCTGGAAGGCCCCTGCGGGCACGTCGCGGCCGGGGCGGTAACACACGGTCGCCCAGTTGTCGTTCGTCGGGCGGTACGGAGCCGCGCCGAGGGCGTAGGCGCCACTGGGCGACCACGACTGCCAGCCCTCCTCGTGGACACGGGCGGTGCGCGTGTCCACGGCCACGGAGGCGACCGGGGTGAACGGGTTGTGCACGAGGTTCTCTTTCGGACGGGGCCGGATCAGCCCTTTGCGGAGCCCAGGGTCAGACCGCTGACGAACTGCTTCTGGAGCGCGAAGTACACGAGCAGCGTCGGGATCGCGGTGAGCAGGGAACCGGCGGCGACCAGGTTCGGGTCGGTGAAGTACTGACCGGAGAGGTTGTTCAGCGCCGACGTGATCGGCATGTTCTCACCGGTCGAGATCAGCACCAGGGCCCAGAAGAAGTCGTTGTAGATCCAGATCGACAACAGGGTCGCCAGGGCCGCCATCGCCGGCTTGCACAGCGGCAGCGTGATCTGCCAGTACAGCCGCCACACCGACGCGCCGTCCACCAGCGCGGCCTCGGTCAGCTCGTGCGGCAGCGAACGCATGTAGTTCGACAGCACGAAGGCGCAGAACCCGGACTGGAACGCCACATGGATCAGCACCAGACCGAGCGCCGAGTCGTACAGCTTGCCGCTCGCCGTGATGCCCGGCAGGTTCGTCAGCAGGTACATCCGGTACAGCGGGGTGATGATGACCTGCTGCGGCAGCAGGTTGCCGGCCGTGAAGACCAGCAGCAGGAAGAGGTTGACCCGGAAGTCGAAGCGGGCCACGTAGAACGCGACCATCGACGACAGGAACAGCGTGAGCAGCACGGCCGGGACCGCGATGACCAGCGTGTTCATGAAGTAGTGGGTCATGTCCGACTGCTCGAACGCGTTCTTGAAGTTGTCGAAGTTCAGCGTGTGCGGCCAGGACACGTAACCGCGGTTGCTGGTCTCGCTGTACGGGCGCATGGCCGAGAAGATCGCCCACAGCAGCGGGGCGAGCCACGCCAGGGCCGTGCCGGCCAGGAACACGTGCAGCAGGACACGGGCCGGGCGGATCGGGTTGCGCTGCTTGGGCAGCGCGCTGCTCACGGTGCTCATGCGCGCCGCTCCTTCCGGAAGGTCGCGATCAGGTAGGGAATGATCACGATCAGGGAGATGAACAGCAGCACCACCGCGATCGCCGAGCCGTAACCGATACGGCTGGACTCGCCGATGATGTTGTTGGTCACCAGGATGGAGAGCAACTCGGTGCCCTGGGCGCCCTTGTTGAAGACGAAGACCAGGTCGAAGGCGCGCAGCGACTCGATGATGGTCACGACCAGGACGATGGTGTTGGTCGGCCGCAGCGTCGGGAAGATGACGTTCTTGAACGTCTGCCACTCGTTGGCGCCGTCGAGGGCCGAGGCCTCCCGCAGCGACGGGTCCACGCTCTTCAGGCCGGCCAGGTACAGGATCATCATGTAGCCGGTGTGCCGCCAGGACGCGGCGACCAGGACCGCCCACAGGTTGAGGTTCGGGTCACCGATCCAGTCGATGTAGTGGCCCGGCTTGTTGGCGCCGATGAGGCTGTTGATCAGGCCCGTGTCCGGGTTGTAGATCAGCTGCCAGACGAACCCGATGCACGCCAGGGAGATGACGACGGGCAGGAAGAACGCCGTCTGGTAGACCCGGCTGAACCGGATCTTCTTGTCCAGCTGCACGGCCAGGAACAGGCCGAACGGGGTCGGGAGCAGGATGAGGACGACGAACCAGATGACGTTGTGCTGGACGGCCGGCCAGAACTGCGGGTTGTCGTTGAAGAGCTGCTGGAAGTTGTCGAGCCCGACCCACTTGATGGAGTCGAAGCCGATGCCGTCCCAGGAGGTGAAGGCGAGGAGGATCGAGGCCAGGGCGGTCACCCAGACCAGGACTACGTGCAGAACCGTCGGCACGCCCGCCATGAAGGCGAGCGTGATGCGGTCACGGCGGGTCAGCAGGCGCTTGTGCCCCTGCTGGACCCGCTTCTTCTCGGACGCGCGCCCAGGAGGCGGCACGGCGGCCGCCTCCTGGGACTTCGTGGGGGTGTCAGTCGACATTCAGTCAGCTCACTCGGACGCGAAGATCGTCTTCTTCTGCCGCTCGATGGACGAGAGCAGGCTGTCGACACCCTTCGGGTTCTGCAGGAACTTCTGCAGACCGGGCTGCATCACCGTGGAGGTGAAGTCCGGCCGGGAGTCGCGGTCCATGAACTGGGTGAGGCTCTTGGCGCCGCCGATCATGTCGAACGCCTTCTTCTGGAGCGTCGAGTAGGCGGCGGTGGAGGCCTTGCTGGAGGCGGCGACCACGCTCGGGTCCGTCTTCAGGTACGTCTCCTCGGCGGCGGGGGTGCCGAGGTACTCCAGCAGCTTCACGACACCGTCGTGGTTCTTCGGGGACTTGCTCACCATGAAGCCGTCGGTGGGCGCCTCCACGGTGTCCTGGCCGTACGCGGAGTTGATCTCCGGGAACGGGAAGAAGTCCAGGTCCGCGAGGTCGGAGGCGTTGGTGAACTGCTGCGCCACGAACGTGCCCAGGAGGTACATGCCGGCCTTCTTCGACACCAGGGTCTGGGCGGCGTCCTGCCAGGTGCGGCCCATGAAGCCGTCCTGGTGGTAGGGGAGGAGCTCGGCCCAGTGGTCGAAGACGTCCTTCACCTTGGAGTCGGTCCAGGCGGCCTTGCCGCCCATCAGCTCGACGTGGAAGTCGTAGCCGTTGAGGCGGAAGTTGATCTGGTCGAAGGTGCCCATGGCCGGCCAGGCGTCCTTGTCGCCGAAGGCGATCGGGACCAGGCCGTCCTTCTTCATCTGCTTGCACAGGGCGACCAGCTCGTCCCACGTGGTGGGGACCGTGTAGCCCTTCTCCTGGAAGACGCTCTTGCGGTAGAAGATCGCCCAGGGGTACGTGGTCAGCGGCACGAAGTAGTACTTGCCGTCGGCGCCCTTGCTGAGCTTCTTCATCGCGTCGGGGAAGTTGGCCCCGATCTTCTCCCACACGTCGTCGATCGGGGAGGCGAGGCCCTTGGCCGCGAAGAACTGCATCCGGTAGCCGGCGAACCAGTTGAACACGTCGTCCGGCGTGCCCTGCAGGTACGAGTTGATCTGCTCCTGGAAGGTGTTGTGGTCCTTGGTGTTCACCTTGACGGTGACGCCGGACGACTTCTTGAAGGCGTCGTAGACGGACTGGTACGCCTTCTTCGGCACGGCGTCGGACGCGTTGGAGCCGAGGCTGACGGTCTTCGAGTCCGAGGAGGAGGACCCGCTGCTGCCGCAGGCGGACAGCAGGGGTATGCCGGCACCGGCGAGGAGGGCGGCCGAACCGGCGCCACGCAGAACGTTACGGCGGCTCGGACCCGGCACGTGAAGACCGGACGGGGAGATGCGCATGGCGGCTCCTGGGTAACAGGGTTCGGCAAGGGGAAGAGTTGATCTTCGAAAGGTCCCGAAACCGATCAGAAACCAACTCGGCCGAACATCGTGGGCGCAATAACAGCCGCTTGTCCGCTCATGCGTCAATAGCCTGCGACTCTCTCGCCCGTCTCTTGCCCGAAACGTAATCGACATGGTTGCCTGCCGGTTTGTTGAACAAAGCGGTACGACGGAGCCCCCATGGGACAAACTCCATGGGGGCTCGTGTGCGGGCGTGTTGGTTTCGGGTGGCGGGACCAGCGGTTAAACCCGCAGCAACCGGCCTGGCACGCCACGTTCTACGGCCGTACGAGCAGCTGGAAGTCGAAGGCGTACCGGGAGGCCCGGTAGACATGGCTGCCGTACTCCACCGGCCGCCCGGTGTCGTCGTAGGCCGTGCGCCGCATGGTGAGCAGGGCGGCGCCCTCCTTCTCGTCGAGCCGGACGGCCTCCTCGGCGGTGGCGCTGCGGGCGCCCACCGTCTGCCGGGCGCTGTGCAGGGTGATGCCCGCCGTGCGCATCATCCGGTACAGACCGGTCGTCTCCAGCCGCTCGGTCTCGAGATCGAGCAGGCCGGCGGGCAGGTAGTTGCACAGGAACGCCACCGGCTGGCCGTGCGTGCAGCGCAGCCGCTCCAGGACGACCACCTCCGCGCCCTCCGCGATGCCGAGCGCGGCGGCCACCTCCGCGGTCGCGTGGATCCGCTCGTTGCGCAGCACCCGGGTGGTCGGGCCCTGCCCGGCCGACTCCAGGTCGTCGTAGAGGCTGCTCAGCTCCAGCGGCCGCTTGACCTGGCTGTGCACCACCTGGGTGCCCACGCCCCGGCGGCGCACAAGGAGGCCCTTGTCGACAAGTGACTGGATGGCCTGGCGGACCGTGGGCCGGGACAGGCCGAGCCGCACCGACAGGTCGATCTCATTGCCCAGGAGGTTGCCCGGGGCGAGCACTCCGTGCTCTATGGCCTCCTCCAGCTGCTGGGCGAGCTGGTAGTAGAGCGGCACCGGGCTGCCGCGGTCCAGGGCGAAGTCCAGGGCGTCGAGTGCCGAGACGGTCGCGGTGCGGGCGGAATCCCTGGTACGGGCCACCGGGACACCTCCTTCCGGGGTTCGGGGGAATCACAGATGCCGGCGGCGGTCGGCGACCTGCCGGTCGTACTCCTCGCGGGCCCGTACGGCGGCCTCGCGCTCTGCGGTCTCGGCGACCGGCACGTCCCACCAGGCCTCGGCCGGGGGAGCGGTGGGCGCCGGGTCCGTCTCCACGTACACGCACGTCGCCCGGTCGCTCGCGCGGGCCGCTGCAAGGGCCTCGCGCAGCTCCCGCACGGTCTTGGCGCGCAGCACCTCCATGCCGAGGCTGGCCGCGTTGGCGGCGAGGTCGACCGGCAGCGGGGCCCCGCCGAAGGTGCCGTCGGCGGAGCGGAAGCGGTAGGCGGTGCCGAACCGCTCGCCGCCCACCGACTCGGAGAGGCCGCCGATGGAGGCGTACCCGTGGTTCTGGATGAGGACCAGGTTGACGGGCAGACCCTCCTGCACGGCGGTGACGATCTCGGTCGGCATCATCAGATACGTGCCGTCGCCGACCAGCGACCAGACGGCGATCTCCGGGGCGGCCTGCTGGACGCCGATGCCGGCCGGGATCTCGTAGCCCATGCAGGAGTAGCCGTACTCCAGGTGGTACTGGCGCGGCGAGCGGGCCCGCCACAGCTTGTGCAGGTCGCCCGGGAGCGAGCCGGCCGCGTTGATGACAACGTCGTCATCGCCGACGACCGCGTCCAGGGCGCCGAGCACCTGGGTCTGGGTCGGCACCGCGTCCTCGTCGTCCGCGCGGTAGGCCGCCTCGACGACGGCGTCCCAGCGCTCCTTGCCCTCCCGGTACTCGGCGGCGTACTCCGCGGCCACCCGGTGCCCGGACAGGGCCTCCGCGAGGGCCGCGAGCCCCGCCCGTGCGTCGCAGACCAGCGTCCGCGCGGCCAGCTTGTGGGCGTCGAACCCGGTGATGTTCAGGTTCAGGAAGCGGACGTCCGGGTTCTGGAAGAGGGTGCCGGAGGCCGTGGTGAAGTCCGTGTACCGGGTGCCCACGCCGATGACCAGGTCGGCGGTGCGGGCCAGGTCGTCCGCGACGGCGGTCCCGGTGTGGCCGATCCCGCCCAGGTCGGCCGAGTGGTCGTGGCGCAGCGAGCCCTTGCCCGCCTGGGTCGAGGCGACGGGGATGCCCGTGGCCTCCACAAGGGCCCTCAGAGCCTCTTCCGCGCGGCTGTGGTGGACTCCGCCGCCCGCCACGATCAACGGCCGCCGAGCGGCCCGTACGGCGCTCACGGCGTCCGCCAGCTCCACGGGGTCGGGGGCCGGCCGCCGGACCCGCCAGACCCGGTCGGCGAAGAACTCCTCCGGCCAGTCGTACGCCTCCGCCTGGACGTCCTGGGGGAGGGCGAGGGTGACCGCGCCGGTCTCGGCCGGGTCGGCCAGGACCCGCATGGCGTTCAGCGCGGACGGGATCAGCGCCTCGGGGCGGGTGATCCGGTCGAAGTAGCGGGAGACCGGGCGCAGCGTGTCGTTGACGGAGACGTCGAACTCGCTCGGGTGCTCCAGCTGTTGCAGCAGCGGGTCGGGCGCGTGGCTGGCGAAGTAGTCGCCGGGGAGCAGCAGCACCGGCAGCCGGTTGATGGTGGCGAGGGCGGCGCCGGTCACCAGGTTGGTGGCGCCCGGGCCGATGGACGTGGTCACCGCCTGCGCCGAGAGCCGGTCCAGCTGGCGGGCGTGGCCGACCGCCGCGTGCACCATCGCCTGCTCGTTGCGTCCCTGGTGGTACGGCATGACGTCGCCGTACTCGAGGAGCGCCTGGCCGATCCCCGCCACGTTGCCGTGGCCGAAGATGCCCCAGGTGCCGGCGATCAGCCGGTGCCGGACACCGTCGCGCTCGGTGTACTGGGCGGACAGGAACCGCACCAGCGCCTGGGCGACGGTCAGGCGGGTGGTCGGCTGGCTCATGGGGGACCTCATTCGGACGGGGTGGCGGGCAGGGGGCGGCGGGCGGCGGCCGGCCGGCCCACGGGGCGCTCCGCCGGCGCCAGGGGTACTCCCGGCGGGAGCGGGTAGAGATCAGCTTCGGAACGGCCCGTCGCGACGCGGCCGGAGGCCGGTGCCGGCGGATCGGTCATGCGAGGCTCCTCGAGGGTGGGCTGATGCCCCTCAGGTGTAGATCGGAGCAGGTCGCGCTGTCAATGGTTTGTACTTACATTCGGACCTGAGTGTGAAATGATGTCTTAACAAAGTATTGACAGCGGGCCGCACAGGGACTTGTATCCCGTCCCAACGCAAGGCAGTGACCCGGACCACCTCCGTCGGCCCGGGTCCACGGATCGTCCTGATCCGTTCCTTTCCCCCGTAGCACAGTGAGGTGCAGGAAAGATGGACCGCTCTTCCCACTCCCGTCCGCGCAGGCTGGCCCCGATCGTGGCCGTCGCCGCGGCGGCAGCCCTGACCCTCGCCGGCTGCTCCAGCAGCTCCGGAGGAAAGAAGTCCGAAGAGGGAGGATCGGCGGCCTCGGCGGGCAAGGCGTCCACCCCTCGCATGACGGTCGCGCTGGTCACCCACCAGTCGCCGGGCGACACCTTCTGGGACATCGTCCGCAAGGGCGCCCAGGCCGCCGCCGACAAGGACAACATCAAGCTCGTCTACTCGGCGGACCCGAACGCGGGCAACCAGGCCAACCTGGTGCAGAACGCGATCGACCAGAAGGTCGACGGGATCGCCGTCACCCTCGCCAAGCCGGACGCCATGAAGGACGTCGTCGGCAAGGCCAACTCCGCGAAGATCCCGATCGTCGGCCTCAACTCCGGTCTGAGCGACTGGAAGAAGCTCGGTCTGCTGGAGTTCTTCGGCCAGGACGAGACGGTGGCGGGCGAGGCGCTCGGCAACCGGCTGAACACCGAAGGCGCCAAGAAGGTCGTCTGTGTCATCCAGGAGCAGGGCAACGTCGGCCTCACCCAGCGCTGCGACGGAGTGAAGAAGACGTTCTCCGGGACCACGGAGACCCTGTACGTCGACGGCACCTCCCCGACCTCGGTCAAGTCGACGATCACCGCCAAGCTCACCCAGGACAAGGCCATCGACCACGTGGTCACGCTCGGCGCCCCGATCGCGCTGATCGCCGTCCAGTCGGTGTCCGACGCGGGCAGCAAGGCGAAGGTCGCCACCTTCGACCTCAACAAGGACCTGACCGGCGCCATCAGCAAGGGCACCATCGAGTTCGCCGTGGACCAGCAGCCCTACCTCCAGGGCTACCTGGCGATCGACTCGCTGTGGCTCTACAAGAACAACGGCAACTACATGGGCGGCGGTGAGCAGCCGGTGCTGACCGGCCCGGCCTTCGTCGACAAGTCCAACGTCGACAAGGTCGCCGAGTTCGCCGCGAAGGGCACTCGGTGATCGAGATGAGTCAGGAGACCCAGCCGGCGGTGGCCACACCGCCGGCCCCCGGTCCGAAGGAGAAGGACGGCCGGACCGCCCAGCGCCCCCTGGCGCTGCGGATCCTGGCCCGCCCCGACGTCGGCGTCTTCCTCGGCGCGGTCGCGGTGTACGTCTTCTTCCTGATCGCCGCCCCGCCGGTACGGGAAGCCAGCTCGATGGCGAACATCCTGTACCAGTCGTCCACCATCGGCATCATGGCGCTGCCGGTGGCCCTGCTGATGATCGGCGGGGAGTTCGACCTCTCCGCCGGTGTCGCGGTGATCACCTCGGCGCTCACCGCGAGCATGATCGCCTACCAGCTGAGCATGAACGTCTGGGTCGGCGTGATCGCCGCGCTCGTCGTGTCGCTCGCCATCGGCTTCCTCAACGGCTGGCTGGTGGTCAAGACCGGTCTGCCCAGCTTCCTGATCACCCTGGGCAGCTTCCTGATCCTCCAGGGCGTGAACCTCGCGGTGACCAAGCTGGTCACCGGCAACGTCGCCACCGACGACATCAGCAACATGGACGGCTTCGGCCAGGCCAAGGCGCTCTTCGCCTCGTCCTTCGACATCGGCGGCGTCCAGGTGAAGATCACCATCTTCTGGTGGCTGTTCTTCGCGGCCATCGCGACCTGGGTCCTGCTGCGCACGAAGTACGGCAACTGGGTCTTCGCGGTCGGCGGCAACAAGGACTCGGCTCGCGCGGTCGGCGTCCCGGTGAACTTCACCAAGATCTCGCTGTTCATGCTGGTCGGCTTCGGCGCCTGGTTCGTCGGCATGCACCAGCTGTTCTCCTTCAACACCGTGCAGTCCGGCGAGGGCGTGGGCCAGGAGCTGATCTACATCTCCGCCGCGGTCATCGGCGGCTGCCTGCTGACCGGTGGCGCCGGCTCCGCGATCGGTCCGGTCTTCGGTGCCTTCATGTTCGGCATGGTCCAGCAGGGCATCGTCTACGCGGGCTGGAACCCCGACTGGTTCAAGGCCTTCCTCGGCGTCATGCTCCTCGGTGCCGTGATGATCAACCTGTGGGTGCAGCGCACCGCGACCAGGAGGTGACCCGATGACAGACAACAACTCCGGAACCCACGGTGCCGTCCTCCAGGACGAGGCGGCCCCCGTCGACGGCGCCCCGATCGTCGAACTGCGCGGCACGGGCAAGTCGTACGGCAACATCCGCGCCCTGCACGGCGTCGACCTCAAGGTCTTCCCGAACCAGGTGACCTGCGTCCTCGGCGACAACGGCGCCGGCAAGTCCACCCTCATCAAGATCATCTCGGGGCTGCACCAGCACACCGAGGGCGACTTCCTCGTCGACGGCACCCCGGTCCGCTTCTCCACCCCGCGCGAGGCCCTCGACAAGGGCATCGCCACCGTCTACCAGGACCTCGCCACCGTCCCCCTGATGCCGGTGTGGCGCAACTTCTTCCTCGGCTCCGAGATGACCAAGGGCCCCTGGCCCGTGCGCCGTCTCGACATCGCCAGGATGAAGGAGACCGCCGACCGCGAACTGCGCAACATGGGCATCATCCTGGACGACCTGGACCAGCCCATCGGCACCCTCTCCGGCGGCCAGCGCCAGTGCGTGGCCATCGCCCGCGCGGTCTACTTCGGCGCCCGCGTCCTCATCCTGGACGAGCCGACGGCCGCCCTCGGCGTCAAGCAGTCCGGTGTGGTCCTGAAGTACATCGCCGCCGCCCGCGAACGCGGCCTCGGCGTCATCTTCATCACCCACAACCCGCACCACGCCTTCATGGTCGGCGACCACTTCAGCGTCCTGCGCCTCGGCACCCTGGAACTCTCCGCCGAACGCAGCGACATCACCCTGGAGGAACTCACCAACCACATGGCCGGAGGCGCCGAACTCGCTGCCCTCAAGCACGAGCTCTCCCAGGTGCGCGGGGTCGACACCGAGGAACTCCCCGAAGAGGAGGACCTCACCGCACCCGTCGCGACCGGTCCGGAAGGAAAGTCCTGAGCCCATGACCGACGCTCTCGACCGCATCTGGGTCGGCTCGGCCCCCGACTCCTGGGGCGTCTGGTTCCCGGACGACCCCCGCCAGGTCCCCTGGGAACGCTTCCTCGACGAGGTCGCCGAGGCCGGCTACTCCTGGATCGAACTCGGCCCCTACGGGTACCTCCCCACCGACCCGGCCCGGCTCACGGACGAGATCGCCAAGCGGGACCTGAAGGTCTCGGCCGGCACGGTCTTCACCGGCCTGCACCGCGGCCCGGCCGTCTGGGAGTCGACCTGGGAGCACGTCAGCCAGGTCGCCGCGCTCACCCAGGCGATGGGAGCGAAGCACC
This sequence comes from Streptomyces sp. NPDC058464, assembly GCF_042721035.1. Lineage (NCBI taxonomy): Bacteria > Bacillati > Actinomycetota > Actinomycetes > Kitasatosporales > Streptomycetaceae > Streptomyces > Streptomyces sp. NPDC058464. The sequence goes on from NZ_JBHXMA010000055.1 coordinate 68,129, forward strand.
TGGTGGTCATCCCGTCCTTCTGGCGGGACGACAAGACCGCCGAGATCCTGGAGCCGCCGGAGCTGACCGGCGAGCAGTGGGCCCACCTCACCAAGGGCATGGAGCGCCTCGGCCACGAGGTGAAGGAGGCGTACGGCCTGGACATCGTCGTCCACCCGCACGCCGACACCCACATCGACACCGAGGAGCACGTCGAGCACTTCCTCGACTCGACCGACACGGACCTGGTCAACCTCTGCCTGGACACCGGGCACTACGCCTACTGCGGCGGCGACAGCGTCAAGCTGATCGAGACGTACGGCGAGCGGATCGGCTACCTGCACCTCAAGCAGGTGGACCCGGCGATCCTGGCCGACGTCCAGGCCAAGGGCACCCCGTTCGGGCCGGCCGTGGCCCAGGGCGTGATGTGCGAACCGCCCGCCGGCGTACCGGAGCTGGCTCCGGTGCTGGCGGCGGCACAGCGGCTGGGGGTCGACCTGTTCGCGATCGTCGAGCAGGACATGTACCCCTGCGAGCCGGACAAGCCGCTGCCCATCGCGGTGCGCACCCGGAAGTTCCTGCGGTCCTGCGGCGCCTGACAGCCGCTTCCCGAGGGCCGCGCGGAGAGATCCGCGCGGCCCCGGGCGCCCAGGCGGGGTGGGGGACAACCCCCCGGGCGCGCGCGGTTGCGAGATGAAGGGGGTCGCCCCCCCCCGC